>NZ_JACNME010000010.1 GCF_014270065.1 Quadrisphaera sp. RL12-1S | reverse complement strand
CGCCCGGCGCACAGCGGCTTCGGCGCCGGCCCCGCCGGCCCGGTCGCGCCGCGCACCGGCCAGCAGCCGGCCGTCGCCGCCCCGGCCCGCGCCGCGGGGCCCCGCACCGGCCAGACCCCGGCCGTGGCCCCCGCCGACCGCCCGAGCTGGCAGCAGCCCGCCCGCGCGGCCGCTCCCTCGCCGTACGGCGAGCAGCAGCCCGTCCGCCAGCAGCAGCCGGCCCCGCAGGCCGAGGGCCGTGACGGCTACGGCGAGCAGTACGACGCCGGCTACAGCGACTGGCGCAGCCCGCAGGGCACGCCCAGCGCCCTGGACGACGGTCCGGGCGCCGAGCCCGCCCCGGCTCCCGCCTACGCGTCGAACCAGCTGCCCGGTCAGTACGACGGCGGCCACAACGGCGTGCACACCGGCAGCCACGGCGTGGTGGAGCGCGAGCCCGCCCGCGCCCGCTACGGCCGCTCCGAGCCGGAGGACCTCGACGTCCCCGACTTCCTGAAGTAGCGATCCACCCGGCCGCCCCGCGCGGCGGCCGGCAGCAGAGGTCGGGCAGGCTCGTCCCATGGCGAGCCCGCCCGACCTCTCTGCACGCTCCCGGACGTCCGCGAGCCCGCCCGGCGGAGCGGCCGGCGCTCCGCCGCCGCCCTCGTCGTCGTCGCCGTCGATGACGACGTGGCGCCGCACCCTGCCCGGCGGAGCGGCGTGGGCGCTGTCCGGCGGCCCGGACCTGGCCGACCACACCGGCGGGGACGCCGCCGCCGCGCGAGCGGCCCGCGCCGGCCTGGCGGCCGACGTCGGCGTGCGCCCCGACCGGCTGCTGGTGGCCCGGCAGGTGCACGGCGCCACCGCCGCGCTGGTGCGGGGCCCCTGGGACGGTCCGCCGCCGGAGGCGGACGCCCTGGTCACCGACGTGCCGGGCCTGGCGCTGGCCGTGCTCGTGGCCGACTGCGTGCCCGTGCTCCTGGCCGACCCCGTCGCCGGCGTGGTGGCGGTGGCCCACGCCGGGCGCCGCGGCATGGACGCCGGGGTGGTGGGGGCCGCCGTCGCGCTCATGGCCGAGGTGGGGGCGGAGCCGTCGCGGACGGTCGCGGTGCTCGGGCCCTCGGTCTGCGGCAGGTGCTACGAGGTGCCGGCGGCGATGCGCGAGGAGGTGGCCGCGCGCCACCCCGTGACGGCGTCCCGCACCTGGACGGGCACCCCGGCCCTGGACGTGGCCGCCGGCGTGCTGGAGCAGCTGGCGGACCTCGGCGTGGCGGCGGAGCAGCTGCGCGGGTGCACCGTGGAGGACGCGGCGCTGGGGTCCGTGCGCCGCTCGGGGCCGGCCGCGCCGCGGTGGGCGGGGCTGGCGTGGAGGAGCGAGGGACGTGGCTGAGCAGGCGGGCGAGCAGCCGGGCGAGCAGACGGACGGGCAGGCGGGCGAGCACCGGGCGGGGGAGCTGGCGGCGAACCTCGCCGACGTGCGCCGGCGGGTGGCGGACGCGGAGGCCGCCGCCGGCCGGCCCGCCGGGTCGGTGCGGCTGGTGGTGGTGACCAAGACCTTCCCGGCCTCCGACGTGCGCCTGCTGGCCGGGTGCGGCGCCACGGACGTGGGGGAGAGCCGCGAGCCGGAGGCCGGGGAGAAGGCCCGGGCGTGCGCCGACCTGGGTCTGCGCTGGCACCAGGTCGGGCAGGTGCAGACCAAGAAGGCTGCCGCGGTGGCCGCCTGGGCCGACGTCGTGCACTCGGTGGACCGGGAGCGGCTCGTCGCGGCCCTGCAGCGGGGCCACCGGCGCGCCCTGGAGGAGGGGGTCCGGCCGGCCGGCCACGTCCTGGACGTGCTCGTGCAGGTGGACCTCGCCGACGACGACGAGCGCGACCCCGGTCGCGGCGGCGCTGCGCCGCACGAGGTGGCCGACCTGGCGGCCGCGGTGGCGGCGGCGGAGGGGCTGCGGCTGGCGGGCGTCATGGCCGTGGCGCCGGCGGGTGCGGACCCGCGCGGCCCGTTCGAGCGGCTGGCGCAGGTGGCCGCGCGGGTGCGGGTGGACCACCCGGGGGCCGTGGCGGTCTCGGCGGGGATGAGCGGGGACCTGGAGGCCGCCGTGGACGCCGGCGCCACTCATGTGCGTGTCGGACGCGCCGTGCTGGGCGCGCGGCCCCCCATCGTGTAACTTCTGTGACTAGCGAGACGAGTGAGGCTCAAGAGCCCGAAGGGGCTAACGGGTCACACGGTGTCGCGAGCGACCGCCGGGGCGGGCGGCCGGAGCACGGACAGGAGGAGCGGGTCATGGCTGGAGCGCTGCACAAGTCGATGGTGTGGATGGGGCTGCGCGAGGACGACCCGCGCTACGCCGAGCCGCGCGACCTCGACGTCGACGCCTGGGACGAGGTGGAGGACGAGGTGGCCGTGGACGAGTCCGAGTACCGGGCCGAGGTGACGCCGATCACGCGCGACCGCTCGGTGGCCCGCTTCACCCCCGCGCCCGTCGCGGACCTGCGCCGCATCACCACGATCCACCCCCGCACCTACAACGAGGCCAAGGCCATCGGTGAGTGCTTCCGCGGCGGCGTGCCGGTGATCATGAACCTGACGGACATGTCCGACGCCGACGCCAAGCGCCTCGTCGACTTCTCCGCGGGGCTCGTGTTCGGCCTGCACGGCAACATCGAGCGCGTCACCAACAAGGTCTTCCTGCTCTCCCCGGCGCACGTCGAGGTCACCGGTGAGCCGGTCGGCCAGGTCAAGGCGGTCTTCAACCAGTCCTGACCTGCCGGCTCACCGGCGGTGGCGGGCGAGGCGCCCCTCATCCGCCCGCCACGAGGGGGCACCGCTGCCGCGGTGCCCCCTCTTCGGCGTGACCGCGCGGGTGCGCCGAAGAGGACGCGCCCGGGACCGCGGGCGACCCCGGCAGTGCCCCGGGTCGGGGATGATGGACCGGTGAGCCTGCTCTTCCAGCTGCTGTACCTCGTCGTGCTGCTCTTCTTCGTGCTGCTGATCGGTCGGCTGGTGCTGGAGTGGGTGCAGGTCTTCTCCCGCGACTGGCGCCCGCGCGGCGCGGTGCTGGTCATCGCGGAGACCGTCTACACCGTCACCGACCCGCCCCTGCGCGGGCTGCGGCGCGTCGTCAAGCCCATCCGCCTGGGCAGCATCCAGCTGGACCTCGCCTTCATCATCCTGGCGCTGGGCTGCTCGCTGCTCATGAGCCTGCTGCAGACCGCCGCGCGCTCGGTCGCGTGAGCCTGCCCGGCCTCCCCGTGGGGGGTGCAACACACCGCGTGCGGCTCCTGACCGCACCGGCGCGTGCCGTCGGCTACGGTGGCGTGCGACTGATAGCAGGCCCGGTGCGTGCCACCGCGGTGACTCTCGAAGAGGTGACCACATGGCGCTGACGCCCGAGGACGTCGTCAACAAGCGGTTCCAGCCCACCAAGTTCCGCGAGGGGTACGACCAGGACGAGGTCGACGACTTCCTCGACGAGGTCGTGGGTGAGCTGCGTCGCTTGACGGCGGAGAACGAGCAGCTGCAGCAGAGCCTCTCGGCCTGCGAGCGGCGCGTGACCGACCTGAGCCGCGGTGGCGGTGCCACGGGCCCCGTCCCGCAGCAGGTGGCCCCGGCCCCCGTCGCGGCCGCCCCGGCGCCCGCGCCCGTGCTGGGCGGCGGCCAGCCGCTGGAGTCGGCCACCGGCATGCTCGCGCTGGCCCAGAAGCTCCACGACGACTTCGTCCGCTCCGGTGAGGAGCAGCGCGACCAGATCCTCGGCGAGGCCAAGGAGCGCGCCGGTCGCCTGGTGCGCGAGGCCGAGGAGAAGCACCGCCAGACCCTCGGCAGCCTCGAGCAGGAGCGCTCGCTCCTCGAGCGCAAGATCGACGAGCTGCGCATCTTCGAGCGGGACTACCGCAACCGCATGAAGTCCTACCTCGAGTCGCAGCTGCGCGACCTCGAGACCCGGAACAGCGCGGGCGCCCAGAACGGGCGTCCGGTCCCGCCGGCCGCCCAGGACGTGGGCTACGCCTTCGGTGGCGGTGCTAGCTGAGCGAGCCGTCCACCGGGGGGCCCACCGCCTCGACCCCGCCCGTGAGCGGGCCGTCGGTGTCGTCGGTGTCGTCGGAGCCCACCGGGTCCAGCCCGTCCGTGCCCGCTGAGGGGACGGACGGGCTCGGTCACGCCCGCCAGCGCAGGGCCCGGCGCCTGCGCCGGTTCCTCGTGGCCGTGGCCCTGGTCGGCCTCGCCGCCGACCAGGTCACCAAGGCGCTCGCCGTGGCCGCGCTCACCCCGGGCGTGCCCGTCCCGGTCGTCGGGGACGTGCTGCAGCTGGTGCTGCTGCGCAACCCCGGTGCCGCGTTCTCCTTCGCGACCGGGGCCACCTGGATCTTCACGGTCATCGCGGCCGTCGTCGTCGTCGCCGTCCTGCGGGTCTCCCGCAAGCTGGGCAGCCGGGCCTGGGCGCTCGCGCTGGGCCTGCTGCTGGCCGGGGCCACCGGCAACCTCGTGGACCGGCTCGTGCGCGCCCCGGGGTTCGCCCGCGGGCACGTGGTCGACTTCCTGGCGCTGCCGCACTGGCCGGTCTTCAACGTGGCCGACTCCATGATCTGCACCGCCGCCGCGCTCATCGTGGTCCTCGCGCTGCGCGGCATCGAGATCGACGGGCGCCGCGCCGGCGCGCGCCGTCGAGGTGGACGTGCCTGAGACCCGCTCCCTGCCCGTCCCCGACGGGCTCGACGGCGAACGGCTCGACGCCGGCCTGTCGCGCCTGCTGGGCCTGTCGCGCTCGCGCGTGGCCGAGGTCGCCGAGGCCGGTGGCGTGGAGCTGGACGGTGCGGTGGTCGGCAAGTCCGAGAGGCTGCGCGCCGGCGCCTGGCTGCAGGTGTCCCTGCCGGACCCGCCGGCCGCTCCCCGGGTGGTCGCCGAGCCGGTCGACGGCCTGCGGGTCGTCCACGACGACGACGACCTCGTGGTGGTCGACAAGCCCGTCGGCGTGGCCGCGCACCCCTCCCCGGGGTGGACCGGCCCGACCGTCATCGGGGGGCTGGCCGCCGCGGGCTACCGCATCTCCACCTCCGGTGCCGCCGAGCGCCAGGGCGTGGTGCACCGCCTCGACGTCGGCACGTCCGGCCTCATGGTGGTGGCCAAGAGCGAGCACGCCTACTCCGTGCTCAAGGACGCCTTCCGCGAGCGGACGGTCGAGAAGACCTACCACGCGCTCGTCCAGGGCCACCCCGACCCGACCTCCGGCACCGTCGACGCGCCCATCGGCCGGCACCCGTCCTCGGACTGGAAGTGGGCCGTCACCGCCGAGGGCAAGCCGTCGGTCACCCACTACGAGACGCTCGAGGCGTTCCGCGCCGCCACGCTGCTCGAGGTGCACCTGGAGACCGGGCGCACCCACCAGATCCGGGTGCACATGAGCGCCCTGCGCCACCCCTGCTGCGGGGACCTCACCTACGGCGCCGACCCGTCGCTCGCGCAGCGCCTGGGCCTGACCCGGCAGTGGCTGCACGCCAAGGGCCTGGCGTTCCACCACCCCGCGACGGGGGAGTGGACCTCCTTCAGCAGCGAGTACCCGGCCGACCTGCAGGGCGCCCTCGACGTCCTCGCCGACCCCGCCTGACGCCCCGCCCCCGCCGCCTCCTCCCCGCGACGATCACGCGCCCCAGCGCCACGTCCCGCTCGCGCGGCCCTGCGCCGGGTGGGGAGCCTGGCGTCCGGTGGGCAGCCTGGCGTCCGCTTCCGGGCGCAGACCCGGACGTGAGCCTGCCCACCGGGCGTGAGGCTCCCCAGCGAGCTCACCGGTCGTGGCGACCACGGGCTCGGGCGGCGCGGGTCCGGGGTCAGGGCTGCAGGGGCGCGGACAGCTCGAGGTTGATGCCGTCCGGGTCCTGCACCGACAGGATGGTCACGCGGAAGCCCGGCAGGTCGGTCACCTCCCCGTGCTCGACACCGGCGGCGGCCAGTCGCTCCGCCGCCGCCTCCAGCTCGGCGCGCGAGCCGACGGTGAGTGCCAGGTGGTCCAGGCCCACCCGGTCGGGGTCGAACCGGTCCCCGGCGGGCGCCACCGGCCGCAGGCCAAGCACCTGGCGCCCGACCGTGAAGCTGCAGCCGCCGTAGACGCGGTCCGGGTCGTCGCGGACGGACGGGTCGCCCGACAGGTGCGTGAAGTCGGTGCGCAGCGCGTTCTCGCCGAGCAGCCAGCCGTAGAAGGCCTTGGACCTGCGGGCGTCCGTGACGGTCAGCCGCACGTGCCCGATCCCCTCGGGGTGCGCCACCGCGCCCGCAGCGGCAGGGGTCTCGCTCTCGCTCACGCCGCGCAGCCTGCCGCCGCTCCCCGGAACCGCAACCGGGAGCTCAGGCGCGGTCGTCCTGCGCGGGAAGCCCATGATCACGAACAGGAGTGATCTCCGTGGGTGACAGCACCGGCCTCGCGGGAGGAGACTGGGGGCGTGCTGGTTGCTTCAGAACACCGCTTCTGGCGGGGGACGGCTCCGGCGCAGTGAGGGCGAGCAGGCGCACCCCGCGCGAGCGGGTCCAGCCCCGCACGCTCCGCCGCCAGGCCGTCCGCACCGCCGCCGCCCGACCGCCGTCGTCGTCGTCAACCCCGTCGTCCGCACCACCGGACCGTCCCGCCTCGACCACGCGCAGCCTGCTGCGCCTGGCCGACTGGGCCCGCCCCGCCCTGCCGCGCATGGCCCTGGGCACGCTGGCGGCGCTGTGCGCCAGCCTCATCGCCCTGGCCGTGCCGCAGGTGCTGCGCGAGCTGGTCAACGGGCCGCTGCTCACCTCCGGCTCCCGGGCCGCCGTGCTCGAGGCGGTCGCGCTCGTGCTGGTGCTCGGGGTGGTGGAGGCCGTGCTCATCTGGAGCCGGCGCGTCTTCGTCGCCACCCCGGGCACCACCGTCGAGGCGACCATGCGCCTGGACCTGTTCCGCCACCTGCTCGACCTGTCGCTGAGCTTCCACGACCGGTGGTCCACCGGGCAGCTGCTGCAGCGGGCGATGTCGGACCTGTCCACCGTGCGCCGCTGGCTGATCTTCGGCCTGCTCATGCTGGTGGTGTCCATCACCACCGTGGTGGTGGGCGTCGGCCTGATGCTGTGGACGGCGTGGCCCCTGGGCCTGGTCTACCTCGTCGGCGCGGTGCCCGTGCTGTGGCTGGGGTTCCGGTTCCGGGAGGACTACCGGGTGGTGGCCCGGCGCGCCCGCGACCAGGCCGGTGACCTGGCCGGGCGCGTGGAGGAGTCCGTGCACGGCATCCGCGTGCTCAAGGCCTTCGGCCGCGGCGCCGACGCCCTCGGCGACTTCACGCGGGCCGCCGAGGGCCTGCGCGACACCGAGATCCTCAAGGCCCGCACCCTCTCGCGCGTGACGCTCGCGCTGGGGGTGATCCCCGAGACCGCCGCCGCGGTGAGCCTCGTGCTCGGCGTCTGGCTGGCGTCCACGGGGCGGCTGTCGGTGGGCGCGCTGGTCGCGTTCTTCGCCACCGCCGCCGTGGTCAACGCCCCCGTGGAGCGGATCGGCCAGCTGCTGGCCATGACCCTCGACGCGCGCACCGCCACCGACAGGTACCTCGACGTCATCGAGACGGTCTCGGAGGTGCAGGACCCGCCGCGCCCGCTGGCGCCCCCGGCGCCCGGCCCGCGGGGCTCCCGCGTGGAGCTGCGCGGGGTGAGCTTCACGCACGACGACGGCGAGCGGCCCGTGCTCGACGGGGTGGACCTGGTGCTCGAGCCCGGCCGCACCACCGCGCTGGTGGGCCTGACCGGCAGCGGCAAGACCACGCTCGCCCAGCTGGTGCCGCGCCTGGTCGACCCGACGGAGGGTCAGGTGCTGCTGGACGGCGTCGACGTGCGGGACCTGCGCCGCGAGGACGTGCGCTCCGCCGTCGCCGTGGCCTTCGAGGACCCGGTGCTGTTCTCGGAGTCCGTGGCCGAGAACGTGCTGCTCGGGCTGCCCACCGGCCCGTCGGGTCCGGACGAGGCCGAGCGGGCGCGCCTGCTGGCCGAGGCCCTGCGGGTGGCCAGTGCCGACTTCGTGCAGCGCCTGCCCGACGGCGTCGACACGCGGGTGGGCGAGGAGGGCCTGAGCCTGTCCGGCGGGCAGCGCCAGCGCCTGGCCCTGGCGCGGGCGGTGGCCGCTCACCCCAGCGTGCTGGTGCTGGACGACCCGCTGTCCGCCCTCGACGTCACCACCGAGGCCGTGGTCACCGAGCGGCTGCGCGACGTGCTGGCGGGCACCACCACGCTCGTCGTCGCCCACCGCACCTCCACCGTGGCCCTGGCCGACCGGGTGGCCGTGCTGGAGGGCGGGCGCATCACCGGGGTCGGCACGCACGACGAGCTGCTGCGGGAGCACCCCCACTACCGCTACGTGCTCACCGCCCTGGAGGGCACCGAGGACGACGAGGACGACGACGAGGACGCCGCGTGAGCGCCGCTGCCGCTGCCACGACCCGGCCCGCCGGCCAGGACCAGGACGACGACGAGCGCGGCCAGTCGCTGCCGCTGCTGCGCTCGGTGCTGCGGCCCGTGCGCGCCCGGGTGTGGCTGCTGGTGGTGCTGGTGGTGGTCAGCCAGGCCGCGGTGGTCGCGGGCCCGGCGCTGGTGGCGGCCGGCATCGACGCGGGCCTGCCGGCCCTGCGGCGCGGTGACGCCGTGCCGCTGGTCCTCGTCGGCTGCGGCTACCTCGTGGCGGCGGTGCTCGGCGGGACGCTCTCGGCCGCCGTCGTCCGGCAGTCCGCGGCGGCCAGCCAGGCGGTGCTGCTCGACCTGCGCCGCCGGGTGTTCCGCCAGACCCAGCGGCTGGACCTGGAGTTCCACGAGCGGTACACGTCGGGCCGGATCATCTCCCGCCAGACCTCCGACCTGGAGGCCGTGCGCGAGCTGCTCGACGGCGGTGTCACCACGCTCGCCACCAGCGCCACGTCGATGCTGCTCACGGCGGTGTTGCTGGCGGTGCTCGACTGGCGCTCCGGGGCGGTGCTGCTGGTGGCGGTGGTGCCCGGGGTGGTGCTGACGCGGTGGTTCCAGCGGCGCTCGCAGGAGCAGTACCGGCGCACCCGCGTGGTGGCGGCCCGGGTGATCGTGGCGTTCGTCGAGACGATGACCGGGGTGCGCGCCGTGCAGGCGTTCCGGCGCGAGCGCCCGGTGGCCGACTCCTACGCCGACCTCGCCGAGGAGTACCGCTCGGTGACCGACAAGGCGCTGCGGGTCAACGGCGTCTTCGACCTCTGGCTCACCATGATCGGCAACGTGACGGTGGCCGCGGTGCTGCTCATCGGCGGTCTGCGCGCGCTGGACGGGCAGCTGGCGGTGGGCGTGCTGGTGGCGGCGGTGCTGTACGCGCGGCGCTTCTTCACGCCGCTGCGCGACGTCGGCATGTTCTACAACTCCTTCCAGTCCGCGCAGGCGGCGCTGGAGAAGCTCGCCGCGTTGCTGGTCGAGGAGCCGCGGCTGACCGACCCGGCCGCACCCGTCGCGCTCGAGCGCCCGCGCGGCGAGCTGGTGCTCGACCACGTGACCTTCGGCTACGCCGACGGGCCCGACGTGCTGCACGACGTGGACGTGCACGTCCCCGCCGGGCAGACCGTGGCGCTGGTCGGGTCCACAGGGGCCGGGAAGTCGACGGTGGCCAAGCTGGTGGCGCGGTTCTACGACGTGCGCCGCGGCGCCGTGCGCCTCGACGGCGTGGACGTGCGCTCCGTCGACCCGGCAGACCTGCGCCGCGCCGTGGTCATGGTGACCCAGGAGGCGTACCTGTTCTCGGGGTCGGTGGCGGACAACATCGCCGTCGGGCGCCCGGGCGCCACGCGCGCGGAGGTCGAGGCGGCCGGGCGCGCGGTCGGCGTGCACGACCTCGTCACGACCTTCCCCGCCGGCTACGACACCCCCGTGGACAGCCGCGGCGTGCGGCTCTCCGCCGGTCAGCGCCAGCTGGTGAGCTTCGCCCGGGCCTTCCTCGCCGACCCCGCGGTGCTCGTGCTCGACGAGGCCACCAGCTCCCTCGACGTGCCGGGGGAGCAGCACGTGCAGGAGGCGCTCGAGCGGCTGCTCGCCGACCGCACGGCCGTGGTGGTCGCCCACCGCCTCTCCACCGTGATGACCGCCGACCGCGTGCTCGTGGTGGAGGGCGGCCGCGTGGTGGAGGACGGCTCCCCGGCCGAGCTGGTGGCCGCCGGCGGGCGCTTCGCGCGGCTCCACGAGGACTGGCAGGCCTCCATCACCGCCGCCGCCTGACCCCGCTCCCGTTCCGCCGGGTGCCGAAGGGGCGTCAGCTCCCGCGATGGGGTGTGGCCGTCGCGGCTCGCCGGGCGACGACGACGCCGGCCGCTGCAGCGCCGAGGTCGACCAGCGGGTAGGACACGTAGCCCTCGACCTGCTCCACCAGCGGCACGTGCTCCGACTCGATGAGGCGGGTGACCTCGCGCGCCGGCCCGGGCGTGGTCCTGATCCTGCGCATCGTCAGGAACACGCGCGCGATGCTCCTCGCGCCCGGCGAGGTGAGCAACGTCCTCCTCTGGGGAGGCCCTCGCGGAGCAGAAGGCGCCCCATCGTGCGAGTTCCCGCCCCATCAGCCCTGCGGATGGGGCGGGAGCTCGTCCGATGGGGCGGGAGCTCGTCCGATGGGGCGGGAGCTCGTCCGATGGGGCGGGAGCTGCGGCCAAGGGGCGTCAGCTGCGGCGACGGCGCGACAGCTGCGTGGTCCGCCGGGCGACGACGACGCCGGCCGCTGCAGCGCCCAGGCAGCCCAGGGCCAGGTCGCCCAGGGTGTCGCCGTACGCGGCGGCGAGCCCGCCGTCCACCTCCCCGAACCTGATGAAGGTGGCCCACTCCCCGAGCTCCCACGCGACGGCCAGCAGCGCGCCCACCCCGGCCGTGCAGAGCGCCAGCGCCCAGCGCGGACCCACCCCGCCGCTGCGCAGCAGCAGGCCGGCACCGCCGGACAGCAGCGCCCAGTTCACGAGGTGGTTGGCGTCGTCCCACCAGACGACGGCGTCGTAGAGGTCGAGGGTGTTGCCCGTGACGTCGACGAGGAACGGCACCGCCACCAGCAGCGTCGCCGTCCACGGCAGCGGACCCGACGGGAGGTGCCGGTGGTTGCGCCGCGCGCGCCGCACCACCGCCACCAGCGGCACGAGCAGCATGAGCACCGGGTAGGCGGCCAGCCGCGCTCCGAACCCCTTGCCGGCGAACTGCGGCAGGTCGCTGGTCGCGCCCACCGCCAGCTGGACGACGGTCGCGAGGAGCACGCCGAGCACCGCCCAGCGCACCCACGGGGCGGGGCGCTGCGTCGGAGCGGGTCCGCCGGCGTCAGCGCTGGCGGTGCGGGTGGGCAGTGCCACGTCGCTGATCGTGACGCACACGGCCGGGCGCCCGACACCCGCCGCGCCGGGGACCTCAGGCGAGGTCGGCGAAGTAGTCCCGCGCGTGGTGCAGGCCCTCGAGGTTGCCCTCGGGCCCGTCGATCCCGGTGCGGTCGTCCACCGCCAGGCGCCGCGCGAAGTACGCCGCCTGGACCGCCTGGCGCAGCTGCAGCAGCACCTCCACGCGAGGGAGCAGCAGCGCGGCGTCCGACCCCGGCGCCGTCGCCGCGGCGTAGGCCTCCACCAGCGACCGCCCGCGCTCGAGACCACCGACGTACATGACGGCCGAGGCGACGTCGTAGAGCAGCGGCCCGTGCTCCGCGCTCGACCAGTCGATGAGCCCGCACGTCCCGCCGCCCGGGACGGCGGGCCGCAGGAAGGCGTCGGGCGCGGGGTCGGCGTGCAGGAGCCCCACCTCCAGCGGGCCCGTATCGCCGTCGTCGGCAAGCAGGGCCCGGTAGGCGCCCAGCGCCCCGGTCACGGCCGGGCGCACCCAGGGCTCCACGTCGAGGTGCTCCCCGAGAAGGTCCGGCCACGGCGGGAAGCCCGCCGCCGATGCGTCGCCCTCGCCACGCAGCACTCGGTGCGCAGCACCCAGGGTCGAGCCCATGAGGGCCGGCGCATCGTCGTCGTCGACCTCCAGCGGCGCGCCGTCCACCCAGCGCAGCAGCGCCAGCGGACCGCCGGGCAGGTCCGCGTGGTCAGCGCCGCCCTCGGTCGGCCGGGGCGGGCCCGTCCGCACCCCGGCGCCGTCCACCAGCGCGGCCGCCCGCAGGCCACGCACGAAGGGGTCGTGCTGGTCCGGGGTGACCTGCTTGGCCACCCACCTGCCCACCCGCCCGCACACGGCGGTCACCTCCACCACCCACGTCCGCGAGTTCATCCCGCCGCCCAGCGGCAGCACCCGCGCCCCGGGCAGCCCCCAGCGGCTGCGGACGACGGCGGCCAACCGCCCCTCGTCCACGGCGGGTCCGGTCGCGCTCCTCGCCACGGTCGCCTCCTCGGTGGTGCCGCGCCGTCCTCGGTCGACGAGGACGACGACGACCGTCGCGCACCGCCCGCCCACCGCGCCACCGGTTTGCCGCGCCGGCCGAGCTCAGGCGCCGCACTCACATCCCGGGCTCAGGTGCCGCGCTCGCTCCGCAGCGCGGCCACCAGACGCCCGAGCCGCTCGGCCACGACGTCGGCGGGGGCGTCGTCGTCCAGCAGCGCCGCCACGCCCTCCAGGCGGAACGTGGCGCACCACGTCCGAGCCCGCGCGGCCGCCGCCGGCCACGCGCCGCCCAGGCTGGTGCACACCGCGTCGACGGTGTCCCAGCCGAACCAGACCAGGCAGCCCACGTCGACAGCGGGGTCCCACGCGGCGGCCAGGTCCCAGTCGATGACGCCGGCCAGCGTCCCGTCGGCTCGCCAGCGCAGGTTGTGGCCGGCGAGGTCGCCGTGGACGAGGCCGGGCGCCACCGGCGGCAGGTCCCGCGCGGCGCGCAGGCGTGCGGCGCCGTCCGCCCGCAGGTCCTCGGGGAGCAGCGCCACCACCTGCTCCATCCGCTCGGCCCAGCGCTCGCGGCCGGCGTAGGCGTGGGGCACGTCGAGGTGGCGCCCGACCGGGCCAGCCGGTGACACGTCGACCTCCGCCAGCGCCCGCAGCAGCCGCTGCAGCTGCTCGACCCGCGCCGGACCTCCCGACCCGGCGGGCGCCACGTCGCCGGGGACCCAGGAGAGCGCCACCGCGGCGGTGGCCGGACCCGTCCGGACCACCTCGCTCAGCGGCCGCGGGACGCCGAACGGCAGCCCGGCGCCGCTCAGGGCGTGGAGCAGGGCGGTCCGCCGCTCCAGGTGCTGGGCCGCCAGCCCCCGGGCCACCTTGACGGCCGCCCGGCCGGGCAGCAGGACGACGTCGTGGAACTCCCCGCGCACCACCTCCGCGGCGCCGGCGTCACTGGCGGTGGTACCGGGCAGCAGCCGCCGGACCGTCGCCCGCAGCGCGTCGTCGCTGGTTACGGGCTGCCCGTCCACCTGAGCACCGTAGGCCTGGCCCGCCGCCTTCTGTCGTGTCACGGGGCGGCCACCTCGACGACCAGCAGGCGCAGCGCCTCACCGGGCGACGGCGCGAGCAGCCCCACGGGCACCCGCAGGACGGGCGCGGTCATCGTCGTCCTGACGGCCATGGGGGCTGGGAGTCCGTCAGGCGCGGGAGCGCAGGCCCTGAGCGATCCAGGGACGAGCACCCCGCAGACCAGCAGGACGACGACGGCGCGCAGCAGCAGCACCCGACCACCGTGGCAGCGACGTCGTCACAGGTCAGCGGCCTGCGCACACCCCAGACCAGGCCCGCACACGGCCTGCACGTCAGTGCTTGGAGCCCGACAGGGCCAGAGTGCCGCCCAGGCCGATCATCATGACGCCGCCCGTACCGGACAGCGTGGACATCCGCTGCGGGGAGCGCGCGAACCACGCCCGGGCCGTGCCCGCCGCCAGCGCCCACGCGCTGTCGGAGACCACCGCCACGACCTGGAACACCACGCCGAGGACGAGCAGCTGCGCCCACACCGGGCCGGCGTCCACCGCCACGAACTGCGGCAGCACCGCCACGAAGAACGCGATGGTCTTCGGGTTGGTGGCCCCCACCACGAAGCCCTGCCGGAGCAGCTGGGCCGTGGTCGCCGGCCTCGGGGCCTCGACGCGGGCGTGGTCGTGCCGGTGGCGGACCGCCTGCACGCCCAGCCACACCAGGTAAGCCGCACCGGCCAGCTTCAGCACCGTGAACGCGACCACCGACGCCGCCACCACCGCGCCCACCCCGAACGCCACCGCGAGCACCGCCGGCACCGTGCCGAGGGCGTTGCCGAGCACGCTCAGCACCCCGGCGCGGCGTCCGTGCGCGATCGACCGCCCGAGCACGAAGAGGACGCTCGGACCGGGGATGACGACCAGCAGCACCGAGGCGACGACGAAGGCCAGCACGTGGTCGAGCGGGATCATGCCCGGAGGGTAGGGCCTCAGCCCTTCGTCGCGACGAGCTCCAGGGCGATCCCGTCGGGGTCGCGGAACTCCAGCAGGTGCATGGCACCGGCGTCCTTCACCCCGCCGTGCGCGACGCCGGCGGCGTCGAGGACGGCGACGGCGTCGTCAAGGTCGGCCCTCGAGGCGACGGCGAAGGACAGGTGGTCCAAGCCCACGCGGTCCTCGCTGAAGGAGTCGTCGCCGGGTGCGACGGGCCGCAGCCCGAGCAGCCCGCCCGGGGTGCTGTAGATGACGCCGTCGAAGACGAACCACAGCTGGTCGCGGGTGGCCTGGTCGGCGTCGGCGGGGACCTCGAAGGCCACCTCCCAGCCGAAGACCGCGTCGTAGAACCGCCGGGAGACGGCGATGTCGCGGACGGTGAGGCGGACGTGGCTGAAGCCCGTGGTGGTGATCGGCACACCATGACGGTCGCACGCGACAGGCCCGTCGGCACTCCGGAGGTGCTGGTGATCGCCGACGCGGCGGCGTACCGTCCGATCATGAGGCGGGTGGGGAGCGTGCTGGCGGCCGTCGGCAGGTTCGCGGGGTGGCTCGCGCTCGGGCCGAAGCGGTTCCCGCCGCCGGGTGGCCGCACGCCGCGCGAGCTCGCCGAGCGGCAGGCCGAGGAGTTCAACCTCGCCGGCCTGCGGATCCGGGGTCCGTTCGGCGGCTGACGGCGTCCCCGCCCCGCGGCCCGGGGTGGGGCTCTGCCTCCTTCCCGGTCTGCAGGTGACCGAGGTCAGTTGCAGAGGTGACCGTGGTCAGTTCCGGCGGGGTGGTCCTGGGGCGGGACGTCCGCAGGTGACCGCGGTCAGGTCCGGCGGGGAGGTGGTCCTGGGGCGGGACGTCCGCAGGTGACCGCGGTCAGGTCCGCGGCCGACCGCGGTCAGGGGCGGCGCGGCGCAGAGACACGGTGGGCACGCGGTCCCGGAACAGGCCCGTCTCGCCGGTCGGCTCGAAGCCGTGCCGTCGGTAGAACGGGACGGAGCGCACGCTCAGCGGTGACGCCTCCAGCACCACCGCACGAGCCCCGGCCCAGGCCAGCGCCTCGCCGAGCATCCGGTCGGCCAGGCCGGTCCCGTGCTCGGAGCACAGCAGGTACAGCCCCTCGAGGCGCACCTCGTCGTCGTCGTCCTGGTGCTGCTGGACGGAGGCGTGCACGAAGCCGACCACCTCGCCGCCCGCCCGGGCCACGCGGTACAGGGTGCGCGACGGGTCGGCGCGCTGCGCCGCGAAGACGGCGCGCCGGAACTCGTCGGCGGCGGGTGAGGCCATGGGGCCGACGTGCTCGTCCACCCAGGCGGCGTCGAGGCCCGGCGCGTGGTCGTAGGTCTCGTGCCAGGAGCGCAGGTGCACCGCACCGACAGCTGTCGCGTCGTGGTCCGAGGGCTCGTCGACGACGGCCTGGGTGGGCACCGAGGACCTCCTGGCAGATGAGCGCGGGGCGTTTGGAAGTCGTTCGTCCGGGTATGACTGTTAGTGCAAGGCGAACAGTGACCCACCGCACGACCCGATCCTCGGGCGTGCGGTCCCGACGAGGAGGAAGCATGACGCAGACCACCGACACCCCGCTGGTCCCCGCCGCGAACGACGGGTCCGAGCAGCTGGTCGGTCGCTACCGCGAGTACGTCGAGGCGCAGCACGCCGTCGACGCCCTGTCCGACGCCGGATTCCCCGTCGGCTCGGTGCGCATCGTCGGTCGCGACGTGACGATCGTCGAGCAGGTCACGGGTCGCCTCACCAAGGCGCGCGCGACGGGTCTCGGTGCGGCCAGCGGAGCCTGGTTCGGCCTCTTCATCGGCCTGCTCATGGGCCTGTTCGCCGTGGGCGGCTTCTTCACGCTGCTCCTGGTCGGCCTGGTGATCGGTGCCTTCTGGGGTGCCGTCTTCGGGTTCTTCGGCCACCTCGCCACCGGCGGACAGCGCGACTTCAGCTCGGTGCGGGGCCTGGCGGCCGGCTCCTACGACGTCGTCACCGACGCCGGCCTGGGCGACCGGGCGCGCGCCGTCCTCGCCGGTCCCACCGCCGCCTGACCTGCCGTGAGCGGCACCCAGGACGACGACAGCGGCAGCGGTCGCACGGCCGCCGCTGCGCCCGAGCGCGTCGCCCTCGAGGCGCGGGTGCTGGCGGAGCAGGAGGCCGTCCAGCACCTGGCCCTGAGGTCGGTCCTGGACGACCTGCTGACCCTGCCGCTGACCATCGTCCAGCTCAAGTGCCTGCTCGTGGTGCTCGCCGACGGCGCCTCCACCGGTGGCGCGCTGTGCACCCGGCTGGGGCTGTCCGCGCCGACCGTCTCCGGTGTCGTCGACAGGCTCGTCGAGGCCGGCTACCTGCAGCGCCGCCCGGACCCCGACGACCGCCGCGTGGTGCGGCTCGACCCCACCCCGCGCACGCTGGAGTGGGCCGACGGCATGGCCCGCAGCTTCCAGGCCCGGAGCGCGGAGGTCACCGCGCAGCTGAGCGACACCGAGCTGCGGCACCTCGCCATCGGCACCGCGGCGGTCCGTCGCGTGCTCGAGCGGCAGATCCCCCTGCCCGAACGCCCGTCCACCACCCGCCACCCAGGAGGAACCCCATGACCACCCAGCTCGAGAAGACCATCTACACCGCTGAGGCGCTGAGCACCGGCTCCGGCCGCTCCGGCCAGGTCCGCACCAGCGACGGCACGCTCGACCTGCAGCTCGCGCCCCCGAAGGAGGCGGGCGGCTCCGGCGAGGGCACCAACCCCGAGCAGCTGTTCGCCGCCGGGTACGCCGCGTGCTTCCACTCCGCGCTGCTCGGCCAGGCCCGTCAGCGCAAGGTGTCCGTGGAGGGCAGCAGCGTCGGCGCCCAGGTCAGCCTCGGTCCCGTCGAGGGCGGCGGCTACGGCCTGGCCGTGCACCTCGAGGTCACCATCCCCGAGCTCGACCACGTCCAGGCCCAGGAGCTGGCCGACGCCGCCCACCAGGTGTGCCCCTACTCCAACGCCACCCGCGGCAACATCGAGGTGACGGTCACCGTCTCCGACGACTGAGCACGCCGCGCTCAGCGCCGCCGGCCGGCGAGGAACCTCTCGAGCCGGTCGGCGGCGTCGTCCAGCACGTCGACGGGTGCCAGGAACACCATCCGCAGGTGGTCGGGCGTGGGCAGGTTGAACCCCGTGCCGTGCGTGACGAGCAGGTGCTCGGCGTTCAGCAGGTCCATGACCAGCGCCTCGTCGTCGTCGACGGGGTAGACCTCGCGGTCCAGCTTCGCGAAGAGGTACAGCGCCCCGCGGGGCTCCACGCACGAGACGCCCGGGATGGCGCGCAGGCGGCGCAGCGCGTGGTCGCGCTGCTCGCGCAGCCGGCCCCCGGGCGCCAGCAGCGGGTCGATGCTCGCGCGGTCGGCCAGCGCCGAGGCCACCGCGTGCTGCGCTGGCACGTTGGGGCACATGCGCATGTTGGCCAGCAGCTCGAGGCCGTCGAGGTAGTCGGAGGCGCGCTCGCGGGGGCCGCTGATCGCCAGCCAGGCCGACCGGAAGCCCGCCGCGCGGTGGTTCTTGGACAGCCCGCACAGGGTGAGCACCACGAGGTCGGGCGCCAGCGCCGCGGCGTGCTCGTGCACGACGGTCCCGTCGTCGCCGGCGAACAGGATGTGGTCGTAGATCTCGTCGGCGAGCACCAGCAGGCCGTGCTGGCGCGCCACGTCGAGCAGGGCCAGCAGGGTCTCGCGCGAGTACACCGCGCCCGTCGGGTTGTTCGGGTTGATGAGCACCAGCGCCTTGGTGGCCGGGGTGACCTTGGCCGCGACGTCGGCGACGTCGGGCTGCCAGCCGTCCTCCTCGTCGCAGCGGTAGTGCACGGCCGTGCCGCCGGACAGGCGCACCGCGCCCGTCCACAGGGGGTAGTCGGGGGAGGGGACCAGCACCTGGTCGCCCGGGTCGAGCAGGGCCTGGAGCGTCATGACGATGAGCTCGGAGACCCCGTTGCCGAGCATCACGTGGTCCGGCCCGACGCCGATCACGCCGCGCCCGGTGTAGTAGTCGGACACCGCCTCGCGGGCGGTCAGGATGCCGCGGGCGTCGCTGTAGCCCTCGGCGTCGTTGATGTGCTCGACCAGACCTCGGACGACGCCGTCCGGGGCGTGCAGCCCCCACGCGGCGGGGTTGCCGATGTTCAGCTTGATGACCTCGTGTCCGGCGGCCTCGATCTCACGGGCGCGGCGCAGCAGCGGCCCCCGGATGTCGTAGCGCACCGTGCGCAACCGGTCGGCCTGGCGGACAGCGCTGCTCACGGGACCAACTCTGGCACGCGAGCTCGGGCTGCCCGCTCCGCCTCCCGCGGCCCGTCCTCGCGCACGGGCCGCGGTGGGTGGTCCCCGCAGCCTCCAGACGGCGGCCCCGGGGCTGCGACAGGTCAGTCGCGCGTGACGACCAGGATCCCGTAGATCACGCCCGGGATGTGGCCCAGCAGCTGCAGCAGGAAGGCGATGAGCACGCGGGGGCTCAGGCCGTCCTTGATGAGCACCGCGATGAACGGGAAGAAGAAGCACAGGATGATCAGCAGGATCTTCATCCTCGAAGCGTGGTCCCACGTGACGTGATCCGCGCGCCGAGACCGGTCTGCTCCCAGGTGGACGTCGGCGTCCTGTCATCTGCGAGCCGACGAGCCGACGAGGTGGCGCTCAGGCGCGTGATCGTCAGGAGGGGGCGCGGGGTGCCTCCTCGCGCACGAGTGCGGCGAGCAGCTCGGCCCCCGGGCCACCGGCTGCGGCGGCGCGCTCGGCGGCGCGGGCTGCCCACTGCCAGGTCGCAGGGTTGGCCCGGGCGGCCTCGTGCAGCAGGTGCCGGGCGGTGTCGGCGTCTCCGGCCAGCGCCGTGCGGATGGCCAGCAGGGGAGCGACCACCCGCTCGCCGGGGGCGACCTCAGCCGCCCGGCGGACGTGCGCGAGGCGCTCGTCGTCGTCCTGAGCCATCCCGGAGGCGATGAGGTGGCGGTGGGCCCGGTGGACGTCGAGGAGGCGCGCCAGGTCCTGGGTGGGCTGGGCGGAGTCGTCCACGCGCAGGTCGAGGTGGGGGTCGTCCGCGTCTCCGGTGGCGACCCGGCCGCGCTCCGCGGGCACCACGCGCACGGCGGCGGACTGGCGGCCGCGGTAGTCGGGGCCGTGCTCGCCGAGGGCGTCGGCGGCCAGCAGGGCTGTCACGAGCCGGTGCTCGAGCGGGCCGCTGGCGCTGGTGAAGGCCTCGACCAGGGCGTCGGCGACACCCGGCACGGCCATCGTGTTGGCCTGGGCGCTGAGCGCGCCCTCGGCTCGGTGTCCGGTGTGCGGCGTGCTGCTCGGACCCGTGAAGGCCGAGGCCGGGCCGGCGGCTCCGACGGCCGCGATCTGGCTGGCGGGGGCGTCGTCGGCCAGAGCGATCATCGCGGTGGCCTCGGCGGCGGTGAGGCCGCGGTCGAGCAGGTCGAGCAGGGCGTCGCGCCAGTGCAGCCAGCCGCCGTCCTGCACGGCGACGGTGCCCACCCCCGGCCGGGCGTCGCAGATGCGGGTGCCGACGGCGAGGCAGCAGGACGCCACGGCGTAGCCGAACCAGCCGGTCTCCTCGCAGCGGGCGATGATCGAGAGGGTCATCGGCGGCGCTCCTCGCGCAGGGGCCTCACCGACGCCGGCACGTCGTCGCCCACCACCTCGGGGTAGGTGCAGGTGAACCAGCCCCGGTAGCCGACCAGCGGCCCGAAGCGCCGGTTGGTGACGCGGACGTCGATGGTGAAGCGCTCCCGCTCGTCGTCGTAGGCCTCCCGCAGCTCCGCCGTGCCCGAGGCGAGCATCGGGAACCGGAACCCGACCGGCCCCTCGTAGAAGCGCTGCCCGTGGGAGGTGAGGCGCAGCGCGCCGTGCTCGTCGACGCGCAGCCGCAGGTCGACGGCGAGGTGCTGGTGCGTGCCCAGGTAGTCGAGCACCTTGCCCGAGCCGGGCTGGCCGTCGGGGGAGCCGTCGACGAGGGTCGCGTCGAACCGCCGCCGCCGGCCGGGTGCGACCTCGAAGGTGCGGACCACCGTCAGCGTCTCACGGCCGAGGGAGTCGGTGTAGGCGTAGTTCTCGACGGTGAACGGGACGTCGGTGGCGGCGTCGGGCACGAGGATGTTGCGCCACGCGCCGACGTGGAGGAACGGCAGCGTCCACGCCGGCCCGTGCCACACCTCCTCCATCACCCCGCGCCCCACGCAGCTGTACCCGGAGGCCGTGCTCGCACCGAACCTGCGGCGCAGCTGGGGGTGCAGGCGGGCGGCAGCGTCGCCGAGGGCGTCCAGGACCACGCTCACCGGTGACCTCCTCGGGTGGGGCGGCTGGTAGGGCGGCGGCCGCAGCGCAGCGCGCTGGGCACGGCCGCCGGGGTGGGGACCGCCAGGAGGCTCCCGGCGGTGGCGGCGAGCCGCGGCCTGCGCCGCCGCACCGCGGCGACGGTCACCAGGACGACGACGACGCGGGCCGCCGTCCACGCCAGCGCGAGGTCCCGGCTCAGCTCGGGGGCCTGGCCGCGCTCGGCCCAGAGGCGGAGCCTGTCGAAGCTCCACGCCGTCGCCCAGCCGACCAGCGGCCGCGTCAGCCACGGGTCGAGCGCGGCGCCGAGGCGGCCCCAGCCGGGGCGGTAGTCGTACCCGGTGGTGAAGCGGGTCCGCCCGTCGGGCTGCGGGGCGTACCGCCAGAAGCCGGCGCCGCTGGCGAGCGGTGAGAGCCGGTCGGCGGGGGCGTCGCCGGCGGTGAAGCGGATCGCGGAGGTGCCCGCGCCGTCGTCACCGCGGCGCTCGGCCGTGCTGGTGCCCGTGCCGCGGACCGTCAGCAGCGGCAGGCGGGGGTGCGGCAGGGCGAGGGCGTAGGTGAAGCGCTGGTGGCCGTCGTCGTCGTGGTCGTCGGGGGTGATCGAGCTGAAGCGCAGGTCCCACCGGGGGTGGTGGTCGGTGTCCTGCGTGAGGTGCCAGAGGCGGTCGGGCGGGCCGACGACGGCCGTGGTCACCCAGACCTGGCGTCCCATGCGCCGACCCTAGTGACGCCGGGCGGCGACGGGCCCTGTGACGCCGGACGGGCAGAAGTGGGTCTGAGGCGGCCGGTGGCGGCGTGTCGCGGACTTCTGCACGTCCGACGTCACGGGGGCTGTCCCGCCCAGCATGCAGAAGTCGGCCCAAGGTGGCTGAGAGGCCTTCTGTCCGCACTTCTGCATGCTGGACGGGACGCCCCGACGCGCTGGAGGCTGGTCCCGTGGCGGCGATCATGGTCCGGGCAGCGCTTCCGGGTGACCTGCCGGCCATCGCCCGGCTCCGGTGGCAGTGGTGGGACGAGTGGCGGACTGACGGCACCCCCGACGAGGACCCTGCGGCCTTCAGCGCGGAGTTCACGGCCTGGGCGGAGCGGAGCACCGCCACGCACCGCGCTTCCGTCGTCGTCGACGGCGAGGAGGTCGTGGGGATGGCCTGGTTGGCGGAGGTGTCGAGGCCGCCGAGCCCGGGCCACCTCGACATCCGCCGCGGTGACCTGCAGAGCGTGTACGTGGTCCCCGAGCTCCGCGGACAGGGGTGGGGCGCGCGCCTGGTCGCCCACGTCCTCGAGGACGCCCGTGCTCGCGGGATGCAGCGCGTGACCGTGTACTCGGGCGGGCGGTCGCTGAGCCTGTACGCACGGGCCGGCTTCGAGGTGACCGAGCACCTGCGGCAGGTCGACCTCTGACCGTCAGCGGGCGACCGGCTCCGGCGGCGGCGGCGTGACTCCTGCTGCGGCAGGGTGGGTGGGGTGCGGACGATGGACTTCGGGCACCCGGACGACGGCGGGCTGGGGGAGCGGCTGCTGCAGGCGGTGCTGCGCGGCGAGAAGACGGCGACGTCGTCGCTGGTGGTGGAGTACCTGGCGGGGGACCCGCTGCCGCGCGTCGGCGAGCGGCTCCGGCTGGTGGACCACGCCGGGCGCAGCCGCGGGGTGGTGGAGACGACGCGCGTCGTCGTCGTCCCGATGTCGGAGGTCGGGGACGACGTCGCCGCGGCCGAGGGTGAGGGCTTCACGGGGGCGGCGGACTGGCGGGCCGAGCACGTGAGGTTCTGGACCGAGGTGACCGCCGAGGTCCGTCAGGCCTGCGGCGACCCGGGCTGGGTGCTGCGCGAGCACGAGCCCGTGGTGGTGGAGCACTTCCGGCTGGTGGACCGCGACGGTTGACGTGGTCACCCCGCTCGACCGTCAGGCGTGACGGACCTCGGTGATGACGAGCACCCCGCCCACCAGCGCGTCGCAGTAGCGGCCGGACCCCTCGAAGTAGCTGCCGGGCGAGGTGCCGCCAGGCAGCGCCGCCAGGTCGACCAGCTGGCCGGTGCCCGACACGGCGTCGCCACCCATGAACGTCTCGCCGTCGACCTCCGCCCCGTTGCCCTCCTCGCCGGAGCCGTAGACGGCTTCCGCACCGGGGGGCCAGACGGTCCAGCGGTCGGCGGTGCCACCCGGCGGGTCGGTGAGCCGGGCCATGAGGCAGCCCTGCGGCCCGATCTCGAGGGTGCCCCGGAAGGGCACGGCGTCGCCCTCCACCCGCTCGTCGGCCGAGAGGTGCGGCAGGCCCATGCCGCTCATGCCCTGGTCGCAGCCGCTGGCCGCTGCGGTGACGAGACCGGCGACGACGACGGCCACCGCCCACCGCGGCCTCCGCAGCACCCGGTCCCCGCTCATAGCGACCCCCTCGTCCCGCCGGCTCCTCGAGATCATGACGCTTCTCGCGCCAGCGCTGTTGCAGCCCCGCGGGGTGGAACGTCGGCATGATCGGGGACGTGGTGCACAGCTCAGGACCGCCGCGGAGGCGGGGCCGCAGCCGGCGCTTCCACACCTCGCGCTCGACCCGGACCTTCTGCGTCCTCGCCGCGACCGGCCTGTTCGGGCTCCTCCAGTCTGGCCTCTTCGTGTCGACGCCCCGCGACGGGTTCTGGTCCTGCGTGGTGGGTGGGGCGCTGATCGGCGTCTGCCGGTGGTTCATCTGGCGCTGCGGTGCCAGTGCCGGCGTCCACCTGGGCGCCAGCGAGCTCCGGGTGGAGGAGCTCTTCCACAGCTGGGTGCTCTCCCCGGACCGCGTGCTCCGGGTGGGGACGCCGCGAGGTCTGGAGATCACGACGCCGGTGCGGACCATCGGTGTCTTCGGCCTCTCGGGCTCGCTGATCGCCGACTGGACCGGCAACGCGTCGGTGAGGCGGGCCGGGGCCGCCGTCAGGGAGTGGGCGGAGACCACACCCGTCAGCGGGGACGGGGGTGTGGAGAGGATCAGCGTCCGGCACGCGCTCCTGCACCTCCTCGTGGCGGAGGTGGCGACGGTCGGGACGTACGCGCTCGGACAGCTCGCCAAGGCGCTCGGGGTCGTCTGAGCAGAGCAGCCGCGTGACGGCGGACGGGCAGAAGTCCCCTGGAGGGCGTCCAGAGCGGCGTGTCGGGGGGTTCTGCCCGTCGGGCGTCACGCCTTCCGGCGACGGCCCGCGGGGCCCCGCACGGCGCGCCGACCGGCGCTCGGGGGACGCCCCCGCCGTCGTCCCCGGCGCCTACAGTGGGGCTCCTTCCCCAGGCCCCGCCCGCGCCTGCACCACCTGCTCCACGGAGGTCCCCGCCCCATGCCCGCTGGTGACTCGTTCGTCCACCTGCACAACCACACCGAGTACTCGATGCTCGACGGTGCCGCGAGGATCGACGAGCTGTTCGCCACCGCGGCCGAGATGGGCATGCCGGCGCTGGCGACCACCGACCACGGGTACATCTTCGGGGCGTACGAGTTCTGGAAGGCCGGGCGCAAGCACGGGGTCAACCCCGTCATCGGCCTGGAGGCCTACCTCACCCCGGGCACCGCGCGCGGCGACAAGACCCGCGTGAAGTGGGGTGACCCGAGCGCCGGCCGCGACGACGTCTCCGGCTCCGGCGCCTACACCCACATGACGATGTGGGCGCAGGACACCGCGGGCATGCACAACCTCTTCCGGATGGCGAGCCTCGCCAGCCTGGAGGGGCACTACTTCAAGCCCCGCATGGACCGCGAGCTGCTCACCACCTACGGCAAGGGCATCATCGCGACGACGGGCTGCCCGTCCGGTGAGGTGCAGACCCGCCTGCGTCTGGGCCAGTACGACGCCGCCGTGGCCGCGGCAGCGGAGTTCCGCGACATCTTCGGCGCGGAGAACTTCTACTGCGAGGTCATGGACCACGGGCTCGAGATCGAGCGCCGCATCCAGAAGGACCTGGTCCGCCTCGCCAAGGCCCTCGGGATCCCGTTGGTCGCCACCAACGACCTGCACTACACGCGCCCCGAGCACCACGAGGGCCACGCAGCGCTGCTGTGCGTGCAGTCCGGCTCCACGCTGGCGGACCCGAACCGCTTCAAGTTCGACGCGGAGGAGTTCTACCTCAAGACCCCCGCCGACATGCGCCACCTGTGGCGCGAGCTGCCCGAGGCCTGCGACAACACCCTCGCCATCGCCGAGCGGTGCTCGGTGGAGTTCTCCGAGGGCGTCGGCACGTACATGCCGCGCTACCCCGTGCCGGAGGGGGAGAGCGAGGACTCCTGGTTCGTCAAGGAGGTCGAGCGCGGCCTGCTCATGCGGTTCAAGGGCGCCGTCCCTGACGAGAGCCGCCGCGTGGCCGAGTACGAGATCGGCGTCATCACGAAGATGGGCTTCTCGGGGTACTTCCTCGTCGTCGCCGACTTCATCCGCTGGGCCAAGCGCAACGGCATCCGCGTGGGCCCGGGCCGCGGCTCGGGTGCGGGCTCGATTGCCGCGTACGCCCTGGAGATCACCGACCTGGACCCGCAGCGCCACGGCCTGATCTTCGAGCGGTTCCTCAACCCCGACCGCGTCTCCATGCCCGACTTCGACATCGACTTCGACGAGCGCCGGCGCGGCGAGGTCATCAAGTACGTGACGGAGAAGTACGGCGAGAGCCGCGTCGCGCAGATCGTCACCTACGGCACCATCAAGGCCAAGCAGGCCGTCAAGGACGCCTCCCGCGTGCTCGGCTACCCGTTCGCCATGGGCGACCGGATCACCAAGGCGATGCCCGCCGCGGTGATGGGCAAGGACGTGCCGCTCAGCCAGATCTTCGAGCCCACCCACAACCGCTACGCGGAGGGCAAGGAGTTCCGCGAGCTGTACGAGGCCGAGGGCGACGTGCAGAAGGTGGTGGAGACGGCCAAGCAGCTGGAGGGCCTGAAGCGCCAGTGGGGCGTGCACGCCGCCGGCGTCATCATGTCCAGCGAGCCGCTGATCGACCTCATCCCGATCATGCGCCGCGAGCAGGACGGCCAGGTCATCACGCAGTTCGACTACCCGAGCTGCGAGTCCCTCGGCCTGATCAAGATGGACTTCCTCGGCCTGCGCAACCTCACGATCATGGACGACGCCGTCCGCCTCGTGGAGCGCAACCGGGGCGAGAAGGTGGTGCTCGAGGAGCTCGAGCTCGACGACCCCGAGACGTACGCGCTGCTGCAGCGCGGCGACACCCTCGGCGTCTTCCAGTTCGACGGCGGGCCCATGCGCTCGCTGCTGCGCCTCATGCGCCCCGACAACTTCGAGGACATCTCCGCCGTCGGCGCCCTCTACCGCCCGGGCCCCATGGGTGCGGGGAGCCACACCAACTACGCCCTGCGCAAGAACGGCCAGCAGGAGATCACGCCGCTGCACCCCGAGCTGGCCGAGCCGCTCAAGGAGGTGCTGGGCACCACCTACGGCCTGATCGTCTACCAGGAGCAGGTGATGTCCATCGCGCAGACCGTGGCGGGCTTCAGCCTCGGCCAGGCGGACCTGCTGCGGCGGGCGATGGGCAAGAAGAAGAAGTCCGAGCTGGACAAGCAGTACGAGAAGTTCTCCGGCGGCATGCACGAGCGCGGCTTCTCCGAGGCCGCGGTCAAGGCCCTGTGGGACGTGCTGCTGCCGTTCTCCGACTACGCGTTCAACAAGGCGCACTCCGCGGCCTACGGCGTCGTGTCCTACTGGACCGCCTACCTCAAGGCGCACTACCCGGCCGAGTACATGGCCGCGGTGCTGACGTCCGTGCGCGACGACAAGGACAAGTCCGCGCTCTACCTCAACGAGTGCCGCCGCATGGGCGTCACCGTGCTCCCGCCGGACGTCAACGAGTCGATCGCCACGTACGCCGCGGTCGGCTCCGACATCCGCTTCGGCCTGGCGGCCATCCGCAACGTCGGCGAGAACGTCGTCGACGCCATCGAGAAGGCCCGCGAGGAGAAGGGCGCCTTCACCAGCTTCGGCGACTTCCTCGCCAAGGTCCCCGCCGTCGTCTGCAACAAGCGCACGGTGGAGTCCCTCATCAAGGCCGGCGCCTTCGACTCCCTGGGCGCCAAGCGCCGGGCGCTGCTGTCGGTGCACGAGGACGCCGTCGACTCGGTGGTGGGCCTCAAGCGCCAGGAGGAGAAGGGCCAGTACGACCTCTTCGGCGGTCTCATGGGCGACGACGACGAGGACGGCGTCGGCCAGGGCTCCGCCCTCAGCGTCGCCGTGCCGGACCTGCCCGAGTGGGACAAGAAGGAGCTGCTGGCGCGCGAGCGCGAGATGCTCGGCCTCTACGTCTCCGACCACCCGCTCTTCGGCCTCGAGCACGTGCTGAGCTCCGCCGCGGACTGCTCGGTGGCCACGCTCCTCACCGACGAGTCCCGCCAGGACGGCTCGATGGTCACCATCGCCGGGCTCATCACGGGCCTGCAGCGCAAGATGACCAAGCAGGGCAAGCAGTGGGCCATCGCCACCGTCGAGGACCTCGGCGGCGCGGTGGAGGTGCTGTTCTTCCCCAGCAGCTACGAGCAGTTCGCGCACCTGCTGGCGCCGGACGCCGTCGTCGTCGTCCGCGGCCGGCTGTCGCGCCGCGACGACGTGCCCTCGCTGCACGCGCAGGACCTGTCCGTGCCCGACACCTCGGTGGCCGCTGACGGCCCGGTGGTCATCACGCTGCCCGAGCAGCGGTGCACCGAGCCCGTCGCCGACCGCCTGCGCGGGGTGCTGCAGGACCACCGCGGCCAGACGCTCGTGCACCTCAAGCTGCTCACCACCGACAAGCAGGTGCTGGTCTGCCTCGACGACGCGCTGCGGGTGACCCCGTCGCCGTCGCTGTTCGGCGACCTCAAGGCGCTGCTGGGGCCCAGCTGCCTCGTGTGACGCCCCGGCTGCGCGCGCTGCGGCCGCTGGTTCCCGTGGTGGGGCCGGTGCTGCTGGGGGCGGTGGTCGGGGTGGTGTGGTGGCTCGTCGCGCCGACGGGGCCGGTGGTGCTGCTGCAGGGCGGCTCGGTGCTGGGCGCCGCCGATCCCGGGCTCACCGCCTCCCAGGACGGCTGGCTCGTGGTGCTCGGCGCGGCGGCGGGGCTCCTCTGCGGCGTGGTCGCCGCGGTGCGCCCCGGGGACGCGCCCTCCCGTCGCAGCCTGGCCGTGATCGCCGGCTGCCTGTTCGGCGCGGTGCTCGCCTCGCAGGTGGGGGCGTGGCTGGGCCCGCCGTCGGTGGCGGCGCAGGTGGCCGCCGGAGCCGACCCGGCGCGCGGGCTGGTGAGCCCGCTGCGCAGCCACAGCACCGGGGTGCTGCTGGTGTGGCCGGCGGTGGCGGCCCTGGTGATGACGATGGGCCACCTGTCCGCGGCCTGGAGCGGCGCCCGCACCCCGCGCGACGCCGCGGCTGACGAGGCCGAGGAGGTGGCCGACTCCCCATGATCACGGCGAGTCGGTCGTGATCATGGGGAGACGGCCACCTCGAGGGGGTCAGCGGCGGCGGAGCTGGACCAGCACCTCGGCGTGGGTGGTCTGCGGGAACATCGCGAACAGCCGCCCCCGCACCGGCTCCCACCCGGGCAGCGCCTCCAGGTCCGTCGCCAGCGAGGCGGGGTTGCAGCTGGAGTAGAGCAGGTGCCGGGTCCGCGGGGGAGCGGCGTCGAGCCACGCGCACAGCTGCTCGCCCAGCCCCCGCCGCGGCGGGTTGACGACGACGACGTCGGGCGCGGCGGCCTCGGGCTGCTCCCGCGCCCACGCGGTGGCGTCGGCGTGGACGACGGTCGTGCCGGCCAGGCCCGCGGTGGCCGCGGCGTCGCGGGCGGCGGCGACGGCCTGCTCGCTGGTCTCGACGCCGACCACCTCGCGGTCCCCGGTGCCGGTGGACGCGGCCCCGGCCGCCACGTGCAGGGCGAAGCCGCCGGCGCCGCAGTACAGGTCCCACACGCGCAGCGCAGCGGCGCCGCCGTCGCGGCGCTCGTCGTCGTCGAGGTCGTCCACCCAGGCCGCGACCTGGGTGTACAGCTGCCCCGCCACGTCGGTGTTGGTCTGCAGGAAGCCCTGCGGGCGGGCGAGCAGCGTGACGCCGCCCTGCTGGACGGGCAGGCGCTCGGCGGGGGTGAGGGGGACCTCGACGTCGCCCTCGAGCAGGGCGGCGTGCTGGGGCAGGAGGTTGGCGGAGACGACGCGGATGCTCGGGACCTGCTCCAGGAGCCAGGGGAGGTGCTTGCGGATCCGCGGCAGGGACTCCGTGGAGCGCAGCACGAACCGGACCATGAGCTCGCCGGCGTCGTTGGTCGTGACGTGGACGTGCTTCAGCTCACCGCGGCGGGCGGGGACGTCGTAGGGGACCAGCGCGGCGCGGGTGACGAAGGCGCGCAGCGGCTCCAGGGCGTCCGTGATGGACGCCGGGTACAGACCGCACCGCACGAGGTCGACGCCGCGGCCGGCTGCGTCGAGGATGCCCAGCGTCGGGGCCTCGGCGGTGCCGGCGACGACCATCTTGGCGCGGTTGCGGAAGCGGCTCGCCGGGCCGGTGGCAGGGGTGAGCCAGGTCGGGACGGTGGGCAGCAGCGCCTCGACGCGCTCCTGCGCGTCGGCGACCTGGACGTCCTCCGGGACGCCCATGAGGGTGCACGAGCGGCAGGCACCGGCGTCGTAGTAGTCGCACTGCACGGGACGGCGGGTCGCTCAGGAGGCGGCGACGGACGCCACGGTGGCGCCCGTCAGGGAGACGAGGTCGGCGGGGGCGAGCTCCACGTCGAGGCCGCGGCGACCGCCGCTGACGAGGATGCTGGGGTGCTCGACGGCTGAGCTGTCGATGACGGTGGGCAGCTGCTTGCGCTGCCCGAGCGGGCTGATGCCGCCTCGCACGTACCCGGTGGTGCGCTCGGCGGCGACCGGGTCGGCCATGGCGGCGCGCTTGCCGCCCAGCGCCGCGCCGACCGCCTTGAGGTCGAGCTTGGCGCTGACCGGGAGCACGGCGACGCCGAGCGCGCCGTCGACCTCCACCACGAGCGTCTTGTAGACGCGCGCCGGGTCGATGCCGAGGGCGTGCGCGGCCTCCAGGCCGTAGCCGACCTCGGCGGAGACGGCGGCGTCGTGCTCGTACGGGTGCACGGTGTGCGGGACCCCGGCGCGCGTCAGGGCGGTGGTGGCGGGCGTGCCGCCGGCGGCGGGCTTCTTCCCCATCAGCGCGCCCTCAGTTGTAGACCGGCGGGTCGTCGAGGAGGTCCTGCGCGGGCAGCGAGCGCAGCTCGGAGATGAGCACCTGCTCGCGCCGCAGGATCGCTCGCTCCTCGCGCAGGCGGGTGGCCGTGTCGGGCAGCTCCAGCAGGCGCTGCCGCTCGGGCAGGTCGAGGACCATCCCGGCCATGACGAGGTAGCTCAGCACGGCCGGGTCCTCCGGGACGCCACCCGGCACGCCGGTGGTGGCGATGCCCAGCTGCTCGCGGTAGGCGGTCCACGCGGCCGCCGTGGAGGTGGCGAGGTCGGCGAGGCGGTCCTGGTCGGCGCCGGCCCGCTCGGGCACGGGGCTGACCAGGCCGGTGAGGTACGGGGTGCCGGCGCCCTCGTCGACGCCGTCGAGCCGGAAGCGCACCGCGCCGGAGGTGATGAGCTCGTAGCGGCCGTCCCCGGGACCGTCGGGCTCGGACACGTCGCGGACCACGGCGGTGCAGCCGACCTCGTGGAGGTCGACCGCTCCGGGGCGCGAGCCCGCGTCACGGCCGTGGCGCAGGGCGACCACGCCGAACGCGCGCTGCTCCTCGGGGAGGGACAGCAGGTGCTCGACGAGCGCGACGTAGCGCGGCTCGAAGATCGTCAGGGGCAGCACGAGCCCGGGCACCAGCACGGTGCGCAGCGGGAACAGGGGCAGCCGCTCGCTCACCACCACAGCCTAAGCAGCCGTCCCTGACACCCCGCCGTGATCATGGGCCTCCGAAGCACTTTCCAGCCGTGATCATGGACTTCCCGAACGAGGTCTGCGTCACAGGTCGGCGGCCACGGCGGAAAGTGCACGGGAAGTCCATGATCACGGAGGGTGTGAGGGGGTCAGGTGCCGCAGAAGGTCGTGTAGGGGCCGAAGGCGTCGGGGGCGGGCTCGGCGTAGCGCTCCCACCCGGGGCGCTCGACGTACGGGTGGGTCACGACGTCGACGAGGCGCTCCAGCGGCGCGAGGTCCCCGCCGGTCGCGGCCGCCAGCGCCTCCTCCACGAGGTGGTTGCGCGGGACGTAGACCGGGTTGACCGCGTCCATCGCCGCGGCGTCGGGGGCCAGCGGCAGCCAGCGGGCGGCCCAGGCGTCGAACCCCTCGCGGTCCAGGAAGAGGTCCCGGGCGGGGGCGCTGCTGCCGGCTCGTGCCGCGTCGGCCAGGCGCCGGTGCAGACCGGTGTGGTCGACGTGGTCGGTCTGCGCGAGGCGCAGCAGGTCGGTGACCATGCCGTCGACCTCGTCGTCGTGCCCCGCCACCGCGGCCAGGCCCAGCTTGCGGCGCGTGCCGGCGCGCCAGGCCGCGGCGAACCGCGGCCGGTACGCGCCGAGGGACTCCGTGGCGATCGCCACGGCTCGGTCGCTGCTGCCCTCGTCGTCGTCCTGCTCTTCCACGAGGAGGGGCAGGAGCGCTTCGGCGAAGCGGGCGAGGTTCCACTCGAGCACGCCCGGCTGGGCGCCGTAGGCGTAGCGGCCCTGGTGGTCGATGGAGGAGAAGGAGGCCGCGGGGTCGTAGGCGTCGACGAAGGCGCACGGGCCGTAGTCGATGGTCTCCCCGGAGATGGTCGTGTTGTCGGTGTTCATGACGCCGTGGACGAAGCCGAGCAGCACCCACTGCGCCACGAGGTCGGCCTGGGCGGCGATGACGGCGTCGAGCAGGGCCTTCGCCTGGTCGGCCGGCGACCCGGCCTGCGCGGCCTGCGGGTGGTGGCGGGCGATCGCGACGTCGGCCAGGCGTCGCAGCAGGGCCGTGTCGCCGGTGGCGCGGGCGTACTGGAACGAGCCGACGCGCAGGTGGCTGGACGCCGTGCGCGCGAGCACCGCGCCGGGCAGCACCACCTCGCGCTGGACGTCGCGGCCGGTGGCGACGACGGCGAGCGCCTGCGTGGTCGGCACGCCGAGGGCGTGCATCGCGGAGCTGATGACGTGCTCGCGCAGCATCGGGCCGACGGCGGCCAGGCCGTCGCCGCCGCGGGACAGCGGCGTGCGCCCGGAGCCCTTGAGGTGCAGGTCACGCACCTCGCCGGCGGGGGTGGTGAGCTCACCGAGGAGCAGCGCGCGGCCGTCGCCGAGGCGCGGGGAGTACCCGCCGAACTGGTGGCCGGCGTAGACCTGCGCCACGGGTGTTGCCCCGTCGGGGACGAGCCCGCCCGTGAGGAAGTGCACGCCCTCGGGGGAGCGCAACCAGGTCGGGTCGAGGCCCAGGTCGACGGCGAGGGCGTCGTCGAGGACGAGCAGTCGCGGCGCCGGCGCGGGGGCGGCCTGCCACGGGACGGCCAGCTCGGGCAGCGCGTCGGCGAAGGCGTGCGCCAGGCGCGGCTCACCGCCGGCGGGTGCGGGGGCGGAGGGCGTGGTCGCTGGAGCGCTCATCCCCCTGGCCAACGACCGCTGCGGCTGCTGCCTTCCCTGCGCGGCTCGGCAGTCCCGGGCCGGGGCCCACCGTCAGGTCCTCGAGGCCGGATCCGGCCTCGAGGACCTGACAGCGCCCCAGGGCCTGACAGCGCGGTGCGCACAGCGCCCATGATCACGGACTGTGTTGTGCACGACGTCCATGATCACGGTGGGGAGGGTGGGGCGGGTCAGGCGGTGAAGGAGCTCCGCCAGGAGTGCTCCGGCTCGTAGCCGAGCACGCGGCGGGCCTTCTCGATGCTCAGCAGCGTCTGGTGCTCACCCAGCTCGCCGCGGACCTCGACGTCGGGGAACACCTGCTCCATGAGCTCGGCCGAGGAGCGCTGCATCACGGTGTCGGCGTTGGCGATGACGAACACGTCCGCGCCGGTGGCCTGCAGCTCCAGCGCCTTGCGCACGGCCTGGGCGCCGTCGCGGGCGTCGATGTAGCCCCACAGGTTCCACACGCGGGTGCCGGGGTCGGCGTCGTAGTCGGGGAACTCGGCGTACTGGTCGGGGTACATGACGTTGGAGAACCGCAGCCCGATGATCTTCGCCTCGGGGTCCCAGCGGCAGAACTGCACCGCCATCTCCTCCCCGAGCGCCTTGCTCAGGGAGTAGCTGGAGTTGGGCCGCGGGTGGTACTCCTCGTCCACCGGGGCGTACGGCGGCGGCTCCTCCTGGAACGGCAGCCCGAGCACCGTCTCCGAGGAGGCCCACACCACGTTGCGGACGCCCGCGGCGCGCGCGGCGGCGAACGCGCTGTACGTGCTCATGATGTTGTTCTGGAACGTCACCGCGTCCGTGGCGAGGCCCGGCGCGGGGATCGCGCCGAGGTGGACCAGGGCGTCCACGCCGTGGCGGTGGTGCTCGTCCACGCCGAGCAGCGCCTCGAGCACCTGGCCGTGGTCGGTGAGGTCGGTCTTGAGGAAGCGGGCGCCCTCCGGCAGGGCGGCGGGGCCGCCGGGCGGCGGCGCCTGGTCGAGGTTGACGACGGTGTGGCCGTGGGCGACGAGGTCGGCCACCACCACCCGTCCGAGCTTGCCGGAGCCTCCGGTCACTGCGATGTGCACGGCCCAACAGTGCCCGGTGCTCCTGCGCCCTGCACCACCGAGGGGCTGTGCGCACCCTGTCGTCGGCCTGTCGCCGGCCCGCCGGCGGCTGGTCGGCGGCGTCAGAGCCGCTCGGACCCCTCGGACAGGTCGGGGCTGCGCTCGGGCTGCGGCACGCACAGCTCCAGCGCCCGGTGGCGCACGGTGATCGCCAGCACCCGCGCGGGGTCGATGACGTCACCGTCCAGCTCCCGCGGGTGCTCGCGGTCGCTGCGGACCACCACGCGCGAGGCGCGGTGCAGCTCGAGGTGCGGCACGTGCTCGTGGCCGCGCACCACGCCCCACGCCAGGCGCACCCAGTGCAGGAGGCTGCGCGGAGCGAGCACGGCGACGTCCAGCTGGCCGTCGTCCGGGCTGGCCCGCTCCACGAGCAGCACGCCGGCCTGCAGGCGCCCCACGTTGGCGACCACCACGCTGCGCGCGCGGCGCCGCAGCGGTGGCCGGTCGTCGAGGGTGATGGTCAGCCGCATGCTCCGGTCGCCCAGGTGCCGCAGCGCGCTCAGCACGTAGGCGACGGGGCCGAGCGCGCTCTTGAGGCGGGAGTCGGCGTCGTCGAGCATCGCGGCGTCGAAGCCCATCCCCGCCATGACGGCGAAGGCGCTGCTGAACGGGTGCCGGCTGTCGTCGTCCTCGTCCGTGGGGGCGGCCACACCGACGTCGATGCTCCGGCGGCCTCGCTCGAGCACCAGCCGCACCCCGGCGGCCGGGTCCTCCGGGACCCCCAGGTTGGTGGCCAGCAGGTTGCCGGTGCCGGCGGGCAGGATGGCCAGCGCGGTGGAGGTGCCGGCGAGGCCCTCCACGCACGCGCGGACCGTCCCGTCACCGCCGCAGGCGAAGACGACGTCGAAGCCGTCGGCCGCGGCCTGGCGGGCCTGCTCGACGCCCGGGCTGTCGGGGGTGGTCTCGATCCACTCCGCCGCGGCCCAGCCGGCGTCGGTGAGGGCGGCGTCCACGGCGGCGCGGCGGCGCTCCAGGTCCTCCACGCGTGCCGGGTTGACGACGACGGCGCAGCGCAGGGGCCCGTCCGGGGCCGAGGTGGTGGCGTGGCGCGCGGCGGCGTCAGCGGTGCTCATGGGGTCCTCACGCGGGGTGGTCAGCTGCAGCCGCACCGGTCTGGACGTCCGCGCCGACCATCCTGGCGGCGCCGCGCCCACCCCGCCCGGTGGAGCACCCGCTGGAGCACCCCGCGGAGACCCCTCCCCGGGGTCACGACGGCAGGTGGGCGTCCAGCCAGGCGACGACGTCGGCGGTGACCTCGTCGCGGTTGGTCTCGTTGACCAGCTCGTGCCGGGCGCCGGGGTACAGCCGCAGCACGACGTCGGCCAGGCCCGCTGCCCGGTACCTCTCGGCCAGCGCCGTGACGTTCCGGCCGCCCGGCCCGCCCACCGGGTCGTGGTCGCCGGAGACCAGCAGCAGCGGCAGGTCGGACCTGATCCGCGCCAGCGCCGCCGGGTCGGCCGTGCGCCCGGCGGTGGCGAGCACCCCGCCCATGACGGCGTCCTCGGTGGCGAAGCCGCACAGCGGGTCGGCCGTGTAGGCGTCCACCTCGGCCTCGTCGCGGCTGAGCCACTCGAAGCCCGTGCGCGGCGCGAAGCCGGCGTTGAACCCGGCCAGCCCCTCGCCGGCGTCGGGGTCGGCCGCCAGGCCCTGGACCACCTCGACGAGCCCGTCCAGCGTCGTCGTCCCCGACAGCACCACCCCGGCGTACGGCACCGGGCCGGCCACCAGCACGTTCTGCAGGCACATCGACCCCAGGGAGTGGGCGAACGCGAACAGGGGCAGGCCGCGGTGCTGGCGCGCCAGCTGGTCGCCGTACGCGGCGGTGTCGGCGAAGAAGCCCTCCGCGCCCGGGGCGCCGAAGCCGCCCAGCGGCACGCCCGCCGAGACCGAGCCGCCGTGGCCGCGGGTGTCGGCCCCGGACACGACGTACCCGGCGGCGTTGAGCGCCCGCGCGAACCTGTCGTAGCGGCTCGTGTGCTCGGCGAGGCCGTGGACCAGCTGGACGACGCCGCGCGGCGCCCCCGGCACCTCGTCCCAGGTGGTGGTGGCCAGCTGCAGGCCGTCAGCGGGGGAGGTGGTGCGGCCGGTGCGAGCGGTCATCGGGCGACTCCTTCGTCGGTGGTCCGTCGAGCGGGGCCATCATCGCGGCGCCCCCGCTCGGCACCACCACCGCGGGCGGCTCGGGCGGCTCGGGCGGCTCGTGGAGCAGCTGGTGCAGGTGGTGGTCCTGCCAGCGACCGGCGATCTCGAGGTAGCGGGGCGCCGTCCCGATGCGGACGAAGCCGTTGCGGGCCAGCACCGCCTGGGAGGCGGTGTTGTGCAGCAGCGTGTCGGCCTGCAGCCGGTGCAGGCCCAGCTCGCCGAAGGCCAGCCGGACCACCGCCGCCACCGCCGCCGTCGCCACGCCTCGTCCGGTGTGGCCGGTGCCCACCCAGTAGCCGATCGACGCCGACTGGAAGGCACCGCGCACGACGTCGTTCACGGTGATCCGGCCGACCACCTCGCCGTCGTCGACGATGACGAGAGGGACGTGCGTGCCGGCGGTGTGCCGCTCCAGGAGCGCCGCGACGCTCGCGCGCTGCGACGCCTCGGTGAAGAAGGAGCCGTCCCGCAGCGGCTCCCACGGCGCGAGGTGCTCCCGGCTGCGGAGCAGCAGCTCGACGAGGGCGGGGACGTCGTCCTCGGTGACCAGCCGGACGGAGATCATCGCGGCACGCTACCCACCTCGTCCTGTGGTGTGACGAGCGCCACACGCATTGTTCAGGGGTGGTGCATCCGTGGGCGGCGCCTCGTGCGCAGTACGGGCAGAGCGTCGCGACGGGCGGCGCCAGGACCCCGGAGGACCCTCGTGCGCACCACCACCTGCACCGCCGCCGTCGCCACCGCCGCCGCCGCCCTCGTCCTCGTCCCCGCGGCCGCCGCCTCCGCGGCCGGCAGCGCTGGCGGCACGGCGACCGTCAGCGTGCTCCACGCCGTGCCCGGCCTGACGGTCGACGTCTACGCCAACGGCTCCGAGCTCATCCCCGACTTCACCCCGGGCACGCTCACCGACCCGCAGCAGCTGCCCGCCGGCAGCTACGACCTCGCCGTCTTCCAGGCCGGCCAGCCCTCCACCGGCACGCCCGCCATCAGCGCGAACGACGTCGAGGTGCCCGCCGGCGCCAACATCACGCTGGTCGCCCACCTCGACGCGCAGGGCCAGCCGAAGCTCACCCCGTTCGTCAACGACACCTCCGCGGTGCCCGCCGGTGACGCCCGCGTCACCGTGCGCCACGTCGCGGCGGCGCCCGCGGTGGACGTCCGGGCCGGCGGGCAGCCGCTGGTGCAGGACCTGTCCAACCCGGACGAGGCCAGCGCCGAGGTGCCCGCCGGCACGGTCAGCGCCGACGTCGTGGCCACCGGCACCAGCAGCGCCGTCGCGGGCCCGACCGACCTGTCGCTGCCCGCCGGCACCAGCACGATCGTCTACGCGTGGGGCAACCCCACCGCCGGTGGCGTGCAGCTGGCGCTGCAGCGCATCGAGGACCTCGGCGGCGCCCCCGGTGGTGTCGCCGCGGGCACCGGCGGCCTCCTCGACCAGGGCGGCGTGCCCGGGTGGCTGGTGGCGACGTCCGCGGGTGCGCTCGGCGCGGCCGTGGTGGCCGGTGTGGGGGCCGCGGCGGTGCGGTCACGCCGCACCGCCGGCGACCGCGCGGCGTGAACGCCGGGCCCGGCCGCGAGCAGCGGCCCGACCGCGGCGGCCGGGCCGGGCGCGTCCTGACGGCGGTGGCGGTGGGCGGCCTGGCCCTCGCCGCCACCGCCCCCGCGGCCTGGCTGCTCACCGGGGCGAGCAGCCGGGCCGCACCCCTGCCCGGTGCGCTGCCCGCCACCGTGGTCACGACGACGACGAGCGCGCCGGCGCCCGCCGCGGCTGCGCCGTCGTCGTCGTCCTCCTCTTCGGAGGGCTCGCACAGCGCTGGCACGGCTGCGCCGGCGCTGCCGCGCCTGGTCGCCTCCGCCCCGGCTCCCGCCGTGGTGGCCGCTGCGCCCGCGCCCGTGCGGGTGCGGGTGCCCTCGCTCGGGGTCGACGCGCCCGTCGACCCCGTGGGGGCGGGCGAGGACGGCTCCGTCGTCGTCCCCGAGGACGGCGCCCGCACGGGCTGGTGGGCGCCCGGCGCCGCGCCCGGGGACGCGGACGGGTCCGTGGTGCTGGTCGGCCACGTCGACACCCCGGCCGGGCCCGGCGCGCTGTTCCGGCTGCGGGAGGCCCGGGCGGGCCAGGACGTGGTGGTCACCGACGCCTCCGGCGCCGACCACCGCTACCGCGTGGGCGCCACGGCGCAGGTCGCCAAGGCGGACCTGCCCTCGGCGGAGCTGTTCACCGGCACCGGCGCGCCGCGCCTGGTGCTCATCAGCTGCGGCGGGGAGTTCGACAGGGCCTCGCACCGCTACGCGGACAACGTGGTGGTGGTCGCGGACCGGGTCTCGTGACGGCCGGCGCTCAGCGCGCTCCCGGCACGAGATCCGCCTAGCGTTCGAGGGTGGAGCCGGTCGAGACCGCGGACGGCGCGCCGGGGGCGCGCGCCGCCCTCGACCGAGCCGTCGAGCGGGACTTCGCCGCGGGCCACGAGGACGCCCTGGCCCGCGCCTACGAGCGGTGGGGCGCGCTGGTGCACGGGCTCGCGGTGCGCGCCGTGGGACCCGTCGACGCCGACGACGTCACCCAGCAGGTGTTCATCAGCGCCTGGCGCGACCGCGACCGCTACGACCCGGCGCGAGGCCCGCTCGCCGGGTGGCTGGTGGGCATCGCCCGCCACCGGATCACCGACGCCCTGCGCCGCCGCGCCGCCCACCGCGAGCAGCCCTGGGACCCGACCGACCCCGGGGGCGCACAGCCCGCCGCGCTGGGCCCGGGCGCCGTGGTGGAGGGTGCGGACCGCAGCGTCGAGCACGTCGACGTCCGCGAGGAGGTGGAGAAGCTGGACCAGCCGCAGCGCCGCATCGTCGAGCTCGCCTACTGGGAGGACCTCACCCACGCCCAGATCTCCGAGCGCACCGGCCTCCCGCTCGGCACCGTCAAGAGCCACCTGCGCCGCACCCTGGTGCGGCTGCGCGGACGTCTGGGAGGTGCCGGTGGCACCGCCTGACCCGACGGCCGCACACCCCGGCACGGGGGAGCTGGCGATGCTGGCCGTCGCGCCCGACGACGACCGCCTCGAGGACGTGCGCTCCCACGTGGCGGCCTGCGCGGCGTGCACGGAGGAGCTCGCGGCGCTGAGCGCCGCGGTGGCGCCGTCCGCTGACGGACCGGCGCGCCGCCTGCCCCCGCCGTCGGTGTGGGAGGGCATCGCGGCGGCCACCGGCGTGCGCTCCGCGCCGGACCCGGCGGCGGTGCTGCGCTCCCTCGACGACGACGCGGGCACCCCGGCGCGGGCCGGCTCCGCCGGGGCGCGCACCGTCCCCGGGGTGGACCCGGTGGGGGAGCCGGTGACCGCGCGCCCGGCGGGGGCGGGTCGGACGTCGTCGTCGCCGTCGTCGTCGTCGACGGTGGTCGCGGGGCTGCCGGTGCAGCGGTCGCGGCAGCGCTGGTCGACGCCCGTGCTCCTGGGCGCCGCCGGGCTGGCGCTGGTGGTCGGGGCGGCGTCGGGGGCGCTCGTCGCCTCCCGCGCCCGGGACTCCGGCGGCGCGGCGGACCCGACGGCGGGCCCGGTGGTGTCCACCGCCGCGCTGCGGCCGCTCACCGCCGACCAGGGCGCGTGGACGGGCACGGCGCAGGTGGTGGTCACCCGCGACGACGGTCGGGGCCGGCGCGTGCTGGTCACGACGTCCGGGCTGCCCACCGTGCAGGGCGCCGCGTACGAGGTGTGGCTGCTCGACACCTCGACCGGCGGGCTGGTCTCCCTGGGCGCGCTCACCGAGGGCCACAGCCCGCAGGGCGGCTACGTGCTGCCCGACGGCGTGGACCTGGCGCGGTTCAGCGAGGTCGACGTGTCCACCGAGCCGCTCGACGGCCAGGTCGGCCACTCCGGGGTCAGCGAGCTGCGCGGCGCGCTCACCAGCGACGCGCCGGCGTCCACCGTCTCCGCCTGAGCCCTCCGGCCCCCAGGCGCCAGCGCCCCGCCCTCTCGCGACGATCATGCGCCTGCGCGTCACCACCCGCGACGATCATGCGCCTGCGCGTCATGTGGGGCGCTACCCGGCGGGGGATGTGGCGCGCAGGCGCATGATCGTCGTCGAGGAGGGGGCGGTCGAGGAGGGGGCGGTCGAGGAGGGGGCGGCGTTGGAGGCGCGGCGGCCCGCCGTCAGTGCGCGGCGGGCGTGTCCGTCCCGGCGGTCGGTAGGGCTTCGGCGAGCAGCTCCACGAGGTGCTTCGGGCGGCGACCCGCCAGCGCGTCCGTCTGCGTGCGGCAGCTGAACCCGTCCGCGACCACCGGCACGCCGTCACCGGCCTTCCGCAGCGCGGGCAGCAGCTGCTGCTCGGCCACGGCCACCGACACGTCGCGGTGGCCCGCCTCAGCTCCGAAGTTGCCGGCCAGCCCGCAGCACCCGCCGAGCTGGGTGGCGTCCACGCCCGCCCGCGCGAGCAGCGCCGCGTCGGCGGTGAAGCCCATGACGGCGTGCTGGTGGCAGTGCGGCTGCACCACGGCCTCGGTCTTGAGCTGCGGCGGCGTCCAGTCCGGGCGGTGCTCCGCGATGAGCTCGGCCACCGTCCGCACCCGGGAGTGCAGGGCGGCGGCGCGCGGGTCGTCGGGGAGCAGGCGGGCCGCGTCCTCGCGCAGCAGCGCGGTGCAGCTCGGCTCCAGCCCGACGACCGGCATGTCGGTCAGCTCGCCGTGCGGGCCCTCGAGAGCGTCGAGGGTCGCGGCGAGCTGGCGCTTGGCGCCGTCGAGCTGCCCGGTGGACACCCACGTCAGGCCGCAGCAGACCTTGGCGGTGGGCAGGTGCACCCGGAAGCCCAGGTGCTCGAGCAGCCTGACCGCCGCGACGCCGACCTGCGGGTCGAAGCCGTCGGTGAAGGTGTCGACCCAGAGGACCACGTCGGTCGTGGTCGACTGTTCGTAGCGCCCATGATCACGGACGGGGGTGCGGCGGGAGAACCAGGAGCGGAAGGTCTGGCGGGCGAAGGTCGGCACGGCCATCGCCGGGTCGATGCCCACCGCCTTCATGCCCGCGCGGCGCAGGGGGGCCACCTTCGCCGCGGCGTTGACCAGCGCCGGGAGCACGGGCTGCCCCAGCGCCACGAGGCGCGTCCAGCGCGGCAGCCAGCCGAGGGCGTAGTGGTTCAGCGGGCGGCGCCGGCCGCGGTAGTGGTGGTCGAGGAACTCCGCCTTGTAGGTGGCCATGTCCACGCCGGCGGGGCAGTCGACCGAGCAGCCCTTGCACGACAGGCACAGGTCGAGCGACTCCCGGACCTCCTCCGAGCGCCAGCCGTCGGTGACGAGCGTGCCGTTGGCCATCTCCTGCAGCAGGCGGGCGCGGCCGCGGGTGGAGTCCTTCTCGTCGCGCGTCGCGATGTAGCTCGGGCACATGACGCCGCCCGAGCCGCTGGCCGGCTCCGCGCGGCACTTCCCGACGCCCACGCACCGGTGCACCGCCGCGGTCAGGTCGCCGCCGTCGGCGGGGTAGCTCAGCGACAGGGGGCGGGTCGGGGAGATCTCGACGGCGACGCGTGCGGCCGGCACGCGCAGGTCCGCCTCCAGCGCAGCGGGACGGACCAGCACGCCGGGGTTCAGCAGCTCGGCCGGGTCGAACGCGGCCTTGACCTCCTCGAAGGCGCGCAGCGCGTCGTCGTCGTACATGAGGGGGAGCAGGGCCGACCGGGCGCGGCCGTCGCCGTGCTCGCCGGACAGCGACCCGCCGTGCGCCGCGACCAGGCGCGCGGCAGCGCGCAGGAACTCCCCGGACCTGTCCACCCCGCCGGGCTCGGACAGCGGCAGGTCGAGGCGCATGTGGATGCAGCCGTCGCCGAAGTGGCCGTAGGCGTGCCCGTCGACGCCGTGGCTGCTCATGAGCGCCTGCAGGTCGCGCAGGTAGGTGCCCAGGCGCGCGGGCGGCACGGCGGCGTCCTCCCAGCCCGGCCACGCGGGAGTGCCCGACGGCGATCGGCCGGCGTACCCGGCGCCGTCCTCGCGGATGCGCCACAGCGCCCGCGCCTGCGCGCGGGTGGGGATGATGACGTGCTCACGGGTGCCGGAGGCCGCCACGAGCGCGGTGGCGCCGGCGAGGGCCTCGGCGTCGCTCTCCCCGCCGACCTCCACGAAGAGCCAGCCGTTGCCGTCGGGCAGCCCGTCGACGTCGCCGCCGCGCGCGCGGACCACCTCCACCAGGCGCCGGTCGAGCCCCTCGACGGCCAGGGGCCCGTGCTCCAGCAGCGCGGGGGTGTGGTCTGCGGCGGTGGCCATGTCGGGGTAGCCGAGGACGACGAACGCCGTCGCCGGAGACTCCCGGACCAGCCGGACCTTCGCGCTCGTCAGGACTGCGAGGGTGCCCTCGCTGCCGGACAGCAGGCGGGCGAGGTTGGAGCCGGTCGCATCACCGCGCCCGCTGTGGCCGAGCGGGCCGCCGTGCTCGGGCAGCAGCGTCTCCAGGGCGTACCCGGAGACCTGCCGGCCGAAGGTGGCGAACTTCGTGCGCAGGGTGGCGAGGTGGCGGTCGGCGACACCGGTCAGGGCGCTGACCAGCTCGGGCGGGGGTGAGGTGGTGGACCAGCGGCGACCGAGGCCGTCGACGACGTCCAGCTCGAGGACGTTGGCGCTGGTGCGGCCGTACGCGAGGGCGTGAGAGCCGCAGGCGTCGTTGCCGATCATCCCGCCGATCGTGCAGCGGGCGTGGGTGCTCGGGTCGGGCCCGAACCGCAGGCCGTGCTGGCGGGCGTGGCCCTGCAGCGCGTCGAGCACGATGCCGGGCTCCACCAGCGCGGTCTGGGAGGTCGGGTCGAGCTCGAGGACGCGGTGGAGGTGCACCGACGTGTCGACGACGATGCCGGGCCCGCACGCGTTGCCCGCCACGGACGTGCCGGCGCCGCGCAGGGTCAGCGGCACCGACTGGGCGCGGGAGACGTCGACGACGGCCGCCAGCTCGTCCGCGGTGCGGGGGAAGACCACGACCTGCGGCACCACGCGGTAGTTGGACGCGTCGGAGGTGTACTCCGCGCGGCGGCGCGTCGAGGCGTCGACGACGCCGAGGGCGTCGGTGGCGCCGTCGCCGCGCACGCCGAGGGCGGAGCGCAGGGCGCGCAGCAGGTCCGGGGTGGCCACCTGGGCCGCACCGGCGCTGGGGGAGCCGCCGGCGGGCCTGTCGAGCTGGGTCGTCACGGGGTCATTCTCCCCGGCGCCACCTGTGCTTCGACCCCGCTGTGACCACCCCCACCGTGATCATGGGCGTCGTGCGCACAACCCCTCGTGATCATGGGAGTTGCGCACCTGTGGTCCGGAGCAGTGTCAGGCCGGGGCGCACCGTCAGGCGCTCAAGGCTGCATCCGGCCTCCACGGCCTGGCAGAACGGGTCGTCCTGACGGTGCCGGGCGTGCGACGTCCATGAACACGCAGGTGCCTGTTGGCTACTCCCATGATCACGGTCGCGGGGTGGGGAAACGAGGGCGAAACGCGGCGGTGCCACAGTCCGCCGGGTGAGCGATGAGGCGCTGCTGCCGGACACCACCACCTCGCCGGAGCTCGAGCGGATCGTCAGGGGCCTGCCCAAGGTGTCCCTGCACACCCACCTCATCGGGTCCGTGCGGGCCGCCACCGTCGTGGAGCTGGCCTGCAAGCACGGCGTGGTCCTCGACGGCGGGCGCACGGCTGCGGACCTCTACGACCACTCCAGCTACGAGGACCTCGGCGAGTTCCTGCGCGTGCTGGACGTGGTGGGGGCGGTCATCCGCGACGTCGACGACTTCCACCGCGTGACCTACGAGTCGCTGACCACCGGTGGCGCTGACCACGGCGTGCTCTACCGCGAGATCATGCTGAGCCCTCCCGGGCACCCCGGCGTGCCGTACCGGACGATCCTCGACGGCGTCATCGCCGGGATGCGCGACGCGGAGGCCGACGCCGGGATCCGCGCGAACCTCGTCGTCGCCGTCAACCGCAACGACACCGCCGCCGCTGGGGTCGAGCTGGTCGAGCAGGTCATCGCCGACCGCCGCGAGGAAGTGCTGGGCATCGGCCTCGACTACGACGAGACCATCGGCCCGCCGGAGCGGTTCTGGAAGGCGTTCCGCCTGGCCGGCGAGGCGGGTCTGCGCCGCACCGCGCACTCCGAGAGCGGACCGCCGCACCACGTGGAGACGATCCTCGACCTGCTCGGCGCGGAGCGCATCGACCACGGCTACCACGTGGTCGACGACCCGGCGCTCACCGCCCGCTGCGCCGAGGAGCGCATCCCCTTCACCTGCACACCTGTCAGCTCCGACATCGGCAGGTACTCCGGGTCGGGCGACGGCTCGCACCGCCGCATCAAGGAGATGGTCGACGCGGGGCTGTGCGTGACGATCGACTCCGATGACCCGCCGATGTTCGGCACCGACCCCACCCAAGACCACCGCGCCGTCGCCGCCGCCCTCGGCTACGGCCTGGACGAGCTCGCCGGCTTCACGCTCAACGCCGTCGAGGGCTGCTGGCTCGACGACACGGACAAGGCGGCCCTGCGCGCCCGCGTGGTGGCAGGCGTCGAGGCGCTCCGTGCGCAGGCGCAGGTGCAGGCGTAGGGGGAGCGGGCGTGACCAAGCAGCTGGTGCTCGGGGCGTTCGAGGTGGTGGCGCCGACGTTCCTGGCCAACTCCTGGCGCCACCCGCTGGCCCAGCCGGAGGGGTACGCCGGGCTGGCGCACTGGCAGGAGCTGGCCCGCCAGCTCGACGCCGGCGGCTTCGACTTCCTCTTCTTCGCCGAGGCCTTCGCCTACCCGATGACCGCTGACGGCGACGTGCCCGAGGTGGTGGTGCGCGAGGCGGTCCAGTTCCCCGTGCACGACGCACCGCTGCTGCTGTCGGGGCTGGCGGCCACCGTCGACAGGCTCGGCTTCGTGGTGACGTCGTCGACGACGGCGGAGCGCCCGTACCTGCTGGCACGGCGCTTCTCCACCCTCGACCACCTCACGGGCGGCCGGGTCGGGTGGAACATCGTCACCTCCGACATGCAGGACGCGCTCGTGCGCCTGCTCGGCGAGCCCGCGGTCACGGCCCACGACGTGCGGTACGCGCGCGCCGACGACTTCGTCTCCCTGTGCCTGACCCTGTGGGAGCGGGGCTGGGACGACGACGCGCAGCCGATGGACCGCGCCTCCGGCGTCTTCAACGACCCGGCCAAGGTGCACCGGCTGACCCATCGCGGCCCGTTCTTCAGCCTGGACGGCTACTACCCGGTCTCGCCGTCGCCGCAGCGCACGCCCACGCTGTTCCAGGCCGGGGCGTCCCGGGCGGGCAAGGACTTCGCGGCGACCTACGCCGAGTGCGTCTTCACGCAGGAGCGCTCCACGGACGCCCTGGCGCTGCTCGTCGTCGACCTGCGTGACAGGGCCGAGGCCCACGGGCGACCCCGCGACGCGGTGAGGGTGGTCAACGGGCTGTCAGTCATCGTCGGTGAGACCGAGGAGCAGGCGCGGCAGCTGCGCGCCGAGCTGACCGCCGCCCCCTCGCGCGAGGCGATGGCGGCGCTGTTCCTCGGCTGGTCGGGGGTGGATCTCACGCGGCTGGACCCGGGCGCCACGCTCGCGGAGGTCTCCACGGAAGTGGGCCGGAGCGTGCTGGCGCAGCACGCCGACCCGGGCACGACCGTCGGCGACGTGCTCGACGGTCTGCGGGAGACGATGGGCGGGTTCAAGGTGACCGGCACTACGGCGCAGGTGGCGGACGAGATCGAGGCCATCGTCGAGGCGACGGACGTCGACGGGTTCCTCGTGGAGCTGACCTTCGGTGGCACCGAGTCCTACCGGGACTTCATCGCCGACGTCATGCCGCTGCTGCGCGCGCGAGGGCTGCTGCCCGAGCAGCCGCGCCGGGGAACGCTGCGCGAGATGGTCACCGGTTCGGCGTCGCCCCGGCTCCCGGCGAGGCACCCCGGCCGTCGTGGGGAGTCCCACGGCGGCCGCTGAGGGCGGCATGCTCGGGAGATCCATGATCACGGCCGGAAAGCGCTTCGGACGTCCATGATCACGGTGGGGGGTGAGCAGGGGGTCAGCGGCTGGGACTCGACCGGGACAGCCGCGCGGCCGCCGCCGCGACGAGCAGGGCGGCGTGGGCCTCGGGAGCGTCCAGGCGGTGCCCCAGCAGCTCCTCGATGCGCGCCAGGCGCTGGTAGACGGCCTGCCGCCCGACCTGCAGCTCCTCCGCGGTCCGCGACGGGGAGCCTCCGAGCCGCAGGTGCGTCTCGACGGTGCGCACCAGGTCGCTGCCGTGCCGGGCGTCCCAGCGGCGCAGGCCCTGCAGCGTGGAGTCGGCGAGGTCGGCCAGCGGCGCGCCGGCGTCGTGGAGCAGCAGCTCCAGCGCCCAGGCGCGCGCCGTGGTCACGGGGCCGGCCGTGTCCGGCGGGGGAGGGGTGCTGCTGAGCAGCGAGGACGCCGCCCGGGCTCGGGACAGCGTCCACCGCCACCCCGCCGCGCCGCGGTCGGCGGTCACCGCGTCGCCCGCTGCGGCGCGCACGGGTGGCTCTCCGGCCCGGCGCCAGGCGGCGCTCACCGCGTCCGCGACCACGCGCACCGGGTCGGGCCGGTCGAGGGCGAACAGCCCGAGGACCTCCGCCCCGACGCGTCCCCGCAGCACCGTGCCGCCGGTGGTGCGGGCCGCGGCCTGCAGCAGCGACAGGCCGGACCGGCTCTCCGGGGCGTCCGCGGCCACGCCGACGACGACGTCTCCCACGCCCGGGTGGAACCCGGCGGCGCCGGCTCGCACGAGGACGTCGGTGTCCGGCGACTCCCCCTCCACGAGATCGGCGAGCAGGCGCGCGGCGAGCTGGTCGGGGCGGCTGGGGGCGCCCCGACCGTGCAGCAGCTCGAGCCCCAGGGCGGGCGCCAGGCGGTGGAGGGCGACGTCGACGTCGTCGTCCGAGGCACCTGTCGCCGCTGCAGCAGCGCCCGCCACGACGGCACCCCACCGGCGGCCCCGCACCACCACGTCCCCTGCTGCGCCGTCGGTGCGTCGACCACCTGCCACGCCGTGCGGTCGTCGGTGGTCCCCGAGGCGGAGACGAGCGCTCCTCCCGCCGAGACCAGCACCAGCGGGCGGTCTAGCAGCAGGCCCACCGCGGCGAGCAGGCCCGCGAGCCCGCGCTCCTCGGCCTGCGCGCCCTCGACGGCTGCGGTGACCCGCTCGGTGAAGCGCAGTCGGGTGGTGCTGCCGTCGACGATGAGGGTGTTGAGCACCTCGGAGATGCGGATGAAGGGCACGACCTCCCGCAGCACCACCAGCGGCAGGCCTCGTCGGGCGGCCTCGTCGGCCATCTCCACCGGGAGCGCGGGCAGGGAACGCCCCACCTCGACGGCGAGCGCGGCCAGGCCGCGGGCGGCGAGGTCGCGCACGTAGTGCCTGCGGGCGCCCGCGTCGGCCCCGGCGACCCCCAGGCCCGTGGTCAGCAGCAGCTCCCCGCCCGTGAGCAGCGGGCCGATCTCGTAGATCTCGCTGGAGTGCACCCACCGCACCGGCACGTCGAGGTCCACCCCGGGGGTGAGCAGCTCGGGCGCCGCGGCCCTGACCACCGGGTGCTCCAACGCGCTGCGCAGGGTCATGGACACCCGACGAGCGTACGCAGCGTCGCAGATCGACCGGGCCATGGCTGACGCCTTGACCATGACGCCAGGCGTGGGGGCTCTGGTGGGGTGACCGCCATGAGCACCACCGCCGCCCCGTCAGCCCTCGCGGGCCCCGCGGGGCTCCCCTTCGACGTCGTCGCCCTCCTCGACGTCGCCGTCGCCCAGGCCCGCAAGGGCGCAGCCGAGGGCGGCGTGCCCATCGGCGCCGCCCTCTTCACCCTCGGCGGACAGCTGCTGGGCGCCGGCCACAACCGCCGCGTCCAGGACGACGACCCCTCGGTCCACGCCGAGACCGACGCCTTCCGCAACGCCGGTCGCCGCGCCGGCTACCGCGACACGGTCATGGTCACCACGCTCTCCCCGTGCTGGTACTGCAGCGGCCTGGTCCGCCAGTTCGGCATCGGCCACGTGGTGGTGGGGGAGAGCACCACCTTCACCGGCGGCCACGACTGGCTGGCCGAGCACGGGGTCTCGGTGACCGTGCTCGACGACGAGCGCTGCAAGGAGCTCATGCAGCGCTTCATCTCCGAGCGCCCCGACGTGTGGTTCGAAGACATCGGAGAGGACCTCCCGTGACCGCTGCGCCCGCCACCGACACGCCCACCCGCCCACCGGCCGCCACCACGGAGGCGCTCGAGAAGCGCTCCACGGAGACCATCCCCCTCGCGGAGCGGCGCGGACGCCCGCTCCACCTCGCGTGGACGTGGAGCGCCCCCAACCTCGAGTTCGCCACGATCTTCGTGGGGGTCCTGTCGACCCTCGCCTTCGGCCTGACCTTCTGGCAGGCCGCCGCCGCGATCGTCCTGGGCAACGCGCTCGCGGCCCTGTCCCACGGCGTGCTGTCGGCGCGCGGGCCGGCCGTGGGCGTGCCGCAGATGGTGCTCGGCCGGATCGCCTTCGGGTACCGCGGCAACATCGTCCCCGCCACCCTCATGTCGGTGATGGCGGGCTTCGGGTGGTTCGCGGTCAACAGCGTCTCCGCGGCGTTCGCCCTGGCGGCGCTGACGGGCCTGGCGCCGGTGGTCTGCCTGGTCGGGGTGGTGCTCGTGCAGATCGGCGTCGCCGCCCTCGGCCACGACCTGGTGCACCTCTTCGAGCGGTACGCCGTCGTCGTGCTGGCGGTCGTGTTCGCCGTCGTCGCCGTCATGACCTTCGCAGCGGCCGACTACTCCGCCCCTGCCGCGACGCCGGGCGGGCTGGGCGGCTTCGTCCTCGCGACGGCGACGGCCTGGGGCTACAGCGCCGGCTGGAACCCCTACGCCACCGACTACACGCGCTACCTGCCGCTGGGCGCGGGCCGCGCGGCCGGCTGGGCCGCCGCGGTGGGCCTGTTCGTCTCCACGACCGTGCTCATGCTCGCGGGCGCGGCCTCGGTCTCGATCCCGGGCGCGACGAGCGACAACCCCACGGAGGCGTTCACCTCGCACCTGCCGGGGGCGGTCGCGCAGGTCACGCTCCTGGCCATCGCTCTCGGGGCGATCTGCGCGAACATCCTCAACGTCTACTCGGGCTCGATGTCGTTCCTCGCCATGGGCTTCACGTCCCTGGCCCGCCACCGCGCCGTGGTGCCGCTGGCGTTCGGGGTGGTCGGGTTCTTCCTGGCGTGGGCGGGTCTCGCCGACGCCGGTCACGCCTACGAGTCGTTCCTGCTGGTGATCGCGTACTGGATCGCGCCGTGGCTGGCCGTGGTGCTCGTCGACCAGTGGGTGCGGCGCGGCCAGGACGCGTCCCCCGTCCTCCACGACCGGGGGTGGAAGAACGCCTCGGGCGTGGTGGCCCTGTCCGTCGGCACGGTGGTCTCCGTGCTCCTGTTCGCCAACCAGGAGGCCTACGCCGGTCCGGTCGCCACCGCGCTGCCTCAGCTGGGCGACCTCACGGCGCTGGTCGGCTTCGTCCTCGCCGGGGCGCTCTACCTGGTGCTCCCGCGCCGCCCGCTCCCGGCCGCCTGAGGTCCAGACCCCCGGTCGTCGTCGTGGGCGGTCGACCACCCCGAGGTGGTCGACCGCCCGCGCTCACGACCGGGGCGCAGGGCCCTCCTCCGGTCCCTCGGCCACGACCCTGGCGAGGATCCGCTGCAGAGTCAGCAGGTCCGCCTCCGGCAGGGCCGCGAGCTCGGGCGGCGGGGTGCGCAGGATCGCCTCGCCCCGGCGGGCCGCCGCAAGGCCGCTGTCGGTGATGGTGACGAGCCGCGCTCGGCGGTCGGTGGGGTGGGGCTCTCGGGTGACGTAGCCCCTGGCGGCGAGGTCGTCCACCACGACGGTGGCGTAGGGAGCGTCGACGCCCGCTGCGGCGGCCAGCTCGCGCAGCGTCAGCGGGTGCTCCGCGACGCGGCGCAGCGCCCGCAGCCGCAGGAACGACAGTCCCACCGCTGCTGCTGCCCGCTCCCTGCGGTCCTGCGACACCACGAGGTCGGTCATGGTGCGCCAGACCGCCGTCGCCGTCGCCGCGTCGGCGGGGTGCGTCATGCGCGGACCTCCGCGACCGGGTCGAGGGCGGCGCGCACGCGCTCGGCGCTCGCCTGTGCCCACCTCCCGCTGGTGACGAGGCCGAGCGCGGTGACCGCGAGACCGCACCCGACGACGAGCCACCACGCGGCCGGGGCGAAGGGCGTCGTCGGCCCCAGCGCGCTGCCCGCGGCCGCGGTGCCGACGACGGCGCTGCCGATGACCGCCCCGCCGACCGCGACGCCGAGGGACTGCCCGACCTGGCGGCTGGTCGACGCCACCGCAGCGGCGACCCCCGCCTGCGCGAGCGGCATGCCCGAGACGGCGGCGTTGGTGATGGGCGCGTTGACGAGCCCGAACCCGATGCCGAAGACGGTGTAGGCGCCGAGGAGGAGCAGCAGCGGCGTGCGCCCTGTCAGCCCGGTCAGCAGCAGACCGGCTGCGGCGAGGGCGATCCCCGAGACGACGAGCACGCCTCGGGGACCCGACCGGCTGACGATGCGGCCGGACAGCGGCGAGCAGGCCATCGACGCCACGGCCAGCGGCAGGGTGGCCAGGCCCGCCTCGAGGGCGGAGAACCCCCGGACGTCCTGCAGGTACAGGGTGTTGACGAAGAGGAAGAGGCTGAACGCCGAGAAGGCGATCACCGCCGTCACGGTGGCACCGGAGAACGGCGCGCTGCGGAAGAACCTCAGGTCGATGAGCGGCTCAGAGCATCGCGGCTCGTAGACCAGGAGCGCCGCCAGCGCGGCGGCGGCGACCGCGAGCGAGCAGAGCACCCGCAGCGACCCCCAGCCCTGCTCGGGTGCGGTGATGATCGCGTCCACGAGCGCCACCAGCGTGACGGCGACGAGCACCTGGCCCACCGGGTCGACCCGGCGGGGCCTCGCGGCCCGGGAGTCGGGCACGTACCGGGAGGCCAGGAGCAGCGCCGCCGCGCCCAGCGGCACGTTGACGAGAAAGATGGCGCGCCACCCCACCGACTCGGTGAGCGCACCGCCGACGATCGGACCCAGGGCCAGGGAGAGGCCGACGACGGCTCCCCACACGCCGATGGCCTGCGCGCGCTCCCTGGCGTCCGTGAAGACGTTGGTGATGATCGACATGGCGACGGGGTTGAGCATCGACCCACCGACGGCCTGCAGCATCCGGGCGGCGATCAGCCAGCCCAGGGAGGGAGCCAGGCTGCACCCCGCCGAGGCCAGCGTGAACACCGTCAGGCCGATGAGGAAGGTGCGCTTGCGCCCGATCCGGTCACCGGTCGACCCGGCGAGCATGAGCAGGCTGGCCAGCACCAGCACGTAGGCGTCGACGGTCCACTGCAGCCCGGCCAGCGAGGCGTCGAAGCTGGTGCGGATCGCTGGGAGCGCGACGTTGACGATCGTGTTGTCCATCGAGACCAGGAGCAGGCTGGAGCAGCAGATCGCGAGCACGCCCCACCGTCGTCGTCCGCCGGTGTCGAGCACACGGGAATTCGTTGTGGTCACACGATAATTGTGTCACTACAACAAAGCTCCCGTCGTCGCGCCGCCCGGCGCGGCCGGACTCGAGTTCCTCGTGTCCACGTCTCGGGGTGCGCTCGCGGGCCAGTCGGGGATGATCGCGACCGGCGACCGATCGGCGATCTGGGAGACACCCGTGGGAGATGGAGCCAGCACCGGGACGACGGCGCCGGCGGTGGACGGCCTGCAGCTGCTGCAGGACCCGCTGCTCAACCGCGGAACCGCCTTCACCGAGGCCGAGCGCGACGCCCACGGCCTGCGCGGCCTGCTGCCACCGCAGGTGGAGACGCTCGAGCAGCAGGCGGCCCGCGCCTGGCGGTCCGTGGAGGCCGTCGAGGGCACCTCGGCCACCTCCCGCCAGCTGGCGCAGCACATCACCCTGCGCCAGCTGCAGGACACCAACGAGGTCCTCTTCTACGAAGTGCTCTCGCGCCACGTCGAGGAGGCGCTGCCGCTGGTCTACACGCCCACGGTCGGTGCGGCGTGCCAGCGCTTCAGCCAGATCTACCGCCGTCCGCGCGGGCTGTTCGTCTCCTACCCCGACCGCCACCGCCTGCGCGAGGTGCTGCGCAACCGCCCGCGGGCCGAGGTCGACGTCATCGTCGTCACCGACGGCCAGCGCATCCTCGGGCTGGGTGACCAGGGCGTCGGCGGGATGGGCATCCCCATCGGCAAGCTGTCGCTCTACACGGCCATCGGCGGCATCGACCCGGCACGGACGCTGCCGATCGTCCTGGACGTCGGCTGCGACGACGACGAGCTCCGCGACGACCCGTACTACCTCGGCTGGCGCCACCCCCGCGTGACCGGAGCGGAGTACGAGGGGTTCGTCGACGCCTTCGTCACCGCGGTGCGCGAGGAGCTGCCCGGCGTCCTGCTGCAGTGGGAGGACTTCGCCAGCAAGAACGCGCTGCCGATCCTCGACCGCTACCGCGACCAGCTGCTCACCTTCAACGACGACATCCAGGGGACCGCGGCCGTGGTGGCCGGCGCGATGACGGGCGCCGCCTCGGTGAGCGGCACCCCGCTGCGCGACCAGCGCATCGTCGTGGTGGGCGCCGGGTCGGCCGGCATCGGCGTCTGCGACCGCCTCGTGCAGGCGATGGTGGCCGACGGGGCGGAGGAGGCCGACGCCGTCGCCGCCGTGCACGTGCTCGACGTCGGCGGGCTGCTGGTGGAGGGGCAGGCCGGGCTCACCGACGCGCAGGCCCGCTACGCCAAGAGCCGTGACCAGCTGTCCGGCTGGGGCGTCGACGCCGGGCACCGCAGCGAGCTCGACCTGCTCACCGTGGTGCGCAACGCCAGGCCGACAGCGCTCGTCGGCCTGTCCTCGGCGCACGGGATCTTCACGCGCGAGGTGGTCACCGAGATGGCCTCCCACGTGGAGCGCCCCATCGTCTTCCCGCTCTCCAACCCCACCTCCCACGCCGAGGCCGAGCCGCAGGACCTGTCCGACTGGACCGACGGCCGCGCCCTGGTGGCCACCGGCTCGCCGTTCCCGCCGGTCGAGCAGGACGGCGCCAGGCGGCGCGTGGCGCAGTGCAACAACGTCTACGTCTTCCCGGCGGTGGGCCTGGGCGTGGTCGCGAGCCGCGCCACCCGCGTCACCGACGCGATGCTCCTGCAGGCGGCGCTGGCGCTGGGGGAGCAGGCACCGGTCAAGCACGACCCGGACGGCGCCCTGCTGCCGGAGGTCGCCGACATGCCGACCGCAGCGCTGGCCATCGCCGAGGCGGTCGCCCGCCAGGCCGTGGCCGACGGCGCCGCGCCGCAGGCCACCGACGAGCAGCTGGCCGCCGCTGTGCGCGCTGCGCGCTGGACCCCCGCCTACCGCTGACCGGACCTGACCCTGCGGAGGGCGGTCAGAAGGCGTACCTGACGGTCAGCCAGGGCGTGCGCTCGGCGATGAGGTCCAGCAGGCGCTGCACCCACACCGCCTTCCACCGCGCCCGGTAGCGGACGTTCTCCATGCCGTTGTGCGAGCGCTTCGCCTCCTGGACGTCGGGGCGCCACAGCGCCTCCTCGCCCTTCGGGTGCCAGCCGAGGTTCACCTCGTGCAGCCCGGCGTTGTGGGTGAGGAAGATGACCTCCGCCGCGCACTGGGCCTTGGCGCGCGCCGACAGCGCGTCGTCCAGCTGCGCCAGCAGCTCCGACCACTCCTGCAGCCAGCCCTCGTGCACGATGACCGGGGAGAGGTTGAGGTGCACCTCGTACCCGGCGTCCACGAAGTCGTCCACGGCCGCGATGCGCTCGCGGACCGGGTCGGTGCGGACGTCCACGAGCCTCGCCATCCGCTCCGGCATCACCGAGAAGCGCACCCGGGTGCGGCCGCGGGGGTCGTAGGTGAGCAGGTCGCGGTTGACGTGCTTGGTGGCGAAGCTCGCCTTGGCGGTGGGCAGGTCGGCGAAGGCGCGGACGAGGTCGCGCACGTTGTCCGACACCAGCGCGTCGACCGAGGCGTCGGAGTTCTCGCCGATGTCGTAGACCCACGCGGACGGGTCGCACTGGTCCGGCCCCGGCTTGACGCCCTGCCGGGCCACGTGGCGCTGCAGGTACCCGACCACGTCGTCGCTGTTGGCGTACACGGTGATGGGGTTGGCGTACCCCTTGTGCCGGGGCACGTAGCAGTAGGCGCACGCCATGGCGCAGCCGTTGGACAGCGACGGGGCGATCCAGTTGGCCGACCTGTCGTTCTTGCGGGCGGTCAGGCTCTTGCGCACCCCGAGGGCGAGCACCTCGGTCTTGGTGCGCACCCACCGGTCCACGCTGGCGTCGTCACCGTGGACGGCCGGGATTCGCAGGGCGGACGCGACTTCCACCACCTCCGCGTCCGGCCACCGCTCCACCACCTCGCGGCCACGCGGCAGGGCGAGGGCGGCCGGCTCGGCGAACACCGTGCGGACGTCGAGCAGGCGACGCGTCACAGCAGCGTGAAGGCAGCCACGAGCAGCAGCGTCACCACGAGGCTGATGACCAGCGACCCCAGGCATCCCGCCCGGTTGCTGAAGAAGAGGAACACCGCCCCAGCATCGGCGCCACCACCGACACCCGCCCGATGACCCTCATCCCTCGCTGAGCACCGCCGCCAGGAACGCGCGCGACCTCTCCTCCAGCACCGCGATCCGCTGCTGGCGAGCCGCCTCCCTGTCGAACCCCTCGTACGCCAGCGGTGGCAGCACCTGCACGTTGCGCGAGCACTCGAAGTCGCGGCAGAGCAGCGTGCCCACCGTGGCGCCCTGCCGCCCCTCGGCGCCGGCGAGGCGGGCGGCGTAGAAGACCACGTCGTTCGGCAGCGTGACGTCCTGGCACCACGCGCACTGCGCCCGCCGCCGCGGGACGGCCTCGGCCTGGCGCAGCAGCACGCCGCGCGGGAGGCCGCCGTCGTCGTCCTGGTGGCCGGGAACCACCACGTACGCGCGGCGGGGGAGCTTCGGGTCGCGCCACCCCAGCAGGTCGAGGTGGTCCCAGTCGAGGGCGGCGAGGTCGGGCGGGGTGAGGTCGGCGGCTTCCTTGCGGGAGGCGTTGACCAGGCAGGAGCGCAGGGTGCGCACGTCGAGGGGGAGCATCGGGGGCCTGTCCGTGAGGGCCCGTCGCGGTACCGGCGGCGGGCGGTGGTCCTGGGGGAGGCGCAGGCGGCAGGGCACCCGGAGGACGACGACGAGGGTCGTCCCGCGGACGGGTGGGTGTGCTGTCGCTGCGCCGCTGCCCGGCGACCCGCAGGGGGCCGGGAGCGGCGGTCACCTCGTGCCGGCGGAGAGCCCGCCGACCACCTCCGGGCGCCCGCAGGAGCGGACCGTCGCAGTGCTCACGTGCCTACGGTAACCACCTCGGCGGCCCTGGCGCCACGGAGTTCCGCCGGCCTTCCCGCTGTCGGACCCCCGTGCCACGGTGCCGGCATGACCGTGCCGTCCCGGATCTCCATCGTCACCCTCGGCGTGACCGACCTCGCCCGCTCCACCGCCTTCTACGAGGCGCTCGGGTGGCGTCGACGGCCCGAGTCGCAGCCGAGCATCAGCTTCTTCGACAACGCGGGGTCGATGCTCGCGCTGTTCGACCAGGGTTCGCTGGCGGAGGACGCGCGGCTGGCCGCGCCAGGGGAGGCACCGCGGCCCGGGGTGTTCCGCGGCGCCACGTACGCCATCAACTGCGACTCCGACGACGACGTCCTCGCCGTCCTGGAGGCGGCGCGCGCCGCTGGCGCGACCATCAGCAAGCCCGCGGAGCGGAGCCCGTTCTTCGACGGGCTCGACGGGTACTTCCTCGACCCGGACGGCCACGCGTGGGAGGTCGCCCACAACCCCGACCTGCCCGGTCTGCCCCGCTGACGGACGGGCACCGGCTCACGCCGGCGACGGCCAGGGGTCGGTGGCGAGCCGCGCGTGGCGCTCCACGTCGAAGCGCACACCGTCGTAGAGGAGCTTGGCCCGCTCCACGCCCTCGACGACGAACCCCGCAGCCAGGGCCACCCGGCACGACGCGGGGTTGTTCGCGCGGTGCCCGAGCTCCAGGCGGTGCAGGCCTCCCTCCGTGAAGGCCCACCACGCTGCGGCCCGGGTCGCCGCCGCAGCCACGCCGCGTCCTCGTGCAGCGGGCAGCGTCCAGTACGACACCCACCCCTCCTCGTGCCGGCGGTCGATGCTCGACACGGACACGCTCCCGACCACGGCACCGTCCGCGCGGGTGACCGCCCACGAGAACCCCCTACCGGTCGACCAGCCGGTGGTGGTCCGCGCGACCCACGCCCGCGCGGTCCCGAGGTCGGTGATGGGAACTGCCACCTGACGACTCATGTCCGGGTTGCTGAAGGCCTCGTGGACGACCTCTGCGTCGTCGTCCTGCCAGGGCCTCAGGAGCAGCCCCTCGGGCGTGCTCAGCTCGTGGTCCACCCCTGCAGTCTGCTCGTCGGTCTCGTCCTGGCGGCTCAGCCGGCAGATCGGCTGGTGAACCTGATCCACGTGTCGGGCGCGAGGTCCGGTCGCCCGCGGACCGGCAGGTGCTCCAGCGTCCAGGTGTCATCGGAGCACGCGGACGCCACGCGCGGCCAGAAGGCCCGCGCGGCGGCGTTCACGTCCTGGAACGCCACGGCCCACGGTCCCGGGTGCGCCCGCACCACCGCCAGTGCGGCGGCCAGTCCGTGTCCGTGACGACGCGCCGCGGCGACGACGAAGAAGCTGTTCAGCCTGCGCTCGTCCGCGTCGAGACTGCGGACGACGACGAGGCCGACCGGTGAGGGGCCGCGCAGCACGAGAGAGGCGGCCCACCCCGCGTCGTCCTCCAGGGCTCTGTCGAGCCGCTCGTGGCGGAACCGCCCGGAGCTGTCCGGGAGCTCGTCGGTGACGGGGGACAGGTCGTGGCAGAACAGCGCCCACAGGTGCTCGAGCACGACGCGGTCGGTGGAGGTGGCGCGGCGGACGGTCAGCGGGGCGGGAGCACCTGCAGCAGGCATGAGAAGAGCCTCAGCCGAGGGGGGCGGCTGAGGCTCTGCACGAGACGGTAGGTGGCTCGCCTCGGAGCCTGCTGTGCCGGAGGTGGCATCACGCTTAACGCTGGGCCGCCGTGCGCAGAGCGCTGGTGAGGCCGGCGACGTCGGCGACGTCGTAGAACGCGAAGGGCGGGCTGGTTCGCCAGCCCAGGAGCTCCAGACCCGTGTTCCCGTAGGCGGAGGCGACCACGGGCGACCTGACCGTGCCGACCACGATGGTGACGTGCTGCCGGTCCCGCGCGAAGCGCAGCGCGATCGAGGGACGTGTCAGGTCTGCGAAGGACACCCCCGACGTCCCCGTCACGATGATGGCCCGCTGGTCGGTGACGGCGTAGTGCGTGCGTCGCTTGGTCCGCCGCTTCACGACGAACCTCCCCACCAGGAGGTAGGCGCTGCCGAGGGTGAAGAGGGCGTAGAGGCCGACGAGGCCGGGTGGGGCCTGCGGCGTCTGGAGAGCCCCGGTCGTCGCCCAGGTGGTGAACAGCGCCGAGGTGACGAACGCGTAGACGCTGAACGGCACGAGGAAGGCGTCGGCTCGCGTGAACAGCACTGACGGGTCGGGCCTTCCCGTCCACAGGAGCACCTCGCCGTCGCGCAGGTCCACCCCCGGGACGGGGCCAGGGCTCACCGGCCCACCCCGAGGTGCGCGGCGAACTGCTCCAGGCGCGCCGCCGCGCGGTCGTCCACCCCCGGCAGGGCGACCGTGGAGCCGTCCCGCGTGCGGACCGTCGGCCAGCTCGCCCACGCCGCGCGCGGGTAGACCTCCAGCACCTGGTCCCAGGTGATGTAGCGGTCCCGGTCCACGGCGCAGATCAGGAGGCCATCGCCGCTGGCCGTGGTGGTCGGCCGCTGGACCAGTCGTCGCCGGCGGTCCAGGACGAGGCCGAACGCGCTGAGGCCCAGGCCCAGCGCGCCGACCCACCGCTGGTGGAGGACGGAGAAGACCACCAGCAGCACCACGAGCACCAGCCACGCGACGTACCCCGCCCTGGAGGCGGGGCGCTGTCGGGCGGCGTGCTCGCGCAGCACGTCGTCCCACGCCGCTGCGGTGCTGCCCTCCGCCACCGCTGCTCCCTCAGCGCTCGCGGGCGGTCTTGAGGGCGCGGGTCAGACCCTCGACGTCGGCGACGTCGTACAGCCCGAACTGCTGGGGCCCCCGCATGCCGAAGACGTCCATGCCGGTGTTGGCGTACACCGCCGCGGGCGACCAGCCGCCTCCTGGGCCGACGGTCACGGTGACGTGCCGCCTCCCGCGTCCGTAGCGGACCGACACCGAAGCCCGCCGCAGGTCGGCGTCGGAGACGCTGGAGCTCCCGGTGATGACCAGGGCCCGCTGGTCGGTGACGGCGTACCGGGTGCGCTCCTTGGTCCACCGCTTGACGACGAACCTGCCCACCAGCACGTAGAGGCCGATGACGGCGAAGACGCCGCCGAAGGCCACCACCGCCGCCGGCGCTCCGCTGCTCACCACGCCGTGGATCCAGAAGGTGGTGAAGCCGCACCAGAGCAGGCTGAACGGCACGAGGAACACGTCCGACCCGGTGAAGAGCACCGACGGGTCGGGCTCTCCCGTCCACAGCAGCCTCTCGCCGCGGTGCAGCTGGTCGGCCAGCGCTGACAGCACCGCGGCACCCGTCTCGCGCCCCTGATCCACAACTGGTGACCCTAGGCACTCTGCGATCACGGGCAACCCGGTGGCCGTCTAGCGTTCGGGGGGTGCTGCCCGCTGGCCTGTCCATGCTCTGGGAGCCGGTCGACGCGCCGACGGCGCTGCGGGAGCGGTTCGGCTTCGCCGACCTGACCGCCCTGACCCGCTGGACGACGACGACGCTCGCCGCCACGTGGGACCTGACGGTGACGGCCGTCCCGCGGGTGGTCATCAGCGACCGCAACGCCATCGCCTGGGCCACGACCGACGGCGGTCGCGGCGGTCGCGGTGACCTCGTGGTCAAGCTCTCCTGCGACCGGTCGCGCTTCGGTCGGCTCGACGCCCTCGCGCAGCTGCTCCGCCTGCTCGCCGAGCGGGGCGTGCCGGTGGCGGAGCCGGTCCCGGCGCTGGACGGACGGGCCCGCGTCGTCGTCGACGGTCTGCTCGGGCCGCTGTCGGTGAGCGTGCTGCCGCAGGTCGAGGGCGACTGGCTCGACGTCACCGACCTGGACGCCGTGCGTGCGGTGGGCGCCTGTCTGGCGCACCTGCACGCCGCGCTCGCGCACGCTCCGCGGGAGCTGGTGGCGGCGCTGGCGGACCGTCCCGACCGGGGCGCCCCGGCCCCGGTGCGCCCGCACCTGCTCCGGTGGCTGGCGGAGCACGACCGCGGGCTCGTCCCTGAGGCGTCGCGCCGATTGGCGGGGCTGGTGGCCGACCTGCCCGACCTGGACGACGACACCCCGCAGCTGGTGCACGGCGACCTGCGCGCCGCGAACGTGCTCATGAGGGGCTCGCAGGTGGCGGCCGTGCTCGACCTCGACGAGACGTCCGTGCGGCACCGCGCGGACGACCTGGCCCAGGCCTGCACCTACCTCGGCACGCGCTTCACGGGCTGGGCGCCCACGGCGCCGACGGCGCAGCGAGCGCTGGTGGAGGGCTACGCCGCGGTGCGGCCTCTCGGGGACCTGGAGCGCCGCTGGTTCGAGGCGCTGCTGCTCTGGCACGCCGTCGTCGCCGTCCCGGGACCCGACGACCCCGCGGGGTGGGCGGCTGCGATCCGCTGACGCCCGGCGAGACGCTCGGTGGCTGCAGGGCGTGACCACCTCCACGAGCCTGCGCGGATGGCCCCCTTGGTGGTGGTCGACTCACTACCGAGCGTCAGACGGGCGCAGGGGAGTGAACCTCGACTTGCGCGAATCATGCCCCTGTGCAGGCTCGATGCACGCCCGTTCGACTGTCGGTGCCGACCCCTAGCGTGATCCACATGACCTGGACGGCCGCCGAGACGCCCCACGAGGGCGACTCCACCGGTGGCAGTCCGGAGGTGAGCAGCCCCGAGGCGAGCAGCCCTGAGGTGAGCAGCACCGAGGGGAGCAGCACCGACTGGGTCGCCGAGCCACTGGCCCCCGGCGCCCTCGGCGCCGACCCCTGCGCTCCCCAGGACGACGATGGCACGTCTGCCGGTGAAGTGCCGCTGCCGCTGGCTGGTCCGCTGGCGCAGGCCCTGACCACCACCCGCGCTGGGGCTGACCAGGCCGCAGCCGCCGCCTGCTACCTCGCCTCCCTCAGCCCCCACCAGCGGGTGGAGGCACTGCGCCAAGGCGCCCGCGCCCGCGACGTGCTGGAGGCGGCGCTGCTGCGCCTGACCGCCTCCTTCACCCCCGCAGACCTGCAGACCCTGGGAGCCACCTCGGTGGTGGACCTGCTGCTGACCCACACCGGTGCCGACCCCCGCCGCGCCAGCACCGAAGCAGGCCTGGCCACGGCACTGACCACACCCCCGGCCCCGCTGCCGATCCCGGTCGGCACCGACCTCAGCGCGGCCACCACCAGCCACGACGCCAGCGCGGCCAGCACCACCGACGACGGCGACGGCAGTGCTGACGCTGTGGACGAGGGTGTCGATGGCGGTGTGGATGAGGGTGTGGATGAGGGTGTGGGGCTGGGGGTGGACCTGGACGCGGAGGTGGCCGCTGCAGCCGCGATGAGCCCAGCGCACACCCACTCCGGGGAGGGACTGGGACGCCTCGGGGCAGCCCACGCCGCCGGGCAGGTCTCCACCGACATCGCCGCCCTGGCCCGGCGCACCCTGGCCGCCCTGCCCGCGCGGCTGCGCCGCGCCCACGGCGCGCTGGCCGATGCGCTGCTGGCCAGCGCCCTGCCCGGGCTGAGCCACCCCCAGGCCGTCATCGCGTGTGAGGTGGTGGCCCGCACGATCGACCCCGACCGGCCCGAGCGGGGCTTCGACCCCGACGCCGTGGACAAGCGCTACCTGCACTTCACCGTGCACGCCGATGGGGTGGTGGACGTGCGCGCCCGCCTGGACGCGCTCACCGGCGCTGAGCTCAAAGCCGCCATCGACCACTACGCCAAGCCCGACCCCACCGTGCACGCCCCCCTGGCCGATCAGCCCGCCGGCCAGCCCGCCGGCCAGCCCCTGCCGGGGTTCGGCGACCGTGAGGGCGCCACCGGAGGCGATGCCCAGCCGGCCGGGCAACCGGCCGGCGGCCGGGCGGGGGTGGCGGTGCGTGATCAGCGCACCGCGCCCCAGCGCCGCGCCGACGCCCTGGGACTGCTGGCCCGCTTGGCCCGGGCCGGGGACCAGGCCCGCGGTGGGGAGGCGGCGCGCCTCATCGTCACCGCCACCACCGACCAGCTCACCGGTGTGCCCGGGGCCGGGCAAGCCAGCTGTGAGACCACCCGGCGGGGACTGGGCACCACCGCGCTGCAGCACCTGGCGTGCACGGCGCTGCTGCACACGGTGACCCTGTCCTGTCAGGGCGGCAGTGCTGCGGTGCTGGCGCTGGGACGCAGCGTGCGGTTGTTCTCCCCGGCCCAGCGCCGGGCGATGCTGGCTCGTGATGGCGGGTGTGTGATCCCGGGGTGCACCTCCCCGCCGGGGTGGTGGGAGGCCCACCACACCCACGCCTGGGGGCACGGGGGTCCTACTGATGTGGACCAGGGGGTGTTGTTGTGCGGGCGTCACCACGTGCTGGTGACCCTCGGTGTGTGGCAGGTGCGGATGGTGGGCGGTGCCCCGCAGGTGCGTCCGCCGGTCAGTGTCGACCCGTTGCAGCGGTGGCTGCTCAACCCCCGTCGGGTGTTGGAGCACACCACCGCGCGGCGCACCGAGCAGCTGCTGCTGCTCACCGACCCCGGCGCCTTCGGCCATCAGGGACCACCACCTGGACCGCCACCTGAACCCGGACCAGGACCCCGACCTGGAGCTGGGGCACCCCAGCCGGATGAGTCGGGCGAGCCGGGTGAGCACGATGCGGGGCCACCCCCGGACATCCCCTCAGCCCGCAGCACCTGCGACTGCTGACCCCGCGGGGCTGAGCGCGCCTGCGTGCCCGGCCGCGCTCAGCTGTGCGCTGCCCGCCTCACTCCGCGGGCTGCACCACCGCGCCCCCGAACCGCGCCTCGACCAGCAGGCAGCGCTGGCCCCGCACCACCACGGCGCCGTCCCCGGTGCACGGGTCCCAGCCTCCGGGCGCGAGGTGACCCGGCACCCAGCCGCCGAGCGGCGAGCCGCTGTCCCCGCCGAGCGCGGCCGGCAGCCCGTGGGCCTCGCACGTGGCGGACCGCGTGCAGACCGCGCAGAGGGCTCGCGGGTAGCGAGCGGCCTGCACGGCCGTGCCCCCGCACGACGGGCAGGTGCCGACGTGACCGCCGGGGAGGAACGCGGTGGTCGCCACCCGCTCGTCGTCGTCCATCCGACGAGCGTGGGACCAGCGGTCGCGCAGCGCGAGCGGCGCCGCAGCCGAGGCGCAGCGCGCCCCTGGCCGACGCCACCTCCCGCGCCGAGCCGAGGCGCTCTCCGCCACCGCTGACCGCCGTGGGGACCGCAGACAGGGCCGCTCGGGCAGCGGCGGGTGCCACGGCATCGGCGCCTCGAGCGTCTTCTCCGTCGAGGGCACCACGACCACCGGGAGCGGCCACGGGTGACGGGACCACCAGCACGCGGCGACGCCAGCGCGGTCTGAGGGCCGTGGGCGCGGTCCGGCTGCCCCTGGCGCTCGGGAAGTCACGTGCGCGGGAGGAAACGGAGTCGCAGCGCGCGGTGCGACAGTCGATCGGACCTTCGCGCCCACGACCAGTCCGTCACCGGTCCCCAACACCGGCGGCCCGGTCCTCGACGACGACGGCGAGACCGCTGGGAACGGGCTGTGCCTCGCGGCGGTGGTCTTCCTCGCGGGTGGGCCGGGTCGGCACAGTGCGGGGATGGCCGGTGCTGCCCCTCGTCGTCGTCCTCCTGCTCAGCTGGCAGCGGCCCCGTTCCTCCTGGCGGCGCTGACCGAGGACGACTGGTCCGTCGAGCTGGCGCTGTCCGCCGTGCCGGACGTGGTGGCGTGGACCTACGTCCCCGCCGGTCTCGACGAGGCGGCGGCGCGCGCGCGGCTCCACCGCCAGCTGGCGCGGACCGCCGGAGGGTCCGTCCAGCGCTACGTGGTCCGCGACGCTGACGGTGCGGTGCTCGGCTGGTGCGGCCTGGGAGCGCTCCGCGAGCCGGAACCGGAGGTCTTCTACGCGCTGCTTCCCCGCGGGCGCGGGCGGGGAGCAGCGACCGCGTCGGTGCTCGCCCTGGTGGGCTGCGCCGGGGAGCTGGGGCACCCGTCGGTCGCGCTCATGACCATCGACGGGAACGTCGCCAGCGAGCGGGTGGCGCAGCGCGCCGGCTTCATCCGCGGCGAGGAGGTGGCGGGGGAGCAGCACGGCCGGCCGGTGGTCCTGCGCCGGTGGACGCGGCCGACCTCCCCGACGGCGTGAGCGCCGCTGGTCAGCGCTCGGTCGCGCGGTCCAGGGTCGTCCGGACGCTGTACCTGTCGGCCCGGTAGCGCGAGGTGGTGTGCTCCACGACCACGTCGCCGGCGCTCGTCGTCCTGGTGAAGACGAGCAGCGGCGCCCCCGGGGCGGTGCGGAGCAGCTCCGCCTGCGCGCGCGTGGCGGCCTCGGCGGTGAGCACCTGGTCTCCGGTGGACGGCACCAGGCCGTACTCCCGGCCCAGGAGGGTGTAGAGCGAGCCGGCGAGGTCGTGGTCGAGCAGGCCGGGCACCAGGCGCACGGGGAACCAGCTCTCCTCCAGCGCCATGGGCACGCCGTCGGCCAGCCGCAGCCGCTCCACGCGCCAGACGCTCGCGGCGGCCTCGCTGCGGGAGGTCGCGAGGCGCAGCGCGGTGGCCACCCCGGCCGGCGGGTCGGCGGCCTCCGCGTGCAGCACCCGGGTGGACGGCGCCAGGCCGCGACGGCGCATGTCCTGCGTGAAGGACGCCAGGTGCAGGTGCGTCTGCACCTGGCGCGCCGCCACGAAGGTGCCCTTGCCGTGCACCCGGTGGAGCACGCCCTCGTGGACGAGCTGGCCGATCGCCTCACGCACGGTCTGCCGGCTCACGCCGTGGCGGTCCACCAGCTCGCGCTCGGAGGGGACGGGCTGGTCGGGCGCCAGGTCCTCCACGGCGGTGCGGCGCAGGATGGCGATGAGCTGCTCGCGCTTGGGCACGGGCCCCTCGACCACGCGGTCAGCCATGCTCTGCCCCTCCACGCCACTGGTCTGCACTGGTACGGTCCAGTTGACCCGACGATGGCGGGAGCGACGCCCCGCGTCAAGCGCACCCCGGAGGCCCCCTGTGACGCAGCACCCCCCGACGAGCGAGCGCGGACGCCTGGTCCTCGCCGAGATCGCCGAGCAGCCCGCCGTCGCGGAGCGCCTGGTGACCGGTGCGAGCGCTGCCGGTGGGGAGCTGCAGCGGGTCGCCCGGGCCGTGCGCGAGGCCGCCCCCCGGATGGTGCTGCTCACCGCCCGCGGCACCAGCGACCACGCCGCGCTGTACGCCAAGTACCTCGTGGAGGTGCAGCTCGGCCTGCCCGCGGGGCTGACCTCCACCTCCACGCTCACCGTCTACGGCGCCCAGCCGGACCTGCGCGGCGTGCTGTGGATCTCCGTCAGCCAGTCCGGCGGCTCGCCCGACCTCGTGGAGTCGACCGCCGCCGCCCGCCGCGCCGGTGCAATGACGCTGGCGGTCACCAACAACGCCGCCTCCCCGCTGGCCCAGGCCGCCGAGCTCCACCTCGACGTGCTCGCTGGCCCGGAGCTGGCCGTCGCCGCCACCAAGAGCTACACCGCGCAGCTGCTCACCCTCTGGCTGCTCGTGCAGGCCTGGCGGGGCGCGTCGCTGGAGCCGGCGGCGGCGCTGCCGGCCCTGCTGTCGCAGGCGGTGGACTCGAGCGACGTCGACGCCGTGGCCGCGCGCTACCGCTTCGTGGACCGGCTCGTCCTCACCGGCCGCGGCTTCAGCTACCCCACCGCCCGCGAGGCGGCGCTGAAGCTCATGGAGACCTCCTACCTGTCGGCGATGGCGTTCTCCGCCGCCGACCTCATGCACGGGCCCCTGGCCATGGTCGACGCCGACCGCCCCGTCGTCGTCGTCGTCCCCGAGGGACCGGGGGGCGAGGCGCTGAGCCCGGTGCTCGACGCCCTGCACGAGCGCGGCGCCGACGTGTGCGCCGTCGCGCCGAGCGGTCTCGCGCCGCACGCGACCGTGCGGCTCGCCCTGCCGTCGGGCATGCCCGAGGACCTCGCGCCGGTGGTGCAGATCGTGCCCCTGCAGCGCTTGGCCGCGCACATGGCGCTCGCCCGCGGCCTGGACCCCGACTCCCCGCGCGGCCTGCGCAAGGTCACCGAGACCCGCTGACCCTCCCGGGGCGACCGATGACGACGGCGACGACGGCGGCTGCGGCGTCCGTGCTGCTGCGCGGCGAGGTCCACACCGGGCGGCGCGTCATCACCGACGGCTGGGTCCACCTGGCGGGCGGCCGGGTCACGGCCGTGGGAGCCGGGTTCCAGCCGGCGCCGCCCGCCGAGCACGAGGAGCGCGGTCACCGGGTGGTGCCCGGGTTCGTGGACGTGCACTGCCACGGCGGGGGAGGGGCGGCCTTCGGCGACGGGCACGGCGACCCCGAGCGCGAGGCGGCGGCCGCGCGGACCGTCGCGCGCACCCACCGCGAGCACGGCACCACCACGCTCGTGGCGTCGCTGGTCACCCGGCCGGTGGCCGAGCTGGTGGCGGTGGCGACAGCGCTGGGACCCCTCGTGCGCAGCGGGGAGCTGGCCGGCGTGCACCTCGAGGGGCCGTGGCTGAGCCCGGCCCGCGCCGGTGCGCACGCGCCGGCGCTGCTGCGGGCTCCGGTCGACGACGACGTCGAGGCGCTGGTCGCGACCGGCGCGGTGGTCATGGCCACGGTGGCCCCCGAGCTGCCGGGAGGGCTGGACGCCGTGCGGCGGCTGAGCGCAGCCGGGGTGCTGGTGGCGGTCGGTCACACCGACGCGGACGCGGCGGGGGCGCGGGCCGCCGTCGACGAGGGTGCGCGCGTGGCCACCCACCTGTTCAACGCCATGCCTGCGGTGCACCACCGCGACCCCGGCCCCGTGGTCGCGCTGCTGGAGGACCAGCGCGTGGTGGTGGAGCTCATCGCCGACGGCGTGCACCTGCACCCGCTCGTGCTGGCCCACGCCGCGCGGTCCGCCGGACGCGGGCGCTGGGTGCTGGTCACCGACGCCATGGCTGCCGCCGGCTGCGCCGACGGGCGCTACGAGCTGGGCGGGCTGGCCGTGTCCGTGGTGGACGGGGTGGCCCGGCTGGTCACCGACGACGACGGGACCGGCGCTGCTGGGGCGGGAGCGATCGCCGGCAGCACGCTCACCCTCGACGCGGCGCTGCGGTGCGCGGTGGACGCCGGCCTGCCGTTCGAGGACGCGCTGGCCGCGGTCACGTCCACGCCGGCGGCGCTGCTGGGGCGCGCCGACCGCGGCCACCTCGAGCCCGGGGCCACCGGCGGGGCCGTGCTGCTGGACGCCGACCTGCACGTGGAGTCCGTCCACCCCTGACGCCCGCCACGGGGGTGGGGCCTCGGGGGTTGCGCGACGGCGAGTCCTGGCGTTGGATGTCTGACATCTGATGACGAGGGGGTCGCTCCAGGATGGTCACCGCCGACGAGCTCACCGCTGAGCACCCGGTCCACCCGGTCGCGGCCGCTGACGTCGCCGAGCGGGTCGCGGCCTCGGGTCGCGTGCTCGTGGTCCTCGACGACGACCCCACGGGCACCCAGTCCGTCCACGGGGTCCCCGTGCTCACCCGCTGGACCGAGGACGACCTCGCCTGGGGCCTGCGGCAGGGCGCGCCCTGCGTGTACGTCCTCACCAACACCCGGGCCCTCGGCCCCGACGACGCCGCCCGCACCGACCGCGAGGTCGTCACCGCCGGGGTGGCCGCCGCCCGCGCGCTCGGGGTGGACGTCGGCTTCGTCTCCCGCAGCGACAGCACGCTGCGCGGCCACTTCCCCCTCGAGACCGACGTCATCACCGCGACCCTGCGCGAGCTCGGGGAGCCCGTGCCCGACGCGGTGCTCGTCGTCCCCGCGTTCCCCGACGCCGGCCGCATCACCGTCGACGCCGTCCACTACTGGTGCACCGGCGGCACCTGCACCCCGGTGGGCGAGACGGAGTTCGCCCGTGACGCCACCTTCGGGTACCGCTCCTCGGACCTGCGCGACTGGGTGGCGGAGAAGAGCGCTGCCGTCGGGAGCGCCACGCCCGTCGTGGCCGCCGACGTGCTCGCGCTCACCCTCGCCGACCTGCGCCGGGGCCCCGAGGCCGCCGCGGCCGTCCTGCGCGAGGCCCGGGACGGGCGCGTCGTGGTGGTCGACGCCGCCTGCGAGGACGACCTGCGCGTCCTGGCCCTCGCCGAGGAGCTCCTCGCGGGGGAGGGACGCCGGTTCCTCCACCGCGTGGGACCGCCGTTCGTGCGGGCCCGCGTGGGCATGGAGCCCCGCGAGCCCCTGAGCCGCGCGGAGGTCCCGCTCGGGGACGCCCGCGGCGGGCTCGTCGTCGTCGGGTCCCACGTGGGGCTGACCACCCGCCAGCTGCAGCGGCTGCGCGAGGGCCACCCGCTCGCCGACACCGTCGAGGTGGACGTGGCCGCCGTGCTCGACGACGGCCGCCGCGACGCCCACCTCGGCGCGGTGGTGGAGCGGCTGGTGGCGGCGCTGCGCGAGGGCGACGCCGTGTTCAGCACCTCGCGGGTCCTCACCACCGGCGCCGACGCGGCCGCCAGCCTCGACATCGCCGTCGCGGTCTCGCGCGCCGTGGTCGAGGTGGTGCGGGGTGTGGTCGCGCGGACCGCGCCGCGCTTCGTGGTGGCCAAGGGCGGCATCACCTCCAGCGACGTCGCCCGGTACGGGCTCGGCATCCGCCGCGCCGTGGTCCGCGGGCCGCTGCTGCCGGGCATCGTCTCGCTGTGGGAGCCCGTGGAGGGGCCCGCCGCCGGCGTCCCGTACGTGGTCTTCGCGGGGAACGTCGGTGACGACGGGTCGCTGCTCGCCGTGGTCCGCACCCTGTCCGCCGCGCCCTGACCGACCCCCACCCGTTCGCCCCCGCCTGCGACCACGGCCGCTGACCACTCCGGAGGACCCGACGATGAGCAGCAGCACCCCCACCACAGCGGTGCTCGGCCTGGGCGCCATGGGGCTGCCCATGGCCACCCGCCTGGCCACGGCCCTGCCCGTGCGCGGCTACGACCCCGCACCCGCGCGGCTCGAGCTGGCCGCGCAGGCCGGCGTCCGGACGGCCGGCTCCGCCGCCGACGCGGTCCGCGGGGCCGCCGTGGTGCTCGTGGCCGTGCGCGACGCCGCCCAGCTCGACGCCCTCCTCTTCGGCACGGCCGACGACGACGGCATCGCCGGCCACCTCGAGCCCGGCTGCGCCGTCGTCCTGACCAGCACGGTGGGCACCGACGGCATCGCGGAGCTGGCCGCGCGCCTGGCCGAGCGCGGCGCCGACCTGGTCGACGCGCCCCTGTCCGGCGGGCCCGCCCGCGCGGGCGCCGGTGACCTGCTCGTGGTGGTCGGCGGCACCCCGCGGGCCCGCGCCACGGCGGCACCCGTGCTGGACCTGCTGGCCTCCACGCTCACCGTGGTGGGGGACGCCGCCGGCGACGGCCAGGCCCTCAAGACCGTCAACCAGCTGCTCTGCGGCGTGCACATCGCCGCCGCGGCGGAGGCCCTGGCCCTCGCCGAGGCGCTCGGGCTGGACCGTGAGCGCGCGCTCGAGGCGCTCGGCGCGGGGGCGGCGGCCTCGTTCATGCTGGGCGACCGCGGACCGCGGATGCTGCTGGCGCACGACCCCGACGGCGCCGAGGTGCGCAGCCGCCTCGACATCTTCGTCAAGGACCTCGGCATCGTCGGGGACGCCGCCCGCCGGGCGCACCTGGCCGCGCCCGTGGCGGCGGCTGCTGAGCAGCTGTTCCTGCTGGGGGAGGCCGCGGGCCTCGGCGAGGCCGACGACTCCTCCGTCATCCGCGTGCTCTCCCCGCGCCGCCGCTCCTGACGGCCGTGGGGCGCTCGTCGTCGTCGTTACTGTGGCGGGCTCACCCACCACGCACGGAGGTCCCGGTTGGCGCGCGAGTCCCTGGTCGACGTCGTGGTGGCCGCGCTCCTGGAGCGCGTCGCTGACGGGCGCACGCCGCCGGGTGAGCTGCTGCCGCCCGAGGCGGAGCTGGCCGAGGAGAACGAGGTCAGCCGCCTCACGCTGCGCGAGGCGCTGAAGGTGCTCCAGGCGCAGGGCGTGGTCGAGGTCGAGCGCGGGCGCGGCACGCGCGTGCGGCCGACGGCCCAGTGGAGCTCGATCCGCGCCGTCGCCCACGTGCACGACCGCTCCGGCGGCGCCGACGCCCCGCTGCACCTGCTGCAGCTGCGGCGGATGGTGGAGACGGGGGCCGCCGAGCTCGCGGCCGCCCACCGCACCGACCACGACCTCGCCGAGCTGGAGCGGCACCTCGCCGCCATGCGCACCGCCCACGACGGGGGCGACGTCGAGGCGTTCGTGGCGGCGGACATCGCCTTCCACGACGTGGTGCTCCACGCCTCCGGCAACCCGTTCGTGGCGGTGCTGCTCGGGCCGCTGTCCGCCGTGCTGCGCGCGCGCCGCCACGAGACCTCGCAGCACGAGCCGGTGCAGGTCCACGCCATCGCCGAGCACGCCGGCGTGCTCGACGCGCTGCGCGACGGCGACGCCGCAGCGTCGCGGGCCGCCATGGAGTCGCACATGGACCAGACGCTGCGCGACCTGCAGCGCTACGTGCTCCGCTGACCGCCGCACCCGGCCCTGATCGCCCCGGCCGGCCGGCCGTCGATGTCCCGGCTGGCTGTCGCCGCTGGCAGGGTCGGCTGGCTGTCGCCGCTGGCAGCGTCGGCTGGCGGTCGTCGCTGGCCGGTTGAGCTGGCCGGTTGAGCTGGCCGCCTCCGCCCTCTGAGCGACGGCGTCAGCGCCCCGGGCGCTCCCGCGACTGACCGCGGTCACCTGCGGATGTCGCGGCCCAGGACGAGGGCACAGCGGCGACTGACCGCGGTCACCTGCGGACGTTCCGGCCCAGGAACAGCCCTCCGAAACTGACCGCGGTCAGTCGCGGTGGTGAGTCGCAGTGTTGGGGAGCGCCGCGGGGCGGCAGAGCCGGACCGCCCCACCAGCCCGGACCGCCCCGGCCGGCCGGCCATCGCTGTCCCGGCTGGCCGTCCCGCCCTTCGAGCGACGGCGTCAGCGCCCCGGGCGCTCCCGCGACTGACCGCGGTCACCTGCGGACGTCCCGGCCCAGGAACAGCCCGCCGCAACTGACCGCGGTCACCCCCGGAGCTGACCGCGGTCAGTTGCGGTGGGCAGGCGCGGTGGTGGGGAGCGCCGCGGGGCGGCGAAGCCCGACGGCCCCACCGCCCCACGGCCCCGCGGCCCCACCGCCCCACGGCCCCACCGCCTCACCGCCCCGCCGGCCCATCGCCAGGACTCCGCGCACCGTCAGGACCTCGAGTCCGGATCCGCCCAGACAGGTCCAGACCCTGCGGCCTCGTCCTGGCACGGTGCAGACGTGCGCATCCCGGGAGCCACCTCTCGCTGTGCGCAGAACGCCCATGATCACGGTGGGGTGTGCGCGCAACGCCCATGATCACGGTCAGGGGAGCGGGAGCCTCGACAGGGCGTCGGTGAGCCAGGGGGCCACGAGCACCACCGGCGGCAGCACGAGCACCCCGGCGGCGAGCGCGCAGACGCCGACGGAGCGCCACCGCGCGGTGGGCGCCGCGGCGAGCCGGGCCAGCCGGAGGGCGCGCTGGGCGGCGAGCGCGTCGTCGTCGGGGGCGCGGTGGGCCTCGGTGTCCGCGGCAGCCAGCGCGCCGACGCCCGGGTCGACGGCGCCGCCCAGCAGCTCCAGCGCCGAGCGCAGCGGTCCCGCGCCCCCGCAGCGGCGGCGGGCGGCGTCGTCCGCGGCGGCCTCCAGCAGCAGCTCCACCGCGCCGAGCGCGCGGTCGTTGCGCAGCGGTCGCGGCACGGCCCGGTGGAACGCCGCGAACGACTCCAGCACCACGTCGTGCCGGGCGTCCAGGTGGGCCTGCTCGTGCGCCAGCACCGCGCGCAGCTGCTCGGTGTCCAGCAGCCGCAGCGCACCGTCGGTCACCACCACGCGGGGGCTGCGGCCCGGCAGCCCGTAGGCCAGGGGCAGGGGAGCGCCGAGCACGCGCAGCTGGCGCTGGTCAGCGGTGAGGTCGCTGGCCAGGGCGGCGCTGCGCTCGGCGTCGTCGAGGAGGTCCAGCAGCGCGCGGTGCCGGGCGCGCCGCGCCGCCGACCGCCGCATCACCCCGACCAGGCTCACCACCAGGCGCGTGACGATGAGCAGCGCCACCGCCAGCGCGGCGGACAGCCCCCACGCGGCGGCGGTCGGGCCGGCGCTGAGCGCCCCGCTGATCTCCTCGGGCGCGATGAGGACGACGGCGACGGCGCTCAGCACCGAGGCCGCCACCACCGCCTGCCACAGCACCACCGACGCCCGGGGGGTGGCCGCCGCCCAGCGGGCGCGCGCCAGCGGCGCGGGCACCACGAGGGACAGCACTAGGCCCAGCAGGCCCAGTGCGAAGGCGGTCATGGCTGCGAGCCTGCCAGTGCCGGGCTCGGCCGGGGGCCGCGCGGCCGTCGGCGCTCGGTCAGCCGGCGGCGTCGAGGGCGGCCCGGAGCGCCGCGACGCCCTGCGGGCCCACTCGGCCCACGAAGTGCACCAGCGCCGCGTCGCGCGCGGACGGGTCCGGGGCGGAGCCGAGCGCCTCGAGCATGAGGGCGGCGGTGAGCTCCTCGCGGGTCTGCACGGGGGAGTAGCGGAAGGCGCGGCCGTCGCGCTCCTGGCGGACCACGCCCTTCTTGGCCAGCCGGTCGAGCACGGTCATGACGGTCGTGTAGGCGAGGTCGTCACCGCTGGTGCGCAGCTCCTCGTGGACCTGGCGGACCGTCAGCGGCGCGTCCGAGGCCCACAGCCTGGCCATGACGTCGCGCTCGAGCGCGCCGCCCACGGGTCCGCCGACCTTGCCGGCTCCCGCCGTCCCTGCTGCTGCCACGCCGTCGATGGTAACCGCACCGTGTGACGAGTACGACAGCTGACGTACTACGGAAGTGAGTACTACGCGCCGTAGTATTGATCCGTGGACGTCGTGGACATCACCCGCCTCCAGTTCGCCGTCGTGACGATCTACCACTACCTCTTCGTGCCGCTGTCGATCAGCCTGGCCGGCCTCACCGCCGGCCTGCAGACCGCCTCGGTGCTCACCAGGGACCCCGAGCGCGCCCAGCGGCTGCGCCGCTCCACGCTCTTCACGGGCAAGCTGCTGCTGGTCACCTTCGCCGTCGGCGTCGTCACCGGCCTGGTGCAGGAGTTCCAGTTCGGGATGGGATGGTCCGCCTTCGCGCGCTTCTACGGCGACGTCTTCGGTCCCACCCTGGCCATCGAGGGCATGCTCGCCTTCTTCCTCGAGGCCACCTTCCTGGGCCTGTGGTTCTTCGGCTGGGACCGCCTGCCGCGCCCGGTGCACCTCGCGACCATCTGGGTGGTCGCCGTCGGCACCCTGGTCAGCGCCTACGTCATCCTCGGCGCCAACTCCTTCATGCAGCACCCCGTGGCCTACGCGCTCGACCCGGCCACGGGCCGCGCGCACCTGAGCAGCTTCGCCGAGCTCATGACCAACCCCGTGCTGCTTGCGACGTTCCCGCACACCATCGCGGGCGCGGCCATGCTCGGCGGCGCGCTGCTGCTCTCGGTCGGCTCGTACCGCCGCTGGACCGCCTCCTGGACGCCCCGGCCGGGTGCGCGCGTGCGCTCGGCGGACCCCGACCAGCGCGCCTTCGCCGGCATCGCCCGCCTCGGCGCCTGGACCACCGTGGCCGGCGGCCTGGCCACCGCCCTCACCGGCGACACCCTCGGCAAGGTCATGACGTCGGTGCAGCCCATGAAGATGGCCGCCGCCGAGGCGCTCTACACCACCACCACCGGCGCGCCGTTCAGCCTGCTCACCATCGGCAGCCTCGACGGATCGCGCCCGGTCTTCAGCCTCGACCTGCCCTACCTGCTGTCGTTCCTGGCCACGGGAGACTTCCACTCCACCGTCCGGGGCATCAACGACCTGCAGGCCCAGTACTCCCAGACCTACGGCCCGGGCGACTACGCCCCCGTCATCCCCGTGGCCTACTGGTCCTTCCGCGCCATGATCACCATCGGGCTGCTGGCGGCGCTCGTCGCCGGCGTCTACCTCTGGCTCACCCGCAAGGGCCTCGACCCCCGCGAGCCGAAGGCCAGCGCCCTGCCGTTCATGAGCCAGCGCCTCTTCCCCCGCCCGCTCGTGCAGATCTCGCTGCGCATGCTGCCCACGCTGCCGCTGCTGCCCGCCGCCGCCGGCACCGCCGGGTGGGTCTTCACCGAGACCGCCCGCCAGCCCTGGCTCGCGTTCGGCCTCACGCTCACCAAGGACGGGGTCTCCCCGGGGCTGACCGCCGGTGAGGCGTGGCTCAGCCTGGCCGCCTTCACCGCCGTCTACGGCGTCCTCGCCGTCGTCTGGCTGCGGCTGGTCAGGCACCTCGTCTCCCGGGACCTGGCCGAGCCGCCGTCCCGGCCCGTCGCCGCCGCCCCCTCCGCTGGCGACGACGACGACGAGCGCGCGCCCCAGCCCGCCCCTGCGGCGGCGCAGCGCGCAGCCGTCCCCACGTACTGACCCGACCACCTGCCGGACAGGAGCTGCTGAGCCGTGGACCTCGTGACCGTCTGGTTCGCCGTCGTCGTGCTGTGCTGGGTGCTGTTCTTCACCCTCGAGGGGTTCGACTTCGGCGTCGGCGTGCTCGCGCCCCTCGTGGGCCGCGACGAGCACGAGCGCGGCGCCGCCCTGAAGACCATCGGCCCGTTCTGGGACGGCAACGAGGTGTGGCTGGTCGCGGCGGTCGGCGTCACCTACGCCGCGTTCCCCGCCTGGTACACCGCCCTGCTGTCCGGCACGTACCTGCCGATGGTCGGGGTGCTGCTGCTCCTGGCCGGGCGCGGCGTGGCCCTGGAGTTCCGCGGCAAGCACGCCGACCCGCGCTGGCGGCGCCGCTGCGAGGTGGTGCTGGCGCTCTGCTCGGCCGGCGTGGTGGCGCTGTGGGGCGCGCTGCTGTCGGTGTTCGTGCGCGGCCTGGCCCTCGGCGCCGACGGGTCGGTCCTGGCCCGGCCGGGGCTGGTCGCCGGCCTGTCGCGCACCGTCGCCCCCCTGCTCACCGCCGAGGCGGCCCTGGGAGCGGTGGCCGCCCTCGTCTTCTCGCTGCTCCTGGGCGCCTGCTTCCTCGCCCTGCGGACCACCGGTCCGGTGCGGGTCCGCGCGCACCGCGTCGCCGCGCTCGCCGCGACGGCCGTGGCGGCGCTGGGCGCCGTCGTGGCCGTCGCCGGCCTGGCCGGCACCGAGCCGCTCGACGTCGGGCTCGTGGTGACCGGTGCGGCGGTGGCGGCCGGCGCCGTGGTGGTGGCCGCTGCGGTGCGGCTGCGCCGCGAGGGCGTGGCGTTCGCGCTGGCGTCGCTGCTCGTGGCCGGTGTCGTCGTCGCGGTCCTGCTGGCGAACGGTGACGTGGTGCTGCCGAGCACGCTCGACCCGGCCTGGTCCCTGACCAGGGAGTCCGCCGCGGCGACGCCCGCGGCGCTGGGGCTGGTCACGGCCTTCGGTGCGGTGGCGGTGCCGGGTGTGGTGGTCTACCAGGTGTGGTCGTACTGGGTGTTCCGCCGCCGCGTCGCCAGCGAGCGGGTCGCCACCGCCTGACCCTGGCCGCCGCCACCCTCCGTGATCATGGGCGCTAGTCACCCCGCGCGCGCCAGCCGCGGCCCCGTCGACCCGCGGCTGCTGCGCCACGCGCGCGCCGCCCGCCGCCCCGTCGCCGGCCTCGTGCTCGTCGGGGCGGCGCAGGTGCTGGTCACGCTGCTGGTGGCGGCCACGGCCGCCGGCGTCGTCGTCAGCCTCGCGGTGGCCGCGCGCGACGGGGCCCCGCCGTCACCGGCCGGGTACGGCCTGCCCGCCTGGCTGCCCGGGACGGGCGTGCAGCTGGCAGTGCTCGCCGGGGCGTTCCTCGCCCGGGCGCTGCTGGCCCGCGCGGAGTCGGTGCTGTCCGCCCGGGCCGGCTCCGCCGCCGTGGACGAGCTGCGCACGGCGGTGCTCGAGGCGGCGCTGCGCCGCGGCCCCGCCTGGGTGGCGTCCCACGGCGCCGGGCGCCTGCGCGCCCTGGTCGCCGCGACCAGCGGTCCCGGCGGCAGCGGCGGCGGGGGAGCGGCCGGGCTCGACGCGCTCCGGCCGTGGTTCTCCGGGTACCTGCCCTCGCTGGTGGTCGGCGCGCTGCTGCCGCCCGTGGTGGTGCTCGTGCTGCTGGCCGTCGACTGGCGCTCGGCGCTGCTCGTGCTGGTGACGCTGCCGCTGGTGCCGGTCTTCGCGATCCTCATCGGCTGGGCCACGCAGCGGCGCGCTGCGGAGCGCGTGGAGGAGGGCGCCCGGCTGGCGGGGCACTTCCTCGACGTGGTGCGCGGTCTGGCCCTGCTGCGGGTGCACGGCCGGGCGCAGCGGCAGGTCGGGGAGGTCGCCGCGACCACCGAGCGCCACCGCGAGGCGACGCTGCGGGTGCTGCGGGTGGCGTTCTTGTCCTCCACCGCGCTCGACCTGGTCGGCACCCTCTCGGTGGGGCTGGTGGCGGTGGAGGCCGGCCTGCGCGTGGCCGACGGGTCGATGGCGCTGGCGCCCGCCCTGCTGGCGATCCTGCTCGCGCCCGAGGCGTACCGGCCGCTGCGCGAGGTGGGGGCCCGCTTCCACGCCTCCGCCGACGCCGCCGCCGTCATCGCCGAGGTGGACGCCGTCCTCACCGCCCCGGACCCCGACCGTGATCATGGGACTCCCGTCCGTGGAGTCAGCGAGCAGGCACCCTCCGTGAGTGGCTCCGACCTGCGCGTGCGGCATGCCGGCCGGTCCGTCGACGCGCTCTCCCTCGACGCGGTGTCCGTGCGCGGTGGCGAGCTGGTCGCGCTGCGGGGTCCCTCCGGCGCCGGCAAGACCACCCTCCTGCGGGCGCTCGCCGGCGTGCAGCCGCTCGCCGCGGGGTCGGTCAGCGTGACCGGCCGGGTGCTGCTGCTCACGCAGGACCCGCTGCTGCCCCACGCCCGCACCGTCCGCGACGCCCTCCTGCTCGACGAGGAGCTGGCCGCGCAGCTGGCCGACGACGACGAGGACGAGGACGACGACGGGCCCGGGCGAGGCTCGGGCCTCCCCGCCGACGCCGAGCTGCTGGACGCCCTCGAGCTGGTCGGGCTGCGCGCCGAGGTGGAGGCGCTGCCCGCCGGCCTGGGCACGCCGGTCGGCGAGCGCGCGGCGGGCCTGTCCACCGGGCAGCGGCAGCGCCTGGCCCTGGCGCGGGTGCTGCGCGCGGCGGGGCGCCGTCCGGCGGTGCTCCTGCTCGACGAGCCGACCGCCCACCTCGACACCGCCGCGGAGGCCCGCGTGGTGACCGCGCTGCGCGCCGCCGCGGACGCCGGCAGCGCCGTGCTCGTGGCCGCGCACCGCCCGGCGCTGCTGGCCGCGGTGCACAGGACCGTCGCCGTGGTGCCGCCCGCCCCCACCACCGCGTCCACGACCACCCCGTCCACCACCCCGTCCACCACCCCGTCCGTGATCATGGGCGTCGTGCACACGGATGTGCAGAACGCCCATGATCACGGGGGGTCTGCGCAGAACGCCCATGATCACGGTGGGGAGGCGGAGAGGCCGGGCTGGTGGGGGCGGACGCTCCGGGCGGCCGGGCGCCGGCCCGGTACCGCCGTCGCGCTGGGCTCCGCCTCCTGGCTCGCGGGCGCGGCCCTCACCGCCGCCGCCACCTGGCTGCTCGTGCGCGCCTCGACCCTGCCGCCCGTGCTCACCCTGTCCGCCGCCGTCGTCACCGTGCGCGGCAGCGCCGTCGCCCGCCCGCTGCTGCGCTACCTTGAGCGCCTCGCCTCCCACGAGGTCGCCCTGCGCCGCCTGGCCCGCTGGCGCTCGCAGGTGCTGGCCGACCTCGTCCCGCGCGTCCCCGGACCGGGGCCGCTGCGCCGCGGCGACCTGCTCACCCGCCTCGTGGGGGACGTCGACGCCCGACTCGACGGGCTCCTGCGCGGCCGGCTCCCCGCGGCCGCGGCGCTGGCGGCGGTCGTCGTCGTCCTCGGCGTGCTGGCCGTGCTCGACCCGCTGGCCTCGCTGGGCGCCGCCGCGGGGTTCGCCGTCGCCGCCCTGGCCGCTCCCGCGCTGGGCGCCCGCGCCGCCCGGCGCACCGACGCCGCCCTCGCCGCGGAGCGGGCGGCCCTCGCCGACGCCGCCGTGGAGACCGTCGACGCCGTCGACGAGCTGGCCGCCCGAGCCACCGCCGGAGGAGCGCGGACCGCGCTGGCCGTGCCCCGCGCCCGCGGCCGCGACCTGGCCGCCGCCGAGGTCCGCGCAGCGGGCGGCGCCGGCACCGCCACGGCGCTCGCGCACCTGGGCTCCGGTCTCGCGGTGGTCGCGGCAGCCGCCGGCGCGCTGGCGTCGGTGACGGCCGGGGCGCTGGGCGCGGAGGGCGCGGCCGTCGTCGTCCTCGTGGTGCTGGCGCTCGGCGAGCCGGTGCTGGGCCTGGTCGACGCCGCGGTCGCACGCGAGCGCTCCCGGGCGGCCGAGCGGCGGCTGGCGGCCGTGGCCGAGCAGGCGCCGTCGGTGGACGAGCGGACCGGGCGCAGCGCCGACGTGCCCGCCCGGTCCGCGCTCGTCGTCCGCGGGCTCGTCGCGGGCTGGGACCCGCAGCGCCCGCCCGCCCTCACCGGGCTCGACCTCGACCTCCCGCCCGGGCAGCGCGTCGCGGTGCTCGGGCCGTCCGGGTCGGGCAAGTCGACGCTGGGCGCGGTGGTGGTCCGACTGCTCGACCCGCGCGCCGGCACGGTGACCCTGGGCGGCGTGGACGTGCGCGCGCTCGACCCGGCCGCTGTCCGCCGCCGCATCGGGCTGGTGAGCGAGGCCACCGAGCACCTGTTCGCCACCACGCTGCGCGCCAACCTCGCGCTCGCGGCCCCTGACGCCGACGACGCCGAGCTCGTGGCCGTCCTGCGGCGCGTGCGCCTCGGCGACTGGTTCGCCCGGCTGCCCGACGGCCTGGACACCTGGCTCGGTGACGGCGGCTCCACCGTCAGCGGCGGCGAGCGGCGCCGGCTCGCGGCCGCCCGGGCGCTGCTGCCCCGGCCCGACGTCCTCGTCCTCGACGAGCCCACCGAGGGCCTCGACGAGCCCACCGCCCAGGCGCTGGTCGCCGACCTGCTCGGAGACGAGCACGACGACGACGAGGGCGGTCAGCGGCCGAGCGTGCTGCTGCTCACGCACCGGCCCGAGGGCGTGGACCGCTGCGACGCCGTCCTCGACCTCGGTGCCGCGCTCACCGCGCCGGCGACGCCGGCGCGGGGTGGCCGAGCCGTCGGCACGACCTGAGGGCCCCTCCGCGGTCAGCCGTGCTGCCGGCCCTGCCCCTGGCTCGGGCCCTTCCCCTGGCTCGTGGCCTGTCCGGGCGCCTCGCCGCTGCGGCCGGGACCGGTGGCCCGCCCCGCGGAGGGACCCTGACCCGCACCCTGGTCTGAGCCCTGACCTGCGCCCTGTCCAGCACCCTGCGCCGGTGCCGCGCTGGGTGCCGGCTGCTGCGCCGGCGCCGGTGACTGGCTCTGCCCGGAGCCGGGCCCGCCGCGCCCCGCGTCGCCGCCCCCACCACTGCCCGTCGGGGACGGATCTGACGGGGTGCTGTCCTGGTCCGATCCCACCCCCGGGTCCGTCGGCGCGGACGACCCCGCGCCCGCTGCGGCCCCGGTCGCCACCGACGCGGGGGAGGCGGCGGAGCCGGCAACGGTCCCGTCGTCGCCGGCGGGGGTCCCGCCGTCGTCGTCGGCCGCCGCCGTGCGACCCGTGGTGACGGCCGGCACCGCGCTGCTGCCCGCGCCGCGGGAGGTCTGCGCGGCGCTCGCCGACGGCGCAGCCGGGGCGACGGTGCTGGAGGTGGTCTCCACTGCGTCCGACGACCCGCCGGCGGTGGTCAGCAGCACGGGCGTGCGGGGCTCGACGCCCCGGCCGGTGGTCGTCGCCCCGGGAGCCGCCCGGTCGGGAGACCAGCCGCCCAGGGCCAGGCCGACGACGAGCACCGCCCCGGCGAGCGCCGCCGCCCGGCGCCGGCCGCGCCGCGGTCCGGGTGGTAGCGCCGGAACGCCACCGGCGCGGCCGCCGGCGAGGGGGGCACGGGCGGCCCGTCTGCTGGGAGCCGTGCCTGCCAGCGCCGCGAGCAGGTCGTCGCGGAACGCCAGGGCGTCGGGCTGCCGGTCGTCGCGCTGCTTGGACAGCGCCGTGAGCACCACCCGGTCCAGCTGGTCGCTGATGGTGCTGTCGTACCGGCTGGGCGGCGCCGGCAGCTCCCCGACGTGCTGGTAGACCACCGCGAGGGCGGACTCCCCGGTGAACGGCGGCCGCCCGGTGAGCAGCTCGTGCAGCAGGCAGCCGACGGAGTACAGGTCGGTGCGGGCGTCGACCGCCTCGCCGCGCGCCTGCTCGGGGGAGAGGTACTGCGCGGTGCCGACGACGGCGCTGCCGTGCGTGAGGGTCAGCGAGGAGTCGGCCACGGCCCGGGCGATGCCGAAGTCCATGACCTTGATGCCGCCGGTGGGCGTGACCATGACGTTGGCGGGCTTGACGTCCCGGTGGACGATCCCGGCGTCGTGGGCGGCCTGCAGCGCGGTGAGCACCCCGGCGGTGATCTCCACGGCGCGCTCGGCGCCCAGCCCGGACTCCCCGGAGGCGGCGGCCTCGTCGAGCAGCTCGCGCACCGTGCGGCCCGCCACGAGCTCCATGACGATGTAGGGCGTGCGGACCTGCGCACCGCCGGACTCGGTCCGCACGTCCTCGCCGCTGTCGTACACGGTGACGACCGCGGGGTGGTCCACCAGCGCCGTGGACTGCGCCTCGCGGCGGAAGCGCGCCTGGAACGAGGGGTCGCGCCCCAGCTCCGAGCGGAGCAGCTTCACGGCGACCCGGCGGCCGAGGCGCCGGTCGAGGGCGGCGTGGACCTCCGCCATGCCACCCCGCCCCAGCAGCTCGGCCAGCTCGTACCGGTCTGCGAGCACGCGCGGGGACTGGCTCACGGCCACCACGTCCGACTCCCTCGCACCTCGACGGTCCCTGGGGCTCCCCAGCCGTCACCGGTGGCGGGAGCACCCGCCACCGTCACCTGGTGCCGGTGGCGAGCGTCTCGCACCGCGGGCCGCAGTGCCCACTCGAAGGACCCCGGCCGGACCCCCGGCCGACCCGGCGCCGGTCAGCAGCCGGTCGAGCAGCTGGTCGAGCAGCCGGTCAGGAGGTGGCCCTGCGCAGGGTGATGACCACGCCCTTCGACGTCGGGGTGCCGCTCTGGTCCGCCTGCGAGTCCAGCGGCACCAGCGGGTTGGTCTCGGGGTAGTACGCCGCCGCCGAGCCTCGCGAGGTGTCGTACAGCACCACCCGGAAGTCGTGGGCGACGCGGTCCACGCCGTCCTCCCACACGCCCACCAGGTCCACGTGGTCGCCGTCGGCCAGGCCCCGGTCACGGGCGTCCTCGCGGTTGAGGAACACCACGCGGCGCCCGCCGGAGATGCCGCGGTAGCGGTCGTCCAGCCCGTAGACCGTGGTGTTGTACTGGTCGTGGCTGCGCAGCGTCTGCAGCACCAGCTGGTCGTCGGCCACGGTGAGCACCGACAGCGGCACCACCGAGAACACGCCCTTGCCGCTGGCCGTGGTGAACGTGCGGGTGTCGCGCGGTGCGTGCGGCAGCTGGAAGCCGCCCGGGGCCCGCACCTTGGCGTCGTAGTCCTCGCAGCCCGGCACCACCGCCGCGATGTGGCGGCGCACGGCGGAGTAGTCCTCCGCGAACCCGGCCCAGTCGATGGACCCGGTCGCGTCGTCGCGGTCGCGCAGGGTGGCAGCGGCGATCCCAGAGATGATCGAGACCTCGCTGAGCACGCCCGGCGCCGGCGGGGCCAGGCGCCCGCGGCTGGCGTGCACCATCGACATCGAGTCCTCGACGGTGACGAACTGCTCGCGCGTCTGCGCGCCGGCGCCGCGGACGTCGCGCTCGGTGCGGCCCAGCGTCGGCAGCACGATCGCCGTCGTCCCGGCCACCGCGTGCGACCGGTTCAGCTTGGTGGACACGTGCACGGTCATGGCGCAGTTCCGCAGCGCAGCCTCGGTGGCGCCGGTGTCGGGAGCGGCCTGCACGAAGTTGCCGCCCATGCCCAGGAAGAACTGCACCTCGCCGTCGCGCATGGCGCGGATGGTGTCGACGGTGTCGTGACCGTGCCGGCGGGGCGGGTCGAAGCCGAACTCGTCGCGGACCGCGTCGAGGAAGGAGTCGGGCGACTTCTCCCAGATCCCCATCGTCCGGTCGCCCTGGACGTTGGAGTGGCCGCGCACGGGGCACACGCCCGAGCCGGGCAGGCCGATGGCACCGGTCGCCAGGTGCAGGTTGACGATCTCCTTGATCGTCCCCACGGCGTTCCTGTGCTGGGTGATGCCCATCGCCCAGCAGGTGATGAACCGCGGGGAGGCCACCACCAGGGCGGTCGCCTCGTCGAGCTGGGCCTCGGTGAGACCGGTGGCGGCGAGCACCTCGGACTTGTCCGTGGAGCGGACGTGCTCGGCCCACGCCTCGAACCCGGAGGTCTGCGCCTCGACGAACGCCCGGTCCAGCCGCCCGGCCTCGACCACCGCGCGTCCGAACCACTGGAACAGGGCCAGGTCTCCGTTGGCGCGGATCGGCAGGTGCAGGTCGGCCAGGTGCTCGCCCTTGAGCAGCCCCTTCGGCGTCTGCGGGTTGCGGAACGCCATCAGCCCGGCCTCGGGCAGCGGGTTGACGGCGAGGATCTTCGCGCCGGTCTTCTTGGCCCTCTCCAGCGCCGACAGCATGCGCGGGTGGTTGGTGCCCGGGTTCTGCCCGGCGATGATGACGAGGTCGGTGTCGTAGAAGTCGTGCAGGTGCACGCTGCCCTTGCCCACGCCGATCGTCTCGGCGAGCGCCACCGACGTCGACTCGTGGCACATGTTCGAGCAGTCGGGCAGGTTGTTGGTGCCGAAGGCCCGCGCGAAGAGCTGGTAGGCGAACGCCGCCTCGTTGGACGTGCGCCCGGAGGTGTAGAACGCCGCCGCGTCAGGGCTGGGCAGCGAGCGCAGCTGCTCGCCGATGAGCTCGAACGCCTCGGAGTAGCTGATGGGCTCGTAGTGGTCCGAGCCGGGGCGGCGGACGACGGGCTCGGTGAGGCGGCCCTGCTGGCCCAGCCAGTAGTCGCTGCGGCCGGCGAGGTCGTCGAGGGTGTGCCGCGCCCAGAAGTCGCGCGTCACGCGGCGCAGCGTCGCCTCCTCGGCGACGGCCTTCGCGCCGTTCTCGCAGAACTCGGCGGTGTGGCGGTGCTCCGGGTCGGGGTCGGGCCACGCGCAGCCCTGGCAGTCGAACCCGTCCACCTGGTTGAGGCGCAGGAGCGTGCGGGCCGTCCGCAGCGGACCCATCTGCTCCACGCCGTGCTGGAGGGCGACGACGACGGCGGTGGCGCCCGCGGCGTGGTCCTCGCGGCCGCGCACCCGCAGGGCGGCGTCGTCGACGTCGTCCTGCGGCGCAGCGGTGCGCACGGGGAGCTTGACCGGCCAGGGGAGCTTCGTCGCCACGTCGGCAGCCTAGATCAGGTCTGCAACCCGGCCCGGGGACTGATGCACCAGTGCGCTGTCAGCGCTGTCAGCGCTGTCAGCGCGGTCAGTGCGGTCTCGGCGGGGCGGGGCGGGGCGGGGCGGTCAGCCGACCGGCACGTCCACGCGCCGGCCGCGCCACAGGCCCACGGGCACCGAGAGCACCGCGGCGCCGGCCGCGCCGTAGAAGAGCCACGTCGCCGGCCTGCGCTGGGAGACCAGCACCTGGTCCGCCGTCCGCTCCACCCGCTCCCGCCCGACCGTGGTGGTGCAGGTCTGGCCCGGGGCCAGGGGCTTGTTCAAGCAGCGCGGCTCCACGGAGTTCCACGCCCACAGGCCCACCCCCGCCAGCACCGCCGCGAGCAGCAGCAGCCGGATGACGGGCCGGCGGCTGGCCACGCGGACCCGGCGGACCGGGCCCCGCGCCACCGCCGGGTACCGGTGGCGGCGGCGCTCCTTGGCGGTGCGGCGCTCGTGCTCGGCCAGCAGGGCGGTGAACACCGACGGACCGCCGGTGCCGCCGTCAGCGCCAGCGGTGCCTTCGGCGGGGGCGGCGCGCCGCAGCAGCTCCTGGCGCGACCGCTCCGCCTGCGCCTCGAACTCCAGCCACTCCGCACGGCCCTTCGGCGACTCCACCCGGCGGGCCAGCAGCAGCCCTCCCGCCAGGCCGGCCACGAGCAGCACGGCACCCGCCGGGACGAGGATGAAGGGCTGCCGCTGCTGGGTGGCCCGGCGCTCGGCGTAGCTCTGCAGGTCGTAGGAGCTGGAGCTGTAGAAGGAGCACCGGTCGCCCGGGAGCATGACGTCGTCGCCGCAGCGCACCGGTCCGGCGCCCTGCACGAGCCCCCACACCACCAGGGCGGCGCCGATGATCACGAGCACCCAGATCGGCCTGCGGCTCGCCCTGAACGGGACCTGCTGCTCCACGTCTGCCTCCGTGCTGGGGGGGGCGCGCTGGGGGGGTGGGGGTCGGCCCGCGGCCCTAGCGCCGGTCGCGGGCCGCCCGCCCCCGTCGTCGTCCCCGTCAGGCGCTGGCGAGCACCGTCCGCTGCTCGGACGTGATCGGCAACGACGACCCGCCGAAGCGCTCCCCGGCCGGGGCCACGGCCACGCCGAGCGTGGAGTCCGACTGCCCGTAGTACGCGAACCACGAGCCCTGGAACTGCACCAGGCCCTCCACGAACGTCACGTTGGAGACCAGCCCGTGCTGCTCCTCGGCGGTGCGCGGCTCCAGCCACGGCTGGTCCAGCTTGGCCACCACGCGGGTCGGGTCGGCGGGGTCGAACAGCGCCTGCCCGCACACGTACCGCACGCCGCCCTCGGGCAGCTTCACCGCGGCGTTGTAGACCAGGCAGATGAGGCCGTTGTCCAGCAGCACCGGCGGCGGGCCGACCTCCACGAGGAACTCCGACCACGTGCCCGGCTCCGGCTCGAGCACCGGCCGGTCGGACACGAGCCGCCAGTGGAGGAGGTCGTCGGACTCCGCGAGGTAGATCGAGCCCTCGCCCACGTACATGAGCCAGCGCCCGTCCACCTGCACCGGCAGGATCCCGCCGGCCTTGGTCCACGGGCCGGTCGGCCCGCCCTCGTGCCCGGCGAAGCTGTTGAGCTCGGGCAGCACCACGCCGTGGCGCTCCCAGGTGCGCAGGTCGGTCGAGGTGGCCAGGCACAGCAGCGCGCGCTCGCCGTCGTAGGCGCTGTAGGTGAGGTAGTAGGTGCCGTCCACCGCGGTGACGCGCGGGTCCTCCACGCCGTGCACCTCGTGGGGCTCGGCGGGGGAGAACACCGGCTCGGGGTCGCAGGTGAAGTGCACGCCGTCGCGGCTGCGGGCCAGGCCGACGTGGCTGACGACGTCGTCGGCGTGGGCGCGGTAGAGCAGCACCACCTCGGAGCCCTCGGCCCCTTCGAACCCGTCGACGACGAGTGCCGCCGGGTTGTAGACGCTGCCCGACTCCCACGTGGTGCCGCGCGGGGACAGGATCGGGTTGCTCGCGTGCGGGGTGAACGGGCCCAGGGGGAAGGTCGCGGTCATCGGTGTCGGTTCCTCTCGGTCAGCGGGTGAGGTCGGTCGTGACGGTGGTCGAGCGCTTCCCGTCGGGGGTGGACAGGGTCAGCGACGGCGTCTGCGGCACCACGAGGACGGCGTCCAGCGACGCCGGCCCGGCGGCCGCCGCTCCGCTGGAGGTCACCACCAGCGCGTCGGCGCCCTGCGGCAGGGGCACGCCCAGCGGCAGCGCGCGCAGCGAGCCCGGCCCGGCCGAGACCCCCTGCTCCACGCCGCGCAGGTCCACGTCGCCCAGCGCGGTCGTCCTGCCGGTCTTCGTGTCGAGGGCCGCCACGGTGAGCCTCGGCGCCGGAGCACCCGGCGCGGCGGCCAGGTCGACGACGACGGACGCCCACCGCGGACCCGGGCCGCCGGCCGCGGGCAGCGCCAGCTGCGTCGCGGCGCCGGGCGGCAGCGAGCGGTAGGCGCCGCCGGACCACTGCGCCTCACCGGTCCACGCCTTCTCCTCGGGGAGCGTGACGACGCTGCCGGCCGGGGCCGTGCCGGACGTCGTGCCGGCCTCGCCCTCCACCACCCGCAGCCCGTCGCGCTGCGTGACGCGCGTCTGCTGCGTGGCGATCGCCTTCGCGGCCGGGTGCTCGTCGAGCGCGAGCGCCGCGAGGAAGCCGTGGATGGTCGACTCCGCCCCGGAGTTCTTGTTCACCGTCCTGTCGGCGTTGATGCCGTCGTTGGTGGTGCCGGTCCTCGGGTCGTAGACGGGAACACCGGCCGGGTTGGCACCGAAGAACCACGCGCCCGCAGCCCCGGCCACCTGCGTGTCGAGCGCTCGGTCACCGCTCTCGTCGGCGACGGCGAGCACCGAGGCCAGCCGCGCGTCAGCGCCGTAGGCGATCTGCGACCTGTCCACCGGCGCCGGGGCCCAGGAGCTGTCGGGCCCGCCGGAGGCGAGCAGCAGCGGCGTGAACACCGACGCGTCGTCCACGGCGGGGGAGAGCAGCGCCGGGTCTCCGAGCACGTCGGAGGCCTCGGCCAGCGCCGCCGGCATCTGCGCGCCCCACGCGTGCCACTGCGAGCGCGACGGCGTCCACGGCAGCACCGCGCCGAACGGGTAGGTGGGCGCCGCCGTGCCCCGCCCGCGGGTCGTGACGTCCGTGGTGGGCGGGGTGCCCATGGCGGCGACGCCCTCGGCGTACTGGCGCAGCGCCGTCCTGGCCCTCGCGACGACGGCGGGGTCGGCGGCTGCTCGCCCGCCCGCCCCGACGAACGCCGCCAGCCCGAGCACGGCCTCGCTCGTGGCGTCCGCACCACCGGTGATGAGCCAGCCGGGCACGCGGTCGCCGTCGGAGACCTCGTACTGCCCGTACCTGCCGAGGCTCTGGCGCTGCAGCGCGTCCAGCGACAGCGCCATCCGCTGCGCCAGGAACGCCGCGAACTCCCGGTCGCCGGGCGCGTCGGATGCGGCGAACGCCGCGTACCCCTCACCCAGCGCCCAGACGGTGCGAGCCAGCCAGTACGACTCCGCGGAGTCGCTCGGGTCGGGCAGCTCCACCGGTTCCGCGCTGCGGTTCAGCTGGCCGTCGGGCTGCATCCACAGGACGACGTTCCCGGCGTCCGGACCGTCGGTGGTCTGCAGGTACGTCGCGCCGCGCAGCAGCTCGTACGCCTGCTCGCGGCTGGCCGCGTCGCCGGTGGCCCGCCAGTGGCGGGTGAAGGCGACGGCGGCGCGGGTGACGTCGTCGGCGTTGAACGCGCCCTGCGTCCAGCGGCCGGTGGCGGCGTCGTACGTGCCGCCGCCGAGGAGGTCCCACCCGTCCTTGCTCGTCACGCCCGGGCGGGAGGCGCTCCCTGACGGCTGCGACGGCTCGGCGTACGTCCACAGCACGCCCAGCTCGGGCTCCTCGGCCAGCCGGTACGTGGTGTGACCGGCCTGGGCCGGCGGGGCCACGCGCGTGGTGAGCGTGGTCAGGTGACCGGTGTTCGCCAGCCGCTGCCCCTGGGGTGCCTTGCGGTCCGCCTGGCTCTGCTGGCCAGCGGCCGGGGGCTGGGCCGGCGCTGCCGCTGCCGGCGCGGCCAGGCAGGTGCCACCGAGCAGCAGCGCAGCTGCCACCGCGACGGCGCGCGTCGTCGTCCTCAGCGGAGGAGGGACCACCCCACCGTGATCATGGACTTCCGAAGCACTTTCAGACGCCCTGCCGGCCGTGGTGTGCGCGGGACGTCCATGATCACGGGGGTCACCGCTCGGGGACACCTGCTGAGTGGTCGTGGTGCGAGTCATCCCTTGACCCCCGCGGAGAGGTTGGTGGCGGTGAAGTGGCGCTGGAACACGAGGAACAGGCCCACCGCGGGGGCGGCCAGCACCACCGAGCCGGCGAGCACCGCGCCGTACGGGTTGGAGGTGGTGGCGGCGACGTTCGCCTGGTAGTTGGCCAGCGCCACCGCCAGCGGCTGCATCGCGGCCTCCTTGGTGACGAGGAACGGCCAGAGGAACTCGTTCCACGGACCGATGAACGTCAGCAGCACCACCGTCAGCAGCGCCGGGCGCACCAGCGGCAGCGCCACCGACCACAGCACCCGCAGCTCGGAGGCGCCGTCGATGCGCGCCGCGGAGAACAGGTCCGGCGGCAGCTGCAGGAAGAACTGCCGGAAGACGAACACCGCCGTGGTGTTGACGAGGAACGGCAGCACCATGCCGAGGTAGGAGTCGGCCAGCCCGTACGTGCGCACGGTCAGCACGTACAGCGGGATGGTGAGCAGCTGGAACGGGATGACCTGCACCAGCAGCACCATCGCGAACAGCGTGCCGCGGCCGCGGAAGTGCAGGACGGCGAGGGCGTACCCCGCCAGCACCCCGAACACCAGCGTGCCGACGATCGCGCCGCCGGTGATGACGCCGGAGTTGAGCAGCGTGCGCCACAGGTCGATGGAGCCGTCGATGTTGCTGTAGTTCGCGGTGGTCAGGCCGCCGGACGGGACCAGACCGCTGATGGACGTGTCGGGCTCCGCCTGCAGCGAGCCGATCACCATGAGGTAGAAGGGCAGCAGGAACGCCAGCGCCCCGAGCGTCAGGACGGCGGGCACCACCCACCGCGACGCCCCGGCCTTCCGACGCTTCGCCTCCGCCTCCTCGCGGACGGGGGTGGGGGTGCTCATGACTCGCTCCTCAGCAGTCGGCGGTTCAGGAGGACCAGCAGCCCGACCACCACCACCAGCACGATGCCGAGGGCGGAGGCGGTGTCGGGGTTCCCCTGCTCGATGCCCAGCTGGTACATGAGCAGCACGGGCGACGTCGACGCGCCGTCCGGTCCGCCGCCGCCGGTGAGCAGGTAGGGCTCCGTGAAGAGGTTCGCGCCGGTGATGACGGCGAGGATGACCACCAGCGCCGTCGTCGTCCGCACGCCCGGCACGGTCACCGTGAAGAACTGCCGGACGCGCCCGGCCCCGTCCATCGAGGCGGCCTCGTAGAGGTCCCTGCTGACGTTCTGCAGTGCCGCCAGGTAGAGCAGCACGAAGAACCCGAGCTGCTTCCACGCCACGAAGCCGGCGATGCTCGGCATGGCGAGGCTGCTGTTCACCAGCCACGACGGGTCCGGGGCGAGCGGGCCGAGGAGGGAGTTGACCACCCCGTCACCGCCCAGCAGGAACAGCCAGACGCCCACCAGGGCCACGCTCGCCGTCACGTACGGCACGTAGAACGCGACCCGGAAGAACGTCCGCCCGCGGGCCGCGCGGTTCAGCGCCACCGCGAGCACGAGCGCCAGCGCCACGGTCAGCGGCACGTTGATGACGAGGAAGACGCCGATGTTGAGGAAGGCCTGGTGGACCTGCGGGTCCGTGAGCACCTGCCGGTAGTTCTCGAACCCGACGAACGGGTGGGAGACCTCCACGCCGGGCGCGGAGAAGAACCAGTCGTGCACGCTCATCCACGCGGCGAGCACCACCGGGTAGGCGAACACCGCCACGAGGAACACCGCGTACGGAAGGGCCAGCAGCACCCCGATCGGGTGGCGGCCGAAGGCGCGCTGCAGCGGCGTGAGGCCGCCGCGCGGGGGGCGGCCGTCGGAGGCGCTCGTCGTCGTCCTGCTCCTCCCGGCGGGGGAGGACGACGACGCGGGGCCGGGGCGGGCCGGCGTGAGGGCGCTCATCACGGCACCTCCAGGAGGTGCTGGACCTCGCCGTTCGCGTCGCGCATCGCGGACGCCACCGGCTCCTTGCCGAAGATCACCGAGCCCGTCCACGCGTTGCGGACGTCCTGCCAGATCTCCACGGAGTTCTTCACGCTGGGCACCTCCACGGTGCGGGCGGCCTGGGCGGCGAAGGGCGCGTACGGGGCGCCGTCGGCGCTGGCGAACCAGTCGGCGTAGGTCTGCGCGACGTCGGCGCGCATCGGCATCTGCCCGGTCTCCGTCAGCAGGGCGCGGTCGGCGTCGGTGCTGGTGGTGGACTGGAGGAAGTCCCACGCCGTCGCCTGGTTCTGGCACGCGACGGGCAGGGAGACGTTCTTGGCGTCGGAGAAGGTGTGGACCTCCTGCGCCGGCTCACCGTTCGGGGTGGGGACGGGGACGACGCCCCAGTCGACGTCCTTGCCGTACACCGCCACCGCCCACGGACCGACCATCGCCATGGCGGCCTTGCCGTCGGCGAAGGCGTCTCCGGTGTACGCCTCCTGAGGCGAGAGGCCCTTGGCGTACATCTGGCGCCAGAAGCCGGCGGCGTCGAGGGCGGGCGCCGAGTCGACCTGGGCCTTGCCGTCCACCACCAGCTGCTGGCCACCGCTGGCAGCGGCGTACAGCGGGTACAGGTCGAACCAGCTCTGGAAGAACTGGCTGGCCGGCGAGGGCCAGATCGCCGACGGCGCGGCACCGGAGCTGACGATCTTCTCCGAGGCGGCCAGCACGTCGGCGTAGGTGGACAGCTGCGGGTTCTCCGGGTCCAGCCCGGCCGCGGCGAAGATCTTCTTGTTGTAGATGACCATGACCGGGTTTGACTTCCACGGCAGCTGGTAGAAGTGCCCGTCCGGGGAGCGGTACTGCTCAGCGGCCGCACCCGTGCGCTGGGTGATGTAGTCCGCACCTCCCGGCATCGTGTCGAGCGGCACCAGCCCGCCCTGCTTGACGAACTGCGGCACCGCGGCCGGCGAGGTGTTGTAGATGAGGCAGGGCGTGGTGCCCGCCGCGATCGCCGCGCCGATGACCTCCTCGGAGGACTTGCCGGCGGGGATCTGCTGGGCGGTCACCTGCTGGTCGGGGTGGGCGGCGTTCCAGGCCTTGACCTGCTCCTCGCCCCAGGCGACCTCCTGCTCGTTGTTGGAGAGCCAGATGGTGATGGGGCCTCGTCCCTGGGGGTTCCCGGGGCCCTGTCCACCGCCGCAGGCGGCGGTCGTCGCGGTCAGCAGCACTGCCGCGGCCACCGCTCCCCATCGAGCGCTGGTCTGCATTCCTCCTCCTTCGGGGGGGGTCGGACGTGGTGGGTGTGGGTGTGGGTGGGGGGCGGTCAGGCCGGTGGGGCGCCCGTCGAGGCGCGGACCACCAGGCGGGCGGCGGGCAGGTCGGCGACGGCCGGTCGGACGCGATCGGTGCGGCGCTCGTCGTCGTCCTCGAGCAGGTCCAGGAGGGCGTCGGCGGCGGCGCGGCCCCACGCGGCGGCGTCGCTGTGGACCGTGGTCAGCGGGGGCGAGAGGTGGGCGGCGAGCGGCGCGTCGTCGAAGCCCGTGACCGAGACCTCGGCGGGCACGCGGACGCCCTCGGCGGCGAGCACGCCGAGCGCCGCGGTGGCCATGAGGTCGCCGGCGACGACGAGCGCCGTCGGAGCACCGGCTGCGCCGTGCGCGGCGCGGAGCTCCAGCCAGCGGTGGGCGGCGGCCGCGCCGCTGGCGGCGGAGAAGTCGCCGTCGAGCACGGTGGGGGTGTCGAGGGCGTCACCGTGGGCGGACACGGCGTCCTGGAAGGCCTCGAGCCGGTCCACGCCGTGCACCAGCCGCGCCGAGCCGGTCACGTGGGCGAGGCGCCGGTGACCGAGGGTGACGAGGTGGTCGACGGCGGCGCGGACCCCGGCCCTGTCGTCGAGGGCGACCTGGGGGAGCGGGGCGGTGGCCGTGGTGGAGCGCTGGTGGCCGACGGCCAGGGCCGGCAGGCCGAGACCGGCCAGGAGCTCGGGGCGCTCGTCGTCGACGCGGAGGTCGGTGAGCAGCACGCCGTCCACGCGGCCGGCGGCCAGGCGGCGGTAGGCCTCGTGCTCCTCGGCCGGCGTGGTGACCACGTGCAGCACGAGCGCCTGGCCGCGCGGTGACAAGGCCGCCTCGACGCCCGCGATGAACGGGGCGAAGAACGGGTCGGCGCCCAGGTGCTCGGGCTCGCGGGCCAGCACCAGGCCGAGGGCGTCGGCGCGGTCGGTGGACAGGCTGCGGGCGCGGGCGCTGGGCACCCAGTCGAGGCGCTGGGCCACCTCGAGCACCTTCTCGCGGGTGCCCGGCGCGACGCGGCCGCGGCCGGTGAGCGCCATGGAGACGGTGCCCTTGGAGACGCCCGCCTCGCGCGCCACGTCGGCGATCGTCGCCCGCGCACCCCTGTGTGCCATGCCGGTAGTCAAACCGGTTCAACACGGACGTGTCAAACCGGTTCAACTCCCCCCCCCCCCCCCCCGCCGCACTCGCGCACCTCAGTGCGTCCTCACGGGCCCTCCAAGGCGCACTCGGGCGCGCGAGTGCGGCGTCAGTGCGCGGTGGGGCGGCTGCTGCTCCGCGCGAGGGCGGGCAGGCGGGAGTCGAGCAGCTTGACCACCACGGCGAGCACCACCGCGCTCACGAAGACCTGCAGGGCTCCCAGCAGCGCGCCCCAGAACCCCAGCTGGGTGGCGTCCAGGAACCCGTAGGGGTACCAGCCCGTCAGAGCACCCCGCACGAACGTGTAGACCAGCCACGCCACCGGCCACGCGAACGCCAGCGCCACCAGGCGCCAGGTGAGCCGCGGCCGGGGCCCGAACACCAGCCACGCCAGCGGGAACGCCACCGGCACCACGTCGTGGAAGATCGTGTTGGACACCACGGACCAGCCCGTGGGGTGCTCGGTGGCTGCGAGCAGCACCGCGTACACCACGCCCGTGGCCACGATGCTCAGCAGCGCGTCCAGGTGCAGCACCCGGAACAGGGCGCCGGACGGCTCGGAGCGCAGCGCGAACAGCGCCGAGGTGGCCAGCACGAGGACGTTGCTGAGGATGGTGAAGTACGAGAAGAGGTTGGCCAGCCTGCCGGCCAGGCCCAGCGGGCTCCCGTCGACAGCGACGAAGCCGGGGCCGCCGGCCACGGTCACCGACACGTCCACCACGAGAGCGACCACTACGAGCGCCGCGATGACGGCGTGACAGACGCGGAACACCGACGGCCTCAGCGGTCGGTGACGAGCTTGAGGACGGCGAACGCGCCCACCCCGATGAGCACCGGCCGCAGCCAGGGCGCGCGCCGCCGGCCGCCCGCGTCGCGCCCGTACTCCCCGCGGCGGCTGCGCACCACGAGGTTCACCACGAGCACCACCAGGACGGCCACGGGCACGGCGGCGACCAGCAGCGTGGGGACGCCCTCGGGCACGGGGAACACGCGCCCATCGTCGTCGACCGCGCGGCTGCGGTCGACCCGGCACGCGGTCCACCGGCCCGGTCGAGCGCGGCGCGGTCAGGCCCTGGGCGCCGAGCGCGCTGCGCGCCGTCGTCGTCCCGGGACCAGCACCACCGCGAGGGCCAGGGCCAGGGCGGCGAGGGTGCCGGCGAACCAGGGCGCGTCGCCGAGCCCGTGGCCGGCGCCCCCGGGGGAGGCGTCGGCCAGCAGGGCGCTGCGGACGGTCCAGACCACCGCCGCCGAGGCGGCGAGCAGCCAGGCCAGCGCGCCGGGCACCGTCCAGCGCCCCAGCAGGGACATCAGCAGCGGCGGGAGTGCCACCGCGGCCGCGGCCACAGCGAGCAGCAGGAGCCCGAGCGCGACGTCGAGCACGGCTCAGGGGGCTCGGTCGGCGGGGCGCTGGAGCCGGTCGGCGTCGGCGGCCCCGTGCCGGACGGCCAGGCGGACCACCCCGTACAGGACGACGACGCCGACCATCGCCGCCACGAGCGGCAGGACCAGGCCCAGGAGCAGGGGCAGCGGGTTCCCCGCGAGCGCGCCGAACACGTCACACCCCGTCCGTCGGAGCGGGTGGGCGGCCGCCGGCGTCCGGGTGCGGCGGTAGCTGGCGGCGCGCGTCGAGCAGGCCGTGCCGCACGCCCATCCGCACCGCCCAGTACAGCGCGACCAGCACCAGCGCCCCCAGGAGCAGCGGCACGACGGTGAGCACGACCGACTCGAGGGGGTTCATGGCGAACACGTGATCACGGTAGGGCCCGGCGCGCTCCTGGGGAACGTCCCGCTCCGCAGGGGTGGAGCGGGTCCGGCGGGGTAGGTGGGGGCCATGGCTCACCACGAGGACCGCTCCGCCCCGACGGACCAGGTCGCGAAGGTCTCGAAGCTCGTCGCCGGCGAGCGGCAGGCGATGCTCACCACCACCGCTCCCGACGGCACGCTCATCAGCCGGCCGATGGCCGTGCAGGAGGCGGAGTTCGGCGGGGACCTGTGGTTCTTCGCCGAGGCGTCCTCCCGCAAGGTCTCGCACCTCGCCCACGACCCGCAGGTCAACGTCACCTTCTCCAGCTCCGACAGCTGGGTGTCGCTGACCGGCCGCGGCTCGGTGGTGCGCGACCCCGCGAAGAAGCGCGAGCTGTGGAACGCCGTGGTGGAGGCGTGGTTCCCGGACGGGAAGGACGACGACGGCATCGTCCTGCTCAAGGTCGACGGCGAGTCGGCGGAGTACTGGGACACCCCCGGCGGCCGCGTCGCGACGGCGCTCAGCTTCGCCAAGGCCAAGCTCACGGGGAAGCAGTACTCCGGCGGGGAGAACGCGAAGGTCGACCTCCCCTGACCGCCCGCAGGCCGGATGGCCGGAGCCCGACCCGTCGGGCTTGATCACCGCGGGCAGGATGGTGGCGTGCCGACACCGCCGCCACCTGCCCGCGCCGTGCTCTTCGACGCCGACGGCGTGCTGGTCGACTCCCACGCCGGCTACCGCCAGGTGTGGGACCGCTGGTCGGAGCTGCACGGGCTGGACCCGGACGCCGTCCACGCGGCCACCCACGGCCGCCGGGTGCTCGACACCCTCGCCGACGTGGCACCCCACCTCGACGCCCGCGCCGAGGTGGTCCGGCTCGGACAGCTCGTCGACGACGACCCCGACGCGTTCTCGCTCTACCCCGCCGTCCCCGCGCTGCTGGCGCAGCTGCACCCGCAGCGCTGGGCGGTGGTCACCTCCGGCGACGACCACCGCGTCGTCGACCGCCTCCGCGCCGGGGGAGCGCCGGTGCCCGACGTCGTCGTCGGCGGGGCTTCTGTCACCCGGGGCAAGCCGGACCCGGAGGGCTACCTCCTCGCCGCCCGGCTGCTGGGCGTCGCGCCCGCCGACTGCGTGGTGGTGGAGGACGCGCCCGCCGGCGTCGGGGCGGGGCGCGCGGCAGGCATGCCGGTCATCGCCCTGACCACGTCGAACCCGGCCTCGGCCCTCGCGGACGCCGACCTCGTGGTCGGCTCCCTCGCGGACGCCGCCCCGCACCTGCTGGCGTGGGTGCGGGCGCAGGCGCCCGCCTGGTAGCGGGTCAACCGCGCCGGGCGCGCTCGAGGCGGCGGGCCAGGTGCCGGGCGCCGCGGCGGTCCACCCCGCACAGCGGCACGCAACGGCCGTCGTGCAGCAGCAGCCAGCTGCGCACCCGCCACCCGGCCGCCGGCACCACCCGGCGCACCTGCGACCACTCCACGCGCTGCGGGGCCCGGTCCAGCAGGCCCCCGCGGACGTCGGCGCCGAGCGAGTCGACCTCGGTGGAGGCGTGCCAGGGCCACAGCCTGCCGAGCAGCCCCACCACCGACACGACCGCCAGTGGCAGCCCCAGCGACGTCCCGATGCTGCCCGCCTGCGAGACCAGCAGGAGCACGGCGCCCGTGGCCGCGAGCAGCGCGGGCACCGGCCAGGTGGGGAACCGGTCGCGGGTGGTCCAGCGGCGCGGGGCGCTGGAGACGTCCACGACGAGGGGAGCCCTCCTGCGCCCGTCCACGCGGGGATCATGGCGCGGGGTGCGGGGCCCGTCCGCAGGGGGCTGGCCCGGACGGGGCAGCCCGTGACCGTCCGGCGCCCCGCCGGAGCCTCGCCGCGACGGGTCCCGCCGGCCGGCGGGGTCAGCGACCGAGCGGCAGCTCGCGGACCACGCGCCAGGAGGCCGGCCCGGTCGTCCCGGCGAGGAGGTGCGCGCAGGTCACGTGCGTGCTCACCGGGAGCAGCGGGAGGACGGCGCGCTCGGCCTCCCGCAGCGCCGCCCGTCCCCGCAGGCGCGCCTCGCCGACCGTCAGGTGCGGGGCGGAGCCGTCGAACGCGCCGCCGTACGGCTGGTGCTGGGGGAAGGCGGACGCCACGGCCCGGGTCAGCGCCACGAAGGGCCCGGCGGGCTCGGGGGCGAGCCACAGCACGTCCTCGCCGAACCAGGCGGTTCGCGTGAACGCGGCCTCGAACGCCGGGACGGAGGCGACGGCCCCGGCCAGCGCCGTCAGCGCGCCGTCGTCGAGGTCCTGCGGCGCGGCGAAGGGGAAGAGCACCGTCACGTGCGCGGGGACGCCCCACGCCGCGGAGCCGTCGAGGTGGTCCCGGTGCCGGCGCACCACGGCGTCCGCCTCGGAGACCAGGACGACGACGCCGGTCAGCGTCGGAGCAGGAGCCTCCGGCGACGGCGTCAGCACCACCCGCTCATGGTCGCGCGCCAGGGACGAGCAGAGGGATGCGTCGTCGGGGTGCCGCGAGGTCTGTGGCGACCGCTGACGCCCCATCGAGCGAGAAGACGCCCCATCAGCGCCTCCGAAGGGGCGTGTCCTCGCTCGAAGGGGCGCGTCCTCGCACGAAGGGGCGCGTGTGGCGGGGAGGGGCGGCTCAGCGGCGGGTGAGGTCCAGGACGGCGGCCAGCACGCGCTCGCGGTCCTCCACGAGCGGGGCGTCGCCGTACAGCGGCGCCATGCAGATGCCGTCCGCTGCGGCGATCGCCAGCGTGGCCACCAGCGGGTCCAGCCCGTCCGCCAGGAGGCGCTCGCGCCACTGCTCGGCGTCGGCCTGCATCATCGCGGCGACCGCCGGGTCGGTCTGCAGGTGCACGAGCAGCGTGGTGGCGCGGCGGGTGCGCTCGGCGTCAGCCGCGGCGGCGAGCGTGGCGCGCACGTAGGCGCGGGTCAGCCGGCCCGGCGCCGGGCCGGAGCGGCCCTCGTCGTCATCCTCGTGGGTCAGGGCGGTCTCGACGTCGCGGGTGAAGTCGTCCAGCAGCTGCTGCGCCACCGCGTGCAGGAGCGACTCCTTGCTGCCGAAGTGGTACAGCAGCCCGCCCTTGGTGACGCTGGCCCGCGAGGCGATCTCCTCCAGGCCGGCGCTGCCGCCGCGCTCGGCCACCACCTCGGCGGCGGCGCGGACCACCTGCTGCCGCGTCTCGGCAGCGGTCCTGCCCGTGGTGCGCCCCATGACACCAGTCTCGCCCCTCGGTTGACAGCCCTCCCCGGACCCCATCTACTGTACTGACCAGTCAGTACAGTTTCCTTCCGGAGGACGACGATGGCCACGCCGGCGCTCGACGCGCAGCAGGCACCGACCACCCCCCTGCACCCGCAGCACCCCGCGCGGGGAGCCGGCTGGCGCGAGTGGGGCGGGCTGGGCGTGCTCGTGCTCGCCGTCGTCCTGCTCGCCGTGGACGCCACCGTGCTGGCGCTCGCGGTCCCCGCGCTCACCGCCGACCTGCGCGCCAGCTCCACCCAGGTGCTGTGGATCGGCGACGTCTACTCCCTCGCCCTCGCCGGGCTGCTCGTCACCATGGGCAACGTGGCGGACCGGATCGGCCGCAAGCGCCTGCTGCTCCTCGGGACCGCCGCGTTCGGGCTGGCCTCGCTCGGGGCGGCCCTGTCGCCGTCGCCCGAGGTGCTCATCGCCGCGCGGGCGCTCCTCGGCGTGGCCGGTGCCACGCTCATGCCGTCCACGCTGTCGCTCATCCGCAGCACCTTCACCGCGCCGCGCCAGCGCACCCTCGCCATCGCCCTGTGGTCGGCGGGGGCCTCCGGCGGCGCCGCGCTCGGCCCCCTCGTGGGCGGTGCCCTGCTCGAGCACTTCTGGTGGGGCTCGGTGTTCCTCATCAACCTGCCCGTGGTCGCGGTGCTCCTCGTGGCCGGGGCGTGGCTGCTGCGCGAGTCCCGCAACCCGGTGCCGGGTCCGCTCGACCTGCCGTCGGTGCTGCTGTCGCTGGTGGGCCTGGTCGCCGTGGTCTACGGCGTGAAGCACCTCGCCCACGACGGCCTCGACGCCGTGGTGGCGCTGTCCCTGGTCGTCGGCGCGGCCGGCCTGGTGGCGTTCGTGCGCCGCCAGCGCCGGCTGGAGCACCCGCTCATCGACGTGGACCTGTTCCGCCGCCGGGCCTTCTCCGGCGCGGTGGCCGTGAACTTCGCCTCGGTGTTCCCGCTCATGGGCCTGCTGTTCTTCTTCTCGCAGTACCTGCAGCTGGCGCGCGGCTCCAGCCCGCTGCAGGCGGGCCTGCAGGAGACGCCGCTCATGCTCTCGGCGATCGGCGCCATCGCCGTCATCGGCGTGCTGCTCCCGCGCCTGGGCGCCGGGCGCACCGCCGCCGTCGGACTCCTCGCCGCCGCGCTCGGGCTGGCGCTGCTCGCGGCGGCCGAGAGCGCGCCGAGCTACCTGTGGCTGGCCCTGACGCTCGTGCCGATCGGCCTGGGCGTGGGCCTGAGCCAGACCGTGGCGGTCGACGCCGTGGTCAGCGCGGTGCCCTCCGACCGCGCCGGTGCCGCCTCGTCGATCTCCGAGACCGCCTACGAGCTGGCGGCCGCCCTGGGCATCGCGGTGCTCGGCTCGCTGCTGGGCGTGGTCTACCGGGCCGGGCTCGACCTGCCCGCCGGCACCGACCCCGCCGTGGCCGCCGCGGCTGGCGACTCCCTGGCGGGCGCGCGCGCCGCGGGCGCCGACGGCGCCGCCTTCGACGCCGCCCGCGAGGCGTTCGTCCACGCCATGCAGGTGACGTCGCTGAGCGCCGCGGCCCTCACCGCGGTGGCCGCGGTCATCGCGTGGCGGATGATCCCGGCGCGCCTGAGCGCCGCTGCCCACTGACGCGGCGCCCCAGCGCGTGGCCGAGCAGCCCGGTGGTGGTGGACAGCGCCAGGGCCCGGCTGCTGCGCTCGGGTCCGATCATGCGCCTCGCGCGGGGAGGGCGGCCCTCGTCGTCGTCCTGGTGCGAGGAGGGGCCGACCGCGGGCCAGGATGGCCGGGTGGAGACCGCGGGGCAGCACGACGGCCGCGACGAGGAGTGGGTGAGCCGGCGCCGCGAGGCCGCCGCCGCCCAGGCCGACCGGCTGGCGCGCGCCGAGGCCGCCGAGACCGACGTCGCCCGGGCGCAGGTCCGCGACTTCGTGGAGCGCGCCCGGGCGGCGGGCCTGCCCACCGAGGAGCTGCGCGTGGTGGACTCCGCCGGTGGCCGGTACCGCACCAGCGTGCACGGCTGGGTGCTGCGGCGGGACGGCCGCGCCGGTGTGGGGGAGGACGGCGCGTTCTACCTGCTCGCGGTGCCGCTGAGCGGCGCTGAGCGGCTGGTGGCGCGGTGGCGGGGCGTCCGCGTGACCCCGAGCGACCCGCCGCTGGTGTGGGGCCGCGGCGGGCGGGACGGCGACTCCATCGCCCTCGCCGAGCTGCTGGAGCGCCGTCTCTCCGGGGGCTGACGCAGCGTGGTCACAGGTGGGTCTCGGTGCTGTCACGAGGCGCTCGCAGCACCGCGTGTTGGGGCGAACTGCCCCAACCGATCACGCAGGGCGATCTATCGTCGTCGCGTGACCCGTTCCGACCGCTCCCTCCGCACGCCGCGCGTCCCGCGCCTCCGCCGTGCCAGCGGCGAGGTCCTCCCGGACGCTGCACCGCCGCAGCTCGCACCCACCCCCGGCCGCGCCAAGCCCCCCGCCGCCCGCGGCGCGCACGCCCTCGAGGTGGTGCAGCAGCCGATGCCCGGCCACCTCTACCTCGACCCGGACGTGCCCGCGGAGGAGGTCATCGACCTGACCTGCGGCTCCTGGACCGGGCGCGCCAGCCACGTCTGGACGGGCGTGGGGTGGGCGCGGCTCGTGCCCGGGCCCGTCGCCGTCGTCCCCACCGCCCGCCCCAAGGTCGGCTGATCCTCCGCGCCCCCCGTGCGCCAGCATGGGGGGCGTGAAGCGGCCCCTCCTGCACCTGACGCCGACGACCGGGTGGATGAACGACCCGAACGGCCTGGCGCAGTTCGGCGGCGTGCACCACGTCTTCTTCCAGCACAACCCCGAGGCGCCGACGTTCGGCGTCATGCGGTGGGGCCACGCCACCAGCCCCGACCTCGTCCACTGGACCGAGCACCCCACGGCGCTCTCGCCGCGGCCCGGCGGCCCGGACGCGGGCGGCTGCTGGTCCGGCTGCGCGGTGGACCTGCCGGGTGGCCGCGAGGCGGTGCTCTACACCGGGGTGCAGCCGCCCGGGGGCGGTGGCCCGCAGCGCGCGGTGGCGCTGCGGGCCGTCGCCGACGACGATTCGCTGGTCACCTGGCACCCCGACGACGCGCCGGTGGTCTCCGACTGGCCCGACCTCGACCCGCCGCTGACCGACTGGCGCGACCACGCCGTGCTGCGCACCCGCGACCCCGGCGGGCAGCTGCACTGGAGGCAGGTGGTGGCCGCCGGGACCGCCGGGCACGACGGCGCGGCGAAGCTGCTCTCCTACGCCACCACCGACCCCGAGCTGCGGGAGTGGGAGTACGAGGGCGTCCTCCTCGACGCCGCCGGTGCGGGCCTGGACGCGCACGTCTTCGAGTGCCCGGACGTCTTCGCCCCGGCCGGGGACGGCCCCGGCGACCTGGACGGCGAGGAGCTGGTGGTGGTGCTGTCCTGGTACTCCAAGGACGCCGACGCGGAGCTGCACCACTCCTCTGGAGCGGTGTGGCTGACCGGCCGGCTGGAGCAGCCCGCAGGCGCACCGCCCCGCTTCGTCCCCCAGCGCCGCGGCGTGCTGGACCTCGGCTCCCGCTTCTACGCGCCGCAGTCGTACACGACCGCCGACGGCGGCCGGCGCATCGCCTTCGGCTGGCTGCGCACCCAGGACGACCCGGCCAGCGCCGGCCGCACCAGCGTGGGCGCGCAGTCGCTGCCCCGGCGCTGGCGCGTGGTGGGCGGCCGGCTCCAGCAGGCGCCGGTGGCGGAGATCAGCGACCTCGCCGGTGACGTGGTCGTCGAGACCGACGGGCTCAGCGGGCCGGCGGTGCTGCCCGAGCCGGCGCAGGCGGTGGTCATCAACCTCGCGGTGGACGACGACGCGGCCCTGCCTGCCAGCACCCTGGTGCTCGTCTCGCCGGAGGGGCACCGCACGGTGGTGGACCTGTCGGCGTTCGGGCGCTCCACCACCGACCGGCTCGTAGACGGCACCTGGACGCCGGAGGAGCCGCGCGTGCGGTGGGCCGACGTCTACGTCGACACGGGCATCGTCGAGGTGTTCACCAGCGACGGGCGCGCCGCGGCCAGCAGCGACCTCGCGGCGACGGCGGTGGCCGCCGTCGAGGTCACCGGCCGGGCGCGCGCGTCGGTGCGGGTGCTGACCCCCTGACCGCCCCTCCCCGCCCCCGACCGTGATCATGGGCGTTGTGCGCACCACCCATCGTGATCATGGGCGTTGTGCGCAGCAAACCCGTGGCGGACGTCGTGCACGGACAGGCACGGTGGGCCGGTGAGGGGCGAGGGCGGCGGCCGGGCGCAGTGGTCCGACCTGCCGGGAGGGCTGCGCGTCGCCGTCGCCGGCGAGCTCGGATCGCCGGTGGTGCGGGCGGTGACGCAGGTGGGCGGGTTCTCACCCGGCTCCGCCGACCGCGTGGTGACCGCATCGGGGCGACGCGCCTTCGTCAAGGCGCTCGACGGCGAGCGCCACCCGGGGTCGGTGGACCTGCACCGCCGCGAGGCGCGCGTGCTCGGCGCGCTCCCCGCGGGCCTGCCGGTGCCAGCGCTGCTGGGGCTCGTCGAGCGGGACGGGTGGGTGGCCCTGGTCATCGAGGACGTCGACGGCGAGTGCCCCGCCCTGCCCTGGCGGCTGCCCGCCGTCGAGTCCGCGCTGGACGCGCTGGCGGCGGTGGCCCGCGCCGAGATCCCCGCTGCGCTGCGCGAGGCGCTGCCCCGCGCGGAGGTCGACCTGGAGCACGACGACGCCGGCTTCGAGCGGCTCCTCGCCGACCCCTGGCCTGACCTGTCGCGCGTCGACCCCTGGGCCGCGCAGCGGCTCGAGGAGCTCGCGGTGCTCGCTCGCCGCGGCAACCGGGCGCTGGCCGGGGAGTCGCTGGCGCACGGCGACGTGCGCGCCGACAACCTCCTGCAGCGCGACGACGGGTCAGTGGTGGTGGTCGACTGGCCGCACGCCGTCATCGGGTCGCCGGTCTTCGACGCGGTGGCGCTGCTGCTCAACGTGCGGCTGTCGGGCAGTGACGTGGACGCCGACGCACTGCTCGCCGAGCGCTTCCCCGGGAGGGAGGGCGAGGTGACCGCTGTGCTCGCCGCCGACGCCGCGTACTTCACCGACGCGGCCCGGCTCCCACCGGTGCCCGGCCTGCCCGTGCTGCGGGCGTTCCAGGCGGCGCAGGCCCGGGCGGCGCTGGCGTGGCTGCGCGAGCGCTGCTGACCCTCTGGGGCTGCCCGCCCGGCGCGGTGACGATCGTGCGTCAGGGCGCCACGTCCTGCGCGAGCAGCAGGGGGCGACTGGGCCGGCTCAGCCCCGGTGGGCAGCCTGAGTCCCGCTTCCGGGGCCGGATCCGGGTCTGAGCCTGCCCACCGGGCCCGAGGCTCCCCACCGGGGTGCGGGCACACCTCACCGCTGCGCGGGGGAGGGGGTCAGGGCTCCGCGGAGCCGCCGTCGGCGGGGGCCTCGGGGGCGGCGGCGGGGCCGGAGCGCAGCAGGGGGCTGAGCAGCACCGGCAGCACCCCGAGCGCCTCCACCGCCAGCGCCGTCCACAGCATGGGCACCAGCCCCACCCGCTCGCCGAGCGCGCCGCCCAGCAGCGCACCGATCGGCATGGTCCCCCACACGAGGAAGCGCACCGACGCGTTCATCCGCCCCAGCAGCGGCGCCGGCGTGATGCGCTGCCGGTACGTGACCTGCGCCACGTTGTAGAGCACCACGCTCACGCCGATGACGGCGCCGGAGACGGCGAGGAGGGCGACCGCGCCGTCGTCGTCGAGCGAGCCGCGGGACACCAGCGGTGCGGCCAGCGGCAGCAGCGCACCGGCCGCGATCCCCGGCAGCAGGGACAGCGCGATGGTGCGGCCCTCGCCGACGGCGCGCACCACGCGCTGCACCGTCAGCGCACCGAGCAGCGCGCCCGCGGCGCCGATGCCGAGCGCGGTGCCGACCTGCCCCTCCGACAGGCCGAGCTGGCGCACCGCGTAGAGGACCAGCAGCGCCGACGAGGCGCTGCCGCCGAGGTTGGACAGGCTCGTCGTGGCGACGATCCGGCGCAGCAGCGGCTGGTGGACCACGAACGACAGGCCCTCGGCCACCTCCGCCCGCAGCGACCGGCGCGCGGAGCGGTCCGGCGGTGGCTCGACGTGGGAGATGCGCGAGAGCAGCCCGCTGGAGGCGGCGAACGCCACCGCCGAGACCGCCACCGCGAGCGGAGCCCCGAGCAGCCGCGCCAGCCACCCGCCGACCGCCGGACCCCCGACCTGCGCCACCGACGCCGAGACCTGCAGCAGCGAGTTGCCCTCCCCGAGCCGATCAGCGCGCACGAGCGAGGGCAGGTAGCTCTGGTAGGCGACGTCGAAGAACAGCGTCGCCACCCCCACCACGAACGCCACCGCCACCACCAGCGGCAGCGACAGCACCCCCGCCCACCAGGCCAGCGGCAGGACGGCGAGGGCCACGGCCCGCACGAGGTTGCCGAGCAGGAGCACGCGGCGCTTGGACCAGCGGTCCACCCACGCGCCCGCCGGCAGCCCGAGCAGCAGGAACGCCGCCGACTGCGCCGCGGAGAGCACGCCCATCTGCAGCGGGGTCGCGGCCAGCACCGTCACGGCGAGCAGGGGGACGACGAGGTCGCCCACCTGCGTGGCGCCCTGGGAGACGGAGTCGCCGGCCCACAGGCGGCGGAAGTCGCGGCCCTCGGGCGCGCGCAGCAGGCCGGGGGCCACGGGGTCTGTGCGGTCCACGAGGTCCATGCGACGGGAGTGGTTGAGGAATGTCAATCACTGAGCGCGGTGCGTCATGTCGTGTCTACGTTGGGTGCGTGAGCGCTCAGACCTGGGACCTCCCGCACCGACGCGTCGCCACCGAGGCGGAGGCCAAGGCCCTGGCCTCGGCCGTGCGGCTGCGGATCCTGCGGATGTGCCTGGACACCCCCATGACCAACGCCGCGATCGCCGAGCGCCTGGGGCTCAACGCCGCCACCGCCCTGCACCACGTGCGGACGCTGGTGGGCACCGGCTTCCTCGAGCCGATGCCCTCCACCCGCGGCCGCCGCGGCGCCCGCTCGGTGCCGTACCGCGCCACCGGGAAGTCGTGGCAGCTGGACGAGCAGCGCTCCGCCCGCGCCATGGTCGAGGCGTTCACGCAGACCCTGCCGGTGCTGCTCGGCGACGGCACCGAGGAGGCCCCGGCCGACCCCGACCTGCGCGTCGCCCGCCTCGGGCTGCGGCTGGACGCCGAGGGTCGCGCCGAGCTGGAGCAGCGCCTGGACGCGCTGCTCGACGAGTTCGCCCAGCGTCCCGGGGCGGCTGACGCCACACCGCTGTCGCTGTTCGTCGCCCTGCACCGCGACCCCGACCGCGACTAGCCGCCCCGTCGCTCCGTGATCATGGGCTTCCCGAGCACTTTCCGGCCGTGATCATGGACTTCCCGAGCACTTTCCGGCCGTGATCATGGACTTCCCGAGCACCGTCAGACAGCGGAGCGGTCACGGACTGGGCTGCGGCGGCCGCGTCACGTCCACCCACCGGTCACCGGTGAGCGCGCCGAGCTGCGCCGGCGTCAGCGGCACCGCCGAGCGGCGGCTGCCCCCGGCGGGGTAGACCACGTCGAAGGCCCGCAGCGACTCGTCGCAGTGCACCTCCAGCGGCTCCAGGTGACCGAACGGGCTGACGCCGCCCACGGGCTGGCCGGTCACCGCGTGGGCCTCCTCGCCGGGCAGCATGCGCGGCTTGGCACCGAAGGCGGCCTTGAACTTGGCGTTGTCGAGCCGTGCGTCGCCGCGTGCCACCACGAGCACCACCCGGTCACCGGCGCGCAGCGCCAGCGTCTTGGCGATCTGCCCCGGCTCGACCCCGAGCGCGTCGGCCGCCGCCTGCACGGTGGGGGTGTCGACCTCGGGCTCGATGACCCGGGTCCCGGGCAGGTGCTCGTCGAGGAAGGCCTGCACGCGCTCGGTGCTCACGCCCGCCATCCTGGCGCAGCCCCGTCGTCCTCCACCGACGGGAGGCGCTCGGGAAGCCCATGATCACGGGGTGAAAGTGCTCGGGAAGCCCATGATCACGGAGGGTGGGGGGTGGTCAGGCGCGGATGACCTCGGCGACGCGGCGCTCCCGGGCCGCCTCGTAGGCCGCGAGGATGGTGCCGAGCACCGCGACGCCCTCGGCCTCGGTGTGGATCGGTCGGGTCCCGGTGAGCAGGCAGTCGGCGAAGGCGGAGATCTCCGCCGAGAAGGTGTCCACCGGCTCGAACTCCTCGGTCCTGCTCGTCCCGTCGCGCAGGTCGTAGCGCAGCGACGTCCCGTCCGAGGTCAGCGACCCGAGCTCGCCGACCACGGAGAACCGCTCCGTGCCGGGCGCCGCCTCGTAGGCCCAGCTGGTGACCAGCTGCCCGACCACGCCGTTGTCGAAGCGCACGAGCACCTGGGCGGAGTCCTCGCCCTCCATGAACGACAGCCGGTGGGTGGACAGCATCGCCGTCACCTCCACGGGCACGCCGCCGGCGAGGTGGAGCATGAGGTAGGTCGGGTGGTAGCCGGTGTCGATGAGCTCGCCGCCGCCGCTGGTGGCGGCGTGGGCGCGCCAGCCCATGTTCGACGGGTCGAAGTCGTTGAAGAAGCTGTCGGTGGTGCGCACCTCGTAGATGCGCCCCAGCGCACCCGACTCGATGACCGCCTTCGCCGTGGCCACCGCGGGCAGGAAGAGCTGGTTGTGCGCGCACATGAGCGTCACGCCCGCCTCGGCCACGGCGGCCTGCGCGCGCCGCGCCTCCTGCGGGGTCAGGCAGAGCGGCTTCTCGCACAGCACGTGCTTGCCCGCGCGCGCCGCGGCGACGATCGCGTCGGCGTGCAGGTGGTGCGGCAGGCAGATGTCCACGGCGTCGACCTCGGCCGACGCGATCATCTGCAGGTAGTCCGTGAAGGAGGGGACGCCGAGCTCCTCGCCGCGGGCGCGGGCGGTCGCCTCGACGGCGTCGGCGACGGCCGCCACGCGGATCCGGTCCGCCGCGGCCGCGTAGCCGCGCAGGTGCGCGGTGGCGATGCCACCGCCGCCGATGAGCCCGATCGTGATCGGTGCGGTCGGGAGGGCTGGGCTGTCGGTGCTGGTCATGGCTGGAGCTCCTCGTCGAGCGGGGGGAGGTGGTCAGTCGAGCGGGACGGCGCGCTGCTCGGCGGCGGCGCGGTTGGCGGCCACCACCAGGCGCGTGAGCTCCACGGCGCGGGAGGTGTTCTCCTCAGCGCGGGTGCCGGAGCGGATGTGGTCCACCCACTGGGCGAACGCGCCGGGGGAGTCCTCCGAGACGGGCAGCAGCACGGGCGCACCGTCGTCGTCCTGCTCCGCGGACCGGAAGGCCGCACCGGTAGCGGTGAGCCGGCCCGGCGCGTCGGTCCAGCTGACGGTGCCCTCGGTGCCGAACACGTCGATGGTGAACGGGGTGGGGGAGGAGAAGCTCGCTTCCGCGACCCCGATGACGCCTCCCGGGTAGCTGGCGACGACGACGGCGTTGTCCTCCACGGCCCGCCCGGTCACGGACGCGTACACCGCGGTGACGGTGTCGGGGCGGGCGCCGAGCAGCAGCTGCACCAGGTAGACGGGGTGGCAGCCGAGGTCGGTGAGGGCGCCGCCCACCGAGGGCGCGGGGTCGAAGAACCGGTCCGGCAGCCAGCCGGTGACGGCGCCCTCGTGGGACAGCCGCACCCGGGCGTACGTGACGCGGCCGAGGCGGCCGCTGTCCACCACCTCGCGGACCGCGGCGGTGCACCCCGCGTACAGGCGGGGCAGCGAGACCACCACCACGGCGCCGGTGCGCTCGGCCTCGGCGAGCAGCTCGGTGCACTCGGCGACCGTGGGGGCCAGCAGCTTCTCGGTGAAGACGTGCACGCCCGCGCTGACCGCAGCCCCGATGACCTCGCGGTGGGCGACCGTGGACGTCGTCACCGTGACGCCGTCCACGCGGCCCGCTGCGCTGCCACCGGCGAGCAGCTCGGCCAGGTCGGGGACGAAGGGCGCCCCCAGGCGGTCGGCGGCGGCCCGGCCGCGCTCGGCGTCGTCGTCCCAGACGGCCACCAGCTCGGTGCCGGGGTGGGCCAGGACGGACCTGGCGTAGTCGTCGGTGTGGACGTGCCAGGCACCGAGGACGGCCACGCGCAGCGGCTGGGGGGTGTGCGGTGCGGGAGGGGAGGAGGGCACGGCGGAAGATCCGTTTCGACGTCGAAGGTCGGACGCCGTCCATCCGACCACGTCCCCCAGTGGTTGCTCAAGTCACTGGACGAACTCGTCCCGGCGGTGCTGCGCCCAGGGCATCCACAGGTGGCGACGGGGTGAGCCGCGCGCCCCGGAGCCCCCTCGCGCCGTAGCCTCCGGCTCGTGAGCCCCAAGCCCGTGGTGAACCACTCCTACGCGGAGACGCTGGACCGCCCCCGGCGCGCCTCCCGGCGGCTCGCCGCGGCGCTCGTCACCGGTGCGGTGGTCGCGGCGCTCGCCGTGCTCGCCGGAGCGGGCGCGGCGGCGTTCGCCGCGGGCTGGATCGTGGTGGCGGCGGTGGTGCTGGCGCGCGACCTGCGCCTCATCGCACGGTTCGACGCGAAGGCCACCGCCGCCCACGCCACCCGGGACGACCCGTCGCGCCCGGCCAGCCGCACGGTGCTCCTGCTCGCCTGCCTGGGCAGCCTCGTGGGGGTGGGCGGTCTGCTCGTGCAGGCGGGGAACGCGCACGGCGCCGCGCAGGACCTGCTGGCCGGGCTGGGCCTGCTGGTGGTGGCGGCGTCGTGGTTCGTCGTCCACACGACCTTCTGCCTGCACTACGCCTACCTGTACTACGACGGCGACGAGCCCGGTGGCATCCAGTTCGAGGGCGGGCCGCCGTCCTACCTCGACTTCGCGTACGTCGCGTTCTCGGTGGGCATGACCTACCAGGTCTCCGACACGGGGCTGACGTCCCGGTCGATGCGCGGCGCGGCGCTGCGGCACGCGCTGCTGTCGTTCCTGCTGGGCGCGGTGGTCCTGGGGGCGACGATCAACCTGCTGGCTGGCCTCGGCTCGTCCGGCTGAGCCCGCCGGCGGTCCAGGTCGGGGCAGGTCGGGTCAGGTCGGGTCGAGGGTGATGGTGGCCCAGACGCCCTTGCCGGTGCCGCCGCCGGGGCCCTCGTCGCTGACGCCCCAGTGCACCGACAGTCCCTCCACCAGCTGCATGCCGCGCCCGCTCTCGGAGTGCCACGGCACCTCGCCCTCGGCGCGGCGCGGCTCGGTGGTGGAGGAGTCGTGGACGCCCACCACCACCTGCTCGACGTTGCAGAGCAGCGTCAGCACCACGGGTGGCTGGCCGTGCTCGACGGCGTTGGTGACCAGCTCGCTGACGACGACGAGCACCGCGTCCAGCGCGTCGGCCGCGTGCGCCGGGCACAGGTGGTTGCGCGCGAACCGCCGGGCGGCGCCGGCCGCCGAGGGGGTGTGCCGGAGCACCACCCGGGCGTGCTCGCGGTGCACGGGGGGCGCGTCGGGGTCGGCATGAGCATCAGTGGTCACAGCAGTCCCACTGTGGCACGGCGCGCCGACGGGGGCGCGCCGTGCGTGCGGCCGTTCGGGGACTCCCGGCCAGCTCACATGTGACGCGTGACAAACACGGCGACGCCAGACTGTTGCACTTCGGCGTCCGTCGCCCTACCGTGACGCCCATGAGCCACGACATCGCCGTCGTCGGGGGCGGGCCGGGCGGCCTGTTCCTCGCGAGCCTGCTGGCGCGGCAGCACTCCTCCGCCCGCGTCACCGTCTACGAGCGCAACCGCCGCGAGGACGCGTTCGGCTTCGGCGTCGTCTTCTCCGACGCCACGCTGCGCGTCATCGACGAGGCCGACCCGGTGCTGCGCCACGCCCTGCGCGACCACGGCACCCACTGGGACGCCATCGAGGTCCGCAAGGACGGGGAGCAGCGCACCTTCGCGGGCAACGGCATGGCCGCGGTGCACCGCCGGGTGCTGCTGCGCCGCCTCCAGGAGGAGGCCGAGAACGCCGGGGTCGAGATCCGCTTCGGCGAGCAGGCGCCAGCGCTCGCCGACCTCCGCCAGCGGCACGACCTCGTCGTCGGCGCCGACGGCACCGGCTCCGCGGTGCGCCGCCAGCTCGAGGAGGCCGGTCACGACCTCGGCCACACCGTCACCACCGCCACCGCCAAGTTCATCTGGTTCGCCGTGGAGCACCTCTTCGACGGCCTGACGTTCCTGCACCGGCGCGACGAGAACGGTGCCTTCGCCGTGCACGGCTACCCCATCAGCGACCAGCTGAGCACCTTCATCGTCGAGACCGACCCCGACACCTGGCACCGCGCCGGGCTGGACGCCTTCGACACCGACCAGCCCCCCGGTCCCTCCGACGAGGCGAGCCGGCGCTACCTCGAGGCCCTCTTCGCCGACGACGTCAGCGGCGCGCGCCTCGTGGCCAACAGCTCGCGCTGGTCCAGCTTCCGCACCCGCGCCACCCGCGACTGGTGGGTGCCGGCCGACGGCGACCTCGCCCCCGTCGCGCTGCTCGGTGACGCCGTCCACACCGCCCACTTCTCGGTGGGGTCGGGCACCAAGATGGCCATGGAGGACGCCGTCGTCCTGGCTCGCGAGGTCGCCGGCGCCGACGGGGCGGACGCGCTCGCCCCGGCCCTGGCCGCCTACCAGACCGAGCGCGGGGCGGCCGTCGCCAAGATCCAGCGCGCCGCGGTGCCGAGCCTGGCGTGGTGGGAGCGGTTCGGCGACTACGCCCGCGACCTCGACGCCACCACCTTCGCCTTCCACTTCTTCTCCCGCAGCATCGGCATCGACAAGGTCGCGCAGCGCGACCCGGCCCTCGCCGGCCGGGTGAGGGGCCACTGGGCGGTCGAGCACGGCTCCGCTCCGCTGGCCACCCCCCTGCAGCTCACCAGCACGACGACGAGCGCCGTGACCGCTCCCGGCCGCCGGCTGCAGCTGGTCACGGGTGGCGTCGACGGCGAGGGCGCGCCCTGGCTCGCCCACGAGGGCGAGCGCCTGCTCGCCGTCGACGGGACGGCCGCGGTGGCCGTCACCGCTCCCGCTGACGAGCGCGACCTGGAGGCCGTGACGTCCGCCCTGCCCGCCGCCGGGGTGGTGGTCGTCTCCGGTGGCACCCCGCTGACGCGGACGCTGGTCTGCGAGGAGGCACGGCTGCGCCGCGGGCTGGTCGCGGTGCTCGCCGTCGACGCCGACGACCCCGCCGCCCTCGACGACGCGGTGGAGACCGCGCTGCTGTCCGGACGCGCCGACGCCGTGGCGGTCGTCGTGCCCCAGAGCGCTGCCGCGCCGCGGTCCGAGCTGGCGGGAGCGACCTCGTGACCGCTGTCGCCTCCCGCCGCGCGGCGGCACCCACCGGTCGGCGGGGGCTGGACGCGCTGTTCGCGCCCCGCGGGGTGGTGGTGGTCGGCGCCAGCAGCGACCCGACCAAGCTCGGCGGCGCCATGGCCGCGGCGCTCGCCGCCGGTGGCCGCCCCGTCGGGCTGGTCAACGCCCGCGGCGCCGCCGGCACCCGCACCACCGTGGCGGAGGCCGCCGCCGACGTCGTGCACGCCGGCGGCGCGCCCGACCTCGCCGTGCTGTGCGTGCCCGCGGCCGCCTGCGCCGCGGCCGCCGCTGACTGCGCCGAGGCCGGCGTCAGGGCGCTGCTGGTCTGCTCCGGCGGGTTCGGGGAGTCCGGCCCGGAGGGCGCTGAGCACGAGCGCCACCTGCTCGAGGTGGTCCGCCGCACCGGCCTGCGCCTGCTGGGACCGAACACCTCCGGGTTCTTCGTGCCCGGGGCGCGGCTGCGCGCCAGCTTCGTGCCCGACGCCGCGCAGGTGCTGCCCGGCCGCGTGGCCGTGGTGGCCGCCAGCGGCGGGCTCAACCACGCGCTGTCGTTCGCCCTGCAGCGCTCCGGCGAGGGCGTCGCGCTGGGCGTGGGCATCGGCGCGGGCGTCGACGTGACGGCCGCCGACGTGCTCGACCACCTCGCCGCCGCCGCGGAGAGCGGGCACAGCAGCGCGAGGGCGGTGGCGCTGCACCTGGAGTCGGTGCCCGACGGCCCGGCGCTCCTGCACGCCGTGCGCCGCACCAGCCGCCGCCTGCCGGTGGTCGCCCTCGTGGTGGGGGAGAACGACGTCAGCGGCTTCGCCGCCTCCCACACCGGGGCGCTCGCGACGTCGTGGCGCACCACCCGGGCGCTGCTGCGCCAGGCCGGTGCCGTGGTGGTGGACCGCGAGGACGACCTGCTCACCGCGGCCAGCGCGCTGTCTCGGGCGCGGCTGCGCCCGACGACCAGCGCGACGGGCGTGGGGCTGGTGACGGCGCAGGCCGGGCCCGGGCTGCTCGTCGCCGACGCGCTGCACCGCGCGGGCGTGGGGCTGCCCGAGCTGGCCCCCGCCACGCGCGAGCGCCTGTCGCAGCTGCTGCCGCCGATGACCTACCAGGCCAACCCCGTCGACACCGGGCGCCCCGGTCCGCAGCACGGCGAGGTCGTCGCGGCGGTCGCCGCCGACCCGGCCGTCAGCGCCGTCGGCGTCTACGCGCTCGCCGAGCCCGTGGTCGACCTCCCGCGCGCCATCTCCGGGGCCGACCTGGCCGGCGCCGTGGCCGTGGTCGGCCTCGACGGCACCTCCGGCGAGGTGGACCGGGCCCGAGCCGCGGCGCACGGCGCCGGACTGCCCGTGGCCGTCGGCCCGGGCGCGCTCGCCACCGCGCTGGTCGCCCTCGTCGAGGACGCCCGCGCGCAGGGGGCCCTTCCGGCCAGCGCCCGCTCGGCGGTGGCCTCCAGCGGCCCCGGCCAGGCGACGTCCGCGCCCGCCGTCGAGCCGGGTGCCTGGGACGAGGCCCGCGCCAAGGACCTGCTCGGCGAGGTCGGCATCGCCACGCCGCCCCGGCGCCTGTGCCGCACCCGCGAGGAGGCCCACGCCGCGCTCGCCGAGCTGGCGCCCCGGGGAGACGGCGGCCGCGTGGTGGTCAAGGTCAGCGACGCCGCGATCCTCCACAAGAGCGACGTCGGCGGTGTGCACGTGGGCGTCCGCGACGCCGCCGGCCTCGACGTCGCCCTCGACGCCCTCGCGCGCCTCGGCGACCAGCCGTGCCTCGTCGAGGCCATGGCGGCCCCGGGGGTCGACCTCGTGGTCGGCGCCCGCCGGGACCCGGTGTTCGGGCCGGTGGTGGTGCTCGGCGCCGGAGGCGTCGCCACCGAGGTGCTCGCCGACGTCGCGATCGCCTCCGCCGACCCCGCGCTGCTCACCCGGGGCCAGCTGCTGGCCCTGCCCGACCAGCTGCGCACCCGCGCCCTGCTCGACGGGCACCGCGGCGCTCCGGCCGTGGACACCGAGCAGCTGGCCGACGTCCTCGCGGCGCTCGCCGCGCTCCTGACCGGCAACCCCGGGCTGGCCGAGGTCGAGGTCAACCCGCTGCGCGCCACCGCCGACGGCCTGCTGGCCCTCGACGCCGTCCTGATCACCGACGCCGACGCGGCCGCGAGCGGCCAGATCCCCGAGGAAGCAGAGGTCCGAGCATGAGCTGCCCGAGCCGGGACGGCGTCGTCCCCTGGCCCGCTGACGTCGCCGCGCGCTACCGCGCCGCCGGGTACTGGCAGGGGCGCCCTCTGGGCGACCTGCTGTGGGAGGTCGCGGACGCCCACCCCGACGAGGTCGCCCTCGTCGACGCCGGTCCCGCGCAGGTGCGGCTGACCCGCCGCGAGCTCTCCGAGCGCGCGGACGCGGCAGCCCGCCGCCTGCTCGACCTGGGCCTGCGCCCCGACGACCGGCTCCTGGTGCAGCTGCCCAACGGCTGGGAGTTCGTGGTGCTGACGCTCGCGTGCCTGCGCAGCGGCCTCATCCCCGTCATGGCCCTGCCCGCCCACCGCAAGCACGAGCTGACGCACCTCGCGTCGCTCTCGCAGGCCCGTGCCGTCGCGGTGCCGTCGGTGCTGCGCGGCTTCGACCACGAGGCCCTGGCCCACGAGCTGGCCGAGGAGCTGCCCGACCTCGAGCACGTGCTCGTCCTGGGCACCCCCGAGGACGGGCAGCCGGACGGAGCCCCGCGTGACGGCCGCTCCACCTACCTCGGCGCGCTCGTCGCCCCTCCGGCGGACGCGAGCGAGGCCGCCACGGACCGCGTGGTCGCCGACGGCCTCGCGCCGGCCGCGGACGCCGTCGCCGTCCTGCTCATCTCCGGGGGGACGACGGGGCTGCCCAAGCTCATCGTGCGCACCCACGACGACTACGCGTGCAACCTGCGCGCCACGGCCGACGCCGCCGAGCTGGGCTCCGCCGACGTCTACCTGGGCACCCTGCCGGCCAGCCACAACTTCCCGCTGGCGTGCCCGGGCGTGCTCGGCGTGCTGCTGGTGGGTGGGCGCGCGGTGATGCTCCCGAGCCCGGAACCGGTGCGCGCGTTCGCCACCGTCGAGCGCGAGGGGGTCACCATCTCCGCCGCCGTCCCCGCCGTGGCGCAGCGCTGGGTCGACCACGCCGCGGAGCTCGGCGAGGAGGGCAGGCGCCAGCTGCGCACGCTCCGCGTGCTGCAGGTGGGCGGGTCCCGCCTGCCCGACGAGTACGCCGCCCGCGTGCGGCCGGCGCTCGGCGCGACCCTCCAGCAGGTGTTCGGCATGGCCGAGGGGCTCATCAACACCACGCGCCTGGACGACCCCGACGAGGTCGTCACCACCACGCAGGGCCGCCCGGTGCACGAGGCCGACGAGGTGCGCGTGGTCGACCCGTTCGGCAGGGACCTCCCCGACGGCGAGCCCGGTGCGCTGCTCACCCGCGGCCCCTACACCCCGCGCGGCTACTACAGCCCGCCCGGCTCACCCGCGGAGCAGTACGCCACCGCCTTCACCGCCGACGGCTGGTACGGCAGCGGCGACGTCGTGGTCCGGCGGCCCGACGGCAACCTCGTCGTGCACGGCCGCGACAAGGACATGATCAACCGCGGTGGCGAGAAGATCTCCGCCGAGGAGGTCGAGGACCTCGTCTACCGCGCCGGCGGCGTGGACCTCGCGGCCGCCGTCGCCATGCCCGACCCGGTGCTCGGCGAGCGCGTCTGCGTGTACGTGGTGCCCAGCGCCGGCGCGGGCGTCATGAGCCTGGAGCAGCTCAAGGAGGCCTTCACCAGCCTCGGCGTGGCCGCGTTCAAGACGCCCGAGCGCCTGGAGGTGGTGGGGGAGCTCCCCATGAGCAAGGTGGGGAAGATCGACAAGAAGGCGCTGCGGGCCGACGTCGCCAGCCGCCTCCAGCACGCGCAGACCCCGAGCACAGCAGGGAGCGGAGCATGACCACCCTCGACCAGCAGACCACCCACCCCGCCGGCGCGGACGAGGACCTCGTGGCGGGCACCCCGGTGCCCCCGCCCCCGACGCCGGAGGAGGAGCGCCGCCTGGAGGAGCTCTACGCCGACTTCGGCGCCGCGGACCTCATCCCGCTGTGGACGCAGATCGGCGACCTCATGCCGTCGTCGCCCCGCCCGAGGGCCGTGCCGCACGTGTGGCGCTGGCAGACGCTCCTGCCGCTGGCCGAGCGCGCCGGCGACCTCGTGCCGGTGGGCCGCGGCGGCGAGCGCCGCGCCATCGCGCTGGCCAACCCCGGCCTGGGCGGGCAGCCGTTCGCCACGCCCACGCTGTGGGCGGCCATCCAGTACCTCGGCGGCCACGAGGTGGCGCCCGAGCACCGGCACAGCCAGAACGCCTTCCGCTTCGTGGTGGAGGGCGAGGGCGTGTGGACCGTCGTCGACGGCGACCCCGTCCGCATGAGCCGCGGCGACTTCCTGCTCACCCCCGGGTGGCGCTTCCACGGCCACCACAACGAGACCGACCAGCCGATGGCGTGGATCGACGGGCTCGACATCCCGCTGGTCCACTACACCGACTCCTCCTTCTTCGAGTTCGGCGCGGACCGGGTCACGGACGAGTCGACCCCGCGGCTGTCGCGCTCGGAGGAGCTGTGGTGCCACCCCGGGCTGCGGCCGCTGTCGCAGCTGCAGAACACGGTCTCCTCGCCCATCGGCGCCTACCGCTGGGAGCACACCGACGCCGCGCTGCGCGCGCAGCTCGAGCTGGAGGCCGCCGGTCACCCGGCCACGGTGGAGCGCGGCCACGCCGCCGTCCGCTACACCAACCCCACCACCGGCGGTGACGTCATGCCGACCCTGCGCGCGGAGTTCCACCGCCTCACCGCGGGCACGGCCACGCGCACGCGCCGCGAGGTCGGCTCCAGCGTGTTCCAGGTCTTCGAGGGCACCGGGACGGTGGTGCTCGGTGGCCCAGAGCACGGCACGGAGCACCAGGTGGCCAAGGGCGACCTCGTCGTCGTCCCGTCCTGGGTGCCCTACCAGGTCGCCGCTGACGGCGCCGGCCTCGACCTGTTCACCTTCAGCGACCACCCGGTGGTCGAGAAGCTCGCTCTGGCCCGCACGCACGTGGAGGACGACGCATGAAGCTCCTGACCCTTCGACTCCCGGACGGCACGACGCGCGTCGGCCGGCTCGACGGTCCTCAGGACGACGACGCCGCGAGCGTCGTCGAGCTGGACCCCGCTGCGCTGGGCGGGGCCACGGACGTGGGCGCGCTGCTCGCCGTCGACGGGTGGCAGCAGCTCGCGGCCTCCGCCGGTGGGGCCACCCACCGCTACGGCGACCTCGACCTCGCACCGCTGGTGCCGCACCCGGCCAAGGTGGTCTGCGTCGGGCTGAACTACAAGGCGCACATCCTGGAGATGGGCCGCGACCTGCCCGAGCACCCCACGCTCTTCGCCAAGTGGGCCTCCACGCTCACCGGCCCCCGCGACGAGGTGCCGCTGCCCCCCGAGGACGACGCGCTCGACTGGGAGGGCGAGCTGGTGGTGGTGGTCGGCCAGCGGGTGCGCCGCGCTGACACCGCACAGGCCGCACGCGCCATCGCCGGGTACGCCGTCGCCAACGACGTCTCGATGCGGACGTGGCAGTTCCGCACCAAGGAGTGGCTGCAGGGCAAGGTGTGGGACTCGTCCACGCCGGTCGGGCCGGTGCTCACCACGGCCGACTCCTGGCAGCCGGGCCCGGCGATCACCACGCGGCTCAACGGCGAGGAGGTGCAGTCCGCTCCCACCGACGACCTGCTCTTCGGTCCCGCGGAGCTCGTCTCCTACGTCTCGACGGTCCTCGAGCTCGCACCGGGCGACCTGCTGCTCACCGGCACCCCCGGCGGGGTGGGGCGGGCGCGCAAGCCCCCGCGCTACCTCGTGGACGGCGACGTCGTGGAGGTGACCGTCGAGGGGCTGGGCACGCTGCGCAACAGCGTGGTCGCCGAGCAGCTGCCCGCGCAGCCCTCGGGGCAGGTGGGCTGACGTGGTCGCTCGCCAGGTGCTGGCGACCGACCCCGCCGTCCTCGCCGACCTCGCCGCGGCGCGGCTCGGCGAGGCGGCGTTCCGCCGGGAGCTCTCGCGCGTGGACGACGCCGGCTTCGACGGGCCCTCGCTCATGCCGGGCTGGACGCGCCGCCACCTCGTGGCGCACGTCGGCTACAACGCGCGGGCCCTCTCGCGGCTCGTCGTGTGGGCGGACACCGGGGTGGAGACGCCGATGTACGCCTCGCCGGAGGCGCGGAACGCCGAGATCGACCTGGGCTCCACGCTGCGGCCGCAGGCGCTGCGCAGCCTCGCCGAGCACGCCGCGATCGAGCTGGACGTGCGCTGGCGCGACCTGCCCGAGGACCGCTGGGCGGCGCCCGTGCGCACCGCCCAGGGACGGGAGGTCCCGGTCCGCGAGACGCTGTGGCTGCGCCAGCGGGAGGTCTGGCTGCACGCCGTGGACCTGGGCGCCGGGCTGCGGGTGCGCGACCTCCCCGAGGAGTTCCTCGCCCGGCTGCTGCCCGACGTCCTCGGCGCCTGGTCGCGCCGCGGTGAGGGAGCGGGGCTGCGGCTGGTCAGCGGCCAGCGCTCCTGGGGCGCGGACGCCGCGGCGGCCTCGTCGGTGGTCTGCGGGGACCTGCCCGACCTCGTCGCGTGGGCCACCGGCCGGGCCAGCGGCCCGACCGGTGACGCGCTGGAGTGGGTGGGGGAGGGGCCCCGGGCCGCACCCCGCTGGCTGTGACGGCCGGCGCGGCGCCCACGACGGCGGTCGTGCGGCCAGCGGTCCTGCGGCCCGCAGAGGGCCCGCTGGCCGCACTGCCAGCGGCGCTCACCGGCCGTCGTGGTGAGATGGGCCCGGTGACGGCCGCCCCTCGCTCGCTCGTGCTGGACCTCTTCGGCGACTACCTGCGCTACACCGGCGGCGAGGTGCTCCTGGGGCACATGACCGAGCTGCTGGGCGCCTTCGACGTCGCCCCCGCCACGGTCCGGATGACGCTGTCGCGCCTGCGCCGCGAGGGCTGGTTCACCACCCGCCGCATCGGGCGGGAGACCGTCTACCGGCTCAGCGACGAGATGCTCGCGCTGCTCGAGCAGGGCCGACGGCGGATCTTCGCGGTGCCCGCGCAGGAGTGGGACCGCACGTGGACGATGCTCATCTACGGGCTGGCGGAGGCGGACCGCAGCGGCCGCGACGAGCTGCGCCGCACCCTGGCCTGGCACGGCTTCGGCCAGATGGCGACCTCCACGTGGCTGGCGCCGGGGGACCGGCGCGCCGAGATCGAGGCCGCCACCGCCGAGCTGCTCGGGGGCGAGCTGGCGCAGCGCACCGACGTCTTCACCTGCGCCTCCCGAGACCACGAGCACGACCGCGCGCTCGCGGCGCGCTGCTGGGACCTGCCGGCGCTGGCCGCGGAGTACCGGGAGTTCATCGAGGCCAACGCCGAGCTGGCCGCCCACCCGGAGCGCCTGGAGGGTGCCGCGGCGCTCGTGGCGCGCACCCAGCTGGTCTCCACCTACCGGCACTTCCCCTTCAAGGACCCCCGCCTGCCGGTCGAGCTGTGCCCGTCGGACTGGCCGGGCCAGCGCGCCTGGGAGCTCTTCACCCGCACCCACGCCGCGCTGGGGCCCGCGGCTCGCGCCCACGTCGAGTCCGTGGTGCAGACCGAGGTGCCCGAGCCCCCCGCGGTCACCTGAGCGGGCAGCTCGACCGGTCGAGGGGCTGGACCGGGACAGGCCGCCGGTCGGTTTTGATGTGCTCATGACGACGAGCCCGCGGCGACCGGTGACCATGGCCGACGTCGGCGCCGTCGCGGGGGTCACGAGCCGGACCGTGTCCAACGTCCTGTCGGGCAACAAGCCGGTCTCCCCGACGACCCGCGACGCCGTCATGACGGCCGTGCGGCAGCTGGGCTACCAGATGAACGTCTCCGCCCGCGGCCTGCGGACCGGCCGCACCGGTCTGCTGACCCTGGCCGTGCCCGCCCTGCGCATCGACTACTTCGCTGAGCTCGCCCTGGCCGTGGTCGACGCCGCCGAGCGCCGGGGCTGGGCGGTCACCCTGCAGCAGACCCAGTCCGACCGGTCGCGGGAGCTGGCCATCCTCGGCGGCCACGACCGCCTGCTCAGCGACGGCCTCATCTTCCAGCCCCACGCCCTCGGGCCTGACGACCGCGACCTGCTGGTCAGCGACCAGCCGGTGGTCCTGCTGGCGGACCACCCGCTGCAGGCCGGTGCAGACCAGCTGGTCCTGGACAACGTGGCGATCGGTCGCGCGGGGACCTCCCACCTGCTGGGCCGGGGGCGTCGGCGCATCGCGATGATCGGTCCCAACCGCGACTCCGGAGCGAGCCTGGCCGGCGCCTACCGGCTGCGGGGCTACCGCCAGGCGCTGGAGGCGGCGGGGCTGGCGTCGGCGCCCGAGCTGGTGGTGGAGGCGCAGCGGTGGACGTGGGAGGGCGGAGCCGCGGCTGCCGCGGAGCTCCTCGCCTCCGGCGCCGCCTTCGACGCACTGTTCTGCGGCAACGACTCCCTGGCGCTGGGCGCGATGCACGTCCTGCTCAGCCACGGGCTGGACGTCCCCGGGGACGTCGCGGTGGTGGGGGTGGACGACATCAAGGACGCCGCTCGCAGTCACCCCGCGCTGAGCACCGTCGCGCTCGAGACCACTGCGACCGCCTCCACCGCGGTGGGACTGCTGCTGGCCCAGGTCGAGCGCGACCCGTCCTACCGGGGCCCGATGACGCGGACCGTCCCCCACCGCGTCGTGGAGCGGGCGAGCAGCTGACGGGCGCGGTGGCGGGGTAGCGGTGGTCCTCGGCGCCACCGGACGACGACCGCTCAAGGACGACTTCGCGTCGGCCGACACAGTGGTGTCACACCTCCGCCTCCTGAGAGGACCCCGCCCGTGTCCACCTCGTCCCCTGGCCCGCGCCTCCGCACGTCGCGGTGGACCGTCCGGACCCGTCTGCTCGCCGTGACCGTCACCCTGGCCGTGGCCGTGCTCGGCATGGGCGGCGTCGGCGTCGTCCAGGTGCTGGACGTCAACAGCCGGGCCCAGGAGGTCCGGACCGCGGGCACCCTGCCCCTGGAGCGGCTCGGCACGCTGAACGCGGACTGGCAGACCTACCTCACGAACAACGCGCGGGCCTTCGTCGCCGGGCTGACCCCCGAGCAGCAGACGCAGTTCAAGCAGATCACGCAGAAGTCCCTCGACCAGGTCGGGAAGGACCTCGACGGCATGGCGGGGGTCCCCTTGACGCCCGCGGCCGAGGACTCGATCAAGACCGTGTCGACCACCATGGTCTCCTACCGCGACGTCATCGCCAAGGTGGTCACCGGCCTGGAGACCGGTGACACCGCCGCGCTGGCGAAGGTCATCCCCCAGGCCCTCGAGCACGAGGCCGAGATCCAGAAGGCGATCTCGGCGGCGCTCGCGGCGCAGTCGACGGCAGCGGCCGCCGCCGCCGCGCAGGCCCAGGCCGCCTCCGACGCCGCGGTCAGGATCCTCGCGGTGATCGCCCTGGCCGCGCTCGTCGCCTCCGTGACCCTCGCCCTGGTCGTCACGCGCAGCATCACCCGACCGCTCGACCGCGTCCGCGGCGTGCTGGCAGCGGTGGCCGCAGGAGACCTGCGCGCCCGCGCCGGCATCAGCGGCAGGGACGAGCTCGCCTCCGTCTCGGACTCCCTCGACCAGACCCTCGAGGGCTTCGGCCGTGCGATGGCGGTGGTCATCGCCACCACCGGTCAGCTCACCGGCACGTCACGGGTGCTGGACCAGCTGGCGGCGGACGTGGCCGCCAAGGCCGACGAGGCGGCCGCCCAGGCCGACGTCGTCTCCGCGGCCGCCCTGACGGTGTCGGGGAGCGTCGACACGGTCGCGGCGGGCTCCGGGGAGATGCAGACGGCGATCGGCGAGATCTCGGCCAGCGCCGCCGAGGCCGCTGCCGTCGCCGCGCAGGCGGTGGAGGCCGTCGAGGACACCACGACCACCGTCGCCCGTCTGGGGGCCTCCAGCCAGGAGATCGCGTCGGTGGTCAAGCTCATCACCTCGATCGCCGAGCAGACCAACCTGCTGGCCCTGAACGCCACCATCGAGGCCGCCCGCGCCGGCGAGGCCGGCAAGGGCTTCGCGGTGGTGGCCGGGGAGGTCAAGGAGCTGGCCCGCCAGACCGCGCAGGCCACCGAGGACATCTCGCGCCGGGTCAGCGCCATCCAGGGCGACACCGACGGCGCGGTCTCGGCCATCGAGCGCATCAGCGAGGTGATCAGCCGCATCAACGACCACCAGACGACCATCGCCGCCGCCGTGGAGGAGCAGTCGGCCACCTCCCGGGAGATGACCCGCAACGTCGCTGACGCGGCCTCCGGCGCCCAGGAGATCGCCGCCAACACCTCCGCCCTGGCGGCTGGCGCCGAGGGCAGCCGCGGTCGGGCCGCGGAGACCCGCAGCGCGTCCGCTGAGCTGACCGCGCTCGGCGCGCAGCTCCAGGAGGCCGTCGCCGGGTTCACCGTCTGAGTCCGCGACGGGGTGTGCGGCGGGTGGGGACGGCGCGGTGAGCCGTCCCCACCCGGTGGCGCCCGGCGTCAGGCGAGCGCGCCCCGCAGCGCCAGGTCCACCACCGCCGGCGCCCAGTGCTCGTCGAGGGGGCGCCCGGCCAGGTGGTCGGCGTACAGGGAGCCGATGAGCAGGCTGGTGAAGCGCTCCACGTCGAGGTCGGCGGGCAGGGTCCCGCGGTCGATCGCGGTGCGCACCACCTCGGCGAAGTGCTCGCGCCGGGGTAGAAGAGTGCTGCGGCGGATGATCTCCAGCATCTGCCCCGAGCTCGGCTCACCGGCCAGGCAGCTGCCGATGATGCTCATGCCGCCCACGCGCTCGTACTGGCGCCTCATGGCCTCGAGGCGGCTCACGAGGTCTTCGCGCAGGTCGCCCGTGGCGGGGGGGAGGTCACCCAGCTCGAGGTGCTGCAGGGCGGCGGCGATGAGGTCGTCGCGACTGCTCCAGCGCGTGTAGATGGTCACCTTCGACACGCCCGCCGCCGTGGCGACGCGGTCCATGGAGACCCGCCCCAGTCCCTCCTGGGCCAGCAGGGCGATGGTCGCCTCCAGCACGGCGACGTCCTTGGCGGGGTCCCGCGGCCGTCCGCGCCGGACCGCCGGCTCCGTGTCCGTCACGCCTCGAGGCTAGCTCCGCCCTCGCGGCTCGCACCCTCGCCGGCGCGGGCCTCCGGGGCGCCTCGGCCGCCTCTTGACGTCACCGGCAGGCGCTGCTAGGAATTCCGTACTGCACCGTTCAGTATTGGTTCCGGGTGGCAGCGCGAGGTGCGCCTCGACGGCCGTCGGTGAGCGTCTTTCCTCGATGACGAGGGACTCGCCGGCAGCCCCGCGACCACACCGGTCCCCTGACCGCGCAGGGCCCGACGCCCGTACTCAGCGCGACCCGCCCAGGTCCTCTCCTCGAAAGGAAGCCCCCATGTCTGACGCAGGTGGAGCCACGCAGGAGTCGCTCCAGCAGCTCATCGACCGCACTCCCGACCTGGTCGAGCACTTCTCCAACGACGCCCCCGCACCCCACTTCGCGCGGTCGGGCAGCAAGTCCGCGGCCTTCATCCCGCCGGCGTTCACCAACTGGCGCGACGAGCAGACCGCCTGGGACGAGACCGCGGCGCTGTTCCACCAGTCCCACCACATGCCCGAGCTGTTCCTGTCCGGCCCCGACGCGCTGCGGCTGCTCGAGCACCTCGGCATCAACAGCGTCGCCAACTTCACCACCGACCGCGCCAAGCAGTACGTGGTCTGCGCCCCCAGCGGCCACGTCATCGGCGACTGCATCGCCTACCGCCTCGGCGAGGACCGCTTCGAGCTGGTGAGCGGCATGCCCCTGCAGGACTGGGTCGCCTACCACGCCGAGACCGGCGACTGGGACGTGCAGGTCGTGCGGGACGCGCCCTCGAACATCAACCCCGCGGGCGGACGCACCAACTTCCGGTTCCAGCTGGACGGCCCCGCGGCGCAGGACGTCTTCCGCGAGGTGGTCGAGGGCGACGTGCCCGAGATCGGCTTCTTCCGCACCGCCACGGTGACGATCGCCGGGGTGGACGTGCTCGTGCTGCGCCACGGCATGGCGGGCCACCGCGGCGTGGAGCTGTCGGGGCCGTTCGCCGAGGAGGAGCGCGTGCGTGACGCGATCCTCGAGGTCGGAGCCCGCTACGGCATCAAGCCGGTGGGCACCAGCGCCTACTTCAGCACCCCGCTGTCCAACGCGTGGATGGCCTACCCGGTCCCGGCGATCTTCACCGGCGAGGAGCTGCGCGGCTTCCGCGAGTGGCTCCCCGGCGACGGCTGGGAGGCCCGCACCGAGCTCGGCGGCAGCTTCCGCTCCCCGCGCATCGAGGACTACTACGCGACCCCGTACGACCTGGGCTACGGGAACATCGTCAAGTTCGACCACGACTTCATCGGCCGCGAGGCGCTCGAGGCCATCGCGCCCGAGCAGCGCCGCACCAAGGTGAGCCTCGTCTGGAACCGCGACGACGTCGCCAAGGTCCTCGCGTCGCAGTTCGGCCCCGGCCCGCGCTACAAGTCCATCGAGATGCCGGTCGCCTACTACGCCTGGAACCAGTTCGACGAGGTGCGCAGCACCTCGGGGGAGTTCGCCGGTGTCTCCTGCCACGCCGGGTACCTCAACCCCGAGGGCGAGCTGCTCTCCCTGGCGATGCTGCACCACGGCCACGCGACCGTCGGCGACGAGGTCGTGCTGACCTGGGGCGAGCCCGACGGCGGCTCCCGCAAGCCGCAGGTGGAGCGCCACGAGCAGACCACCATCCGCGCCACGGTCGCCCCGGCGCCCTACGCCTCCTCGGTGCAGCACCTCATGCGCGCCGGTGCGTCGGCGGTGACGGCGTGAAGGGCAGCACCGTCGTCCTGGTGGGCGGCGCCTGGCACGGCGGATGGGCCTGGCGGGGCGTGGCGGAGCACCTGCGCGCCGCCGGCAAGACGGTCCTGACCCCGACCCTGCCGGGGCTGGCGGACGGTGACGACCCGCGCGGGCTCACCCTGGCCGACACCGGGCGCGCGATCGTGGAGCTCGTGGAGGGCCGCGACCTGCACGACGTCACGCTGGTCGCGCACAGCTGGGGCGGCTACCCCGTGGCCGCCGCGGCGCCCGCGCTCGCCGGCCGTCTCGCCGACGTCGTCTTCTGGAGCGCCTTCGTGCCCCGCAGCGGCGTCTCCCTGTTCGACGAGGTGCCCCAGGGCTACCAGGAGCTGTTCGCCGCGCTGGCGTCGTCGTCGTCGGACGACACCGTCGCGCTGCCCCTGGAGGTGTGGCAGCAGGGCTTCATGAACGACGCGTCCGAGCAGGCCCAGCAGATCGTGCACCGGCTGCTGGTGCCCCAGCCGTACCAGTACTTCACCGAGGCGCTCGACCACGTCGACCCGCAGAGCTGGGGGGTGCCGCTGTCGTACGTGCTCAGCGACCTCGACGTCGGCCTGCCGCCCGGCGACGACGGGTGGGGGAAGTTCATCGCGCGTCTCGGAGTGCAGGCGCGCTCGGCACCGGGCAGCCACGAGGCCCTGCTGACCGAGCCGGCGGGTCTCGCCGCCGCGCTGCTGGACGCGTGAGGAGCGCGCGGCGATGACGAGCGACCACACGACCCGCACCTCAGCCGACCTCCTGGTCGGCGCGTCCCTGGAGATGACCGGCAAGGACGCCCCGGGGCTGCTGGAGGCCGCTGGCCTCCTGGCCCCGGGCACCCGGGTCAACGTCACGTACCTGGGCACCGAGGACGACGCGCTGCGCCTCGACGGCGTCCGTGCCGTGCTGGGGCAGGGGCTGGTACCGGTGCCGCACATCGCCGCGCGCCGCCAGCACTCCGCCGAGGGCCTGGCCGGCTACTGCCGGGCCCTCGCGGAGGCCGGCGCCATCACCGAGCTGCTCGTGGTGGGCGGAGACCCCACCTCGCCCGAGGGCCCCTTCCCGGACGCCCTCTCGCTGATCCGGTCCGGCGTGCTCGCGCAGCACGGGGCGCGCGGGGTGGCCGTCACGGGGTACCCCGACGGCCACCCCGCGATCAGCTCGGAGGCTCTCTGGTCGGCGCTCGAGGCCAAGGTGTCCGAGGTGGCGGCGCAGGGCCTCGACGCCAGCGTCATCACGCAGTTCGGCTTCGACGCCACCACCGTGCTCGCCTGGCTCGAGCAGGTGCGGGCGCGCGGCATCGAGGTGCCCGTGCGCGTCGGCGTGCCCGGTCCCGCCGGGGTCAAGCGCCTGCTCGGCTACGCCAGGCGGTTCGGGGTGGGCACCAGCACGAGCATCCTGCGCAAGTACGGCCTGTCGATGGCCAACCTCGTGAGCACCGCGGGACCCGACCGCTTCGTCGCCGACCTCGCGGACCAGTACGACCCCGCCCGCCACGGAGACGTGGCGCTGCACTTCTACACGTTCGGCGGCCTGCGGGCCACCGCCCAGTGGATCCAGGAGACCCGGCGATGACCACCGCGACCACCAGGACGACGACGGGTGCGGCGGCGCTCGTCCCCCAGCGCGGCGGCGCTCCGGGCGGCGCCCCGCAGCACGGTGACCTCGGCCGGCTGCTGGTGCGGTGCCAGGACCGGCCCGGCATCGTCTCCGCCGTCAGCACCTTCCTCGCCGACGCCGGCGCCAACGTGGTCTCCCTGGCCCAGCACTCCACCGCCCCTGAGGGCGGCACCTTCTTCCAGCGCACCGAGTTCCGCCTGCCCGCCCTGGCCGCAGCCCGTGCCGACCTGGAGCGGACCTTCGCCGAGCAGGTGGCGGCTCCGTTCGGGATGGACGTCACCCTGCGCGAGGCCAGCAAGCCCCAGCGGGTGGCGATCATGGTGTCCAAGACCGACCACTGCGCCCTGGACCTGCTGTGGCGCCACCGCCGCGGGGAGCTGCCGATGACCATCGCCATGGTCATCTCCAACCACCCCGACCTGGCCGAGGACGTGCGCGGCTTCGGGGTGCCCTTCGTCCACGTGCCCGCCACCAGGGACACCCGCGAGCAGGCCGAGGCCAGGGTGCTGGAGCTGCTGGCCGGGAACGTGGACCTGGTGGTGCTGGCCCGCTACATGCAGATCATCACCCCGTCGTTCCTGGAGGCGGTGGGCTGCCCCCTGATCAACATCCACCACTCCTTCCTGCCGGCGTTCATCGGCGCGGGTCCCTACGCCAAGGCCAAGGAGCGGGGGGTGAAGCTGGTGGGGGCCACCGCGCACTACGTCACCGCCGAGCTGGACGAGGGCCCGATCATCGAGCAGGACGTGGTGCGGGTGGGGCACCAGCACGACACCCCGGACCTGGTGCGCCTGGGCGCGGACGTGGAGCGGGCGGTGCTGTCGCGGGCGGTGCGCTGGCACCTGGAGGACCGGGTGCTGCGCCACGAGGGCACCACGGTCGTCCTGTGAGAGCGGCAGGGGCTGTGGACCTGTGAGCGCCGTGCCACCGCCCGCCGGGGCGCTCGGCGAGGGGCGGGAGGCCGGTGTCGACCTGGCTGCCGCCACGGCCGCCGCCCGTGACCTCCTGCGGGCGCTCGGCGTCGACACCGACCGGCCCGGCACCGCCGGGACCCCGGAGCGGATGGCGCGCGCCTACGCGGAGCTGCTCGACCCCCCGCCCTTCACCCTCACCACCTTCCCCAACGAGGAGGGGTACGACGAGGTGGTGCTGGCCCGGGGGATCCCCTTCCGCTCGGTGTGCGAGCACCACCTGCTGCCCTTCGTCGGGGTCGCGCACGTCGGCTACCTGCCGGGAGACCGCATCGTGGGGCTGTCGAAGCTCGCGAGGGTGGTCGAGCACCTGGCCGCCCGCCCCCAGGTGCAGGAGCGGTTGACCAGCCAGGTCGCGACGCTGCTGCAGCAGCGGCTGGCGCCGCGAGGGGTCGGCGTCGTCCTGGACGCGGAGCACCTGTGCATGTCGGTGCGCGGCGTGCGCGCCACCGGAGCGCGCACCCGCACCAGCGCCCTGCTCGGCCGGATGCGCACCGACGGTCGCACCCGGACCGAGTTCCTCGCGCTGACGGATGCCCGGGCCACCTGAGCGAGCGGGCAGGACACCCCTCTCGATGTAACACAGTCTTGCGTCGCGCGACGGGATGCCGTTACATTCGCGGGGTCGTGATCCCGATGACGAGATCCCCGGAGGTCCCCGTGTCCCGCACCTTCGTCCTGGTCCCCGGCGCCTGCCACGGCGGCTGGGCCTGGCAGGCCGTCGCGAACCACCTGCGCGCCGCCGGCCACACCGTGCACGCGTACACCCCGCCCGGCCTCGGCGCCGACGACGACCGCCGCGGCGTCGGCCTCGACGACGTCGCCCGCGACCTCGTGGCCTACGTCAAGGAGCGCGACCTCCACGACGTCTCGCTGGTCGGCCACTCCTGGGGCGGCATGGTCCTGTCCGCCGTCGCGCACGACCTCGAGCCGCGCCTGGCCCACCTCGTCTACTACGGCGCGTTCGTGCCGCTGGCGGGGGAGTCGCTGCGCGACCTGTGCCCGCCGCACTACCAGGAGCTGTTCGACTCCCTGGCCGGCGCCAGCGACGACAACAGCCTCACCTTCCCGCTGCCGGTGCTGCAGGGAGGGTTCATTCAGGACGCCTCCGAGGACGTGCAGCTGCTCGCGCACTCCCTGCTCACGCCGCAGCCGTACGCCACCATGACCGACCCCGTGGGCCGCATCGACTACGCGGCCCTCGACGTCGCGCAGTCGTACGTGGTCTCCCCGGACGACCTCGCCCTCCCGCCGGGTGAGTTCGGGTGGACGCCGCGCTTCCCCGAACGCCTCCACCGACCCACGGTCATCACGAGCGAGGGCAGCCACGAGGCGATGTTCACCCGTCCCGACGTGGTCGCCCGGGACCTCCTCGCCGCCGTCGGGGCCTGACCCCGACGCCCGGCAGCGCTGCGCGGCAGCGCGCCTCGACCCCGAGCCGCCGGGTGGTGCCCCCACCTCACCCGGCGGCTCGGCCTGCTCCCGGGACGGTCGAGGGCTCCCCGACGCGCCGGCTCGCCACGTGCCTGCCGTTGGGGACACACCTCGGGTGGCGACCGAGGACCGTCTTTGATGTCCGCATGACGTCGACACAGCGCCGGCCGGTGACCATGGCCGACGTCGGCGCGGCGGCGGGCGTCTCCAGCCGCACCGTGTCCAACGTCCTGTCCGGCGCCAAGCCGGTCACCCCCGCCACGCACGCCGCGGTCATGGCGGCGGTGCGGGAGCTCGGCTACCAGATGAACGTCACCGCGCGGGGCCTGCGGACGGGGCGCACCGGCCTGCTCACGGTGGCGGTGCCGGCGCTGCGCATCGACTACTTCGCCGAGCTGGCCCTCGCCGCGGTCGACGAGGCCGAGCGCCACGGGTGGGCCGTCACCATCCAGCAGACCCAGTCCGACCGCGAGCGGGAGCGGGCGGTCCTGGGCGGTCACGACCGCCTGCTCAGCGACGGACTGGTCTTCCAGCCCCACGCCCTGGGCCAGGAGGACCGCGACCTCCTCGTCGGTGACCAGCCGGTGGTGCTGCTGGCCGACCACCCGATGCACGCCGACGTGGACCAGCTGGTGCTCGACAACGAGGGCATCGGCCACGCCGCCACCACGCACCTGCTGGAGCGGGGACGGCGCCGCATCGCGATGGTCGGGCCCAACGACGACCCCGGGCTGAGCACCGCGGGCGCCTACCGCCGCCAGGGGTGGAGCCGGGCGCTGCGGTCGGCCGGCCTGTCGGACGCCTCCACCCTGGTGGTGGCGCAGCGGTGGACCTGGGACGGCGGGGTCCGTGCGGCCGAGGAGCTGCTGGCCCGCGGCGTGCCGTTCGACGCCGTCTTCTGCGGCAACGACTCCTTGGCGCTGGGGGCGGTGCACGCCCTGCGCCGCCACGGCCTCGACGTGCCCGGTGACGTGGCGGTCATCGGGGTGGACGACGTCAGGGACGCCGCGCGCAGCACCCCGGCCCTGAGCACGGTCGCCATCGACGTCGCCGAGCTCGCGGCGCGCGCGGTGCGGCTGCTCGTGGCCCAGATCGAGCGGGACACGTCCTACGAGGGCCCGCGGACCCGGACCGTCGAGCACCGCGTGGTGCAGCGCGAGACCACCTGAGTCCCGCGACCGGCAGCGGCCTGCGCGGCAGCGGAGGAGCGCCGCAGGCCTCCTGGGGGCCGGAGGACTGCGGCGCTCCGAGCGCGGCACGGCCGGCGCCCGCCAGGGGCCTCGGCTGTTCGAGCACCTGGCGCTGCCCACCGTAGTTCATCGATGAACCGGATGCACGCACCCAGCGATGTCGACACCTGGCGACACCTGGCGACACCTGGCGACACCCGGCTGCACCCGTCCTGCGGACCGGGCAGGAAGATCGGACCGTGGTGGACGTCGTGCTGCGCAGCGGACGGGCGGACGAGGCCGAGGCCCTCCTCCGCTTCTGGGCGAGGGCCGGGGAGAACGCCTCCCGCCCCGCGGACGAGCCGGAGGCGGTGGTCCGCCTGGTGCAGCGCGACCCCGGGGCCCTGGTGGTGGCCGAGCTGGGCGGACGGGTCGTCGGGACGGTCATCGCCGGGTGGGACGGGTGGCGGGCCAACCTCTACCGCCTCGCGGTCGACCCCGACGTCCGCGGGCGCGGCATCGGCGGCCTGCTGCTGTCCCGCGCCGAGGACCGGTTGCGCGCCCTCGGCGCCCAGCGGTTCTGCGCCATGGTGCTCGACGACAACGAGCTGGGTCGCGCGTTCTGGGTCTCCGCGGGCTACGCGCCCCAGGACGACTGGCGCCGCTGGGTCAAGCCCGCCTCCCGCTGACGCAGACCGGGCACGATGCGTCCGTGACGCGACGCGTGGGCCTGCTGCTGTTCGACGAGGTCGAGGTGCTGGACGCCTGCGGCCCGTTCGAGGTCTTCTCCGTGGCCTGCCGGGTGGCCGCCCGCTCCGGCGGACCGCTCCCGTTCGAGGTGGTGCTGGTCGCGGCCGGGGACCAGGACGACGACGGGGAGCCGCGCGTGCGGGCGCGCGGCGGGCTCCGCCTGGGCGCCGACGTGCACCTGGCCGACGCCCCGGCCTGCGACGTCGTCCTCGTCCCCGGGGGAGCGGTGGACGCCGTGGCGGCCGACCCGGCCGTGCTGGCGTGGCTGCGGCGCAGCCGCCCGGGCGCGGAGGTGGTGGCGTCGGTGTGCACCGGAGCGTTCGTGCTCGCCGCCGCCGGGCTGCTCGACCAGCGCCCGGTCACCACGCACTGGGAGGACCTCGAGGACCTGCGCGCCGCGTTCCCGGCGCTGCACGTGGTCGGTGGCGTCAAGTACCTCGACCACGGGGACCTCGCCACCAGCGCGGGCATCAGCGCCGGGATCGACCTCGCGCTGCACCTCGTCGCGCGGCTCGTCAGCCCGGAGCTGGCCACGGCGACGGCCCGGCAGATGGACTACGACTGGCGCGACGCCTGAGCGAGGTGGCGCTCACGCCGGCGGTCGTCACGGGGGAGCGGTGTCGTCGCGCAGGCGACCCGCCCGGTCCAGGCGCAGCCGGCGGGTGAGGTCGAGCCGGTCGAGCACCGCGTCGTCGTGGCTCACCACGAGCAGCGCGCCCCGGTAGGAGCGCAGCGCACCGACCAGCTGGTCCACCGTGGCGAGGTCGAGGTCGTTGGTGGGCTCGTCCAGCACCAGCAGCTGGTGGGCCGGCTCGGCCAGCAGCAGCCGGGCCAGGGCCACCCGGAACCGCTCCCCGCCGGACAGGTCGCCCACCCGCCGGTGCACCGCGTCCCCGCGCAGCAGGAAGCGCGCCAGCGCGTGGCGCACCTCCTGCTCCTGCCGGCTGGGTGCCGCGGCCCGCACCTGCTCGAGGGCGCTCGCGTCCTCGTCCAGCCCGTCGCGCCGCTGCGGCAGGTAGCCGACCCGGTCGGTGAGCAGCTCCGCCGTGGTGCCACCGCCGCGCACCAGGGACTCCAGCAGGGTCGTCTTGCCCGCCCCGTTCGGTCCGGTCAGCGCCACCCGCTCCGGGCCCGCCAGCACCACCGAGTGCAGACCGGGCCCCTCGTCGTCGTCCTCGGAGAGCTCTTGGGCGCTGCGCAGCACGGCGAGCCGGCGACCGGACGGCAGGCCCGGGTCTGGGAGGTCGATGCGGACGGCGTCGTCGTCCCGGACCCGGTCGCTGGCCTCGGCGAGGGCGTCGCGGGCGGCGGCGACGTCGTCGTCCAGCTCCTGCCGCAGCCGCCCCGCCGACGCCTCCGCCTTCCCCTTGAGGGCGTTCGCCACGATCGGCGGGTACCGGTTCTTCTCCTTCATCGACGCGGCGTACCGCTCCCGCCGCGCCAGCTTCACCTCCGCCTCCGCCCGCTGGCGGCGCTCGCGGCGCAGCACCTGCTCCGCCGCGGCCTCGGCCCTCAGCGCGGCGGTCTGCTCGGCGTCGAGCAGCTCCCGGTAGGCGCTGTACGGGCCGGCCACCGAGCGGAGCCGGCTGTCGTGCAGCTCGGCCGTCACCTGCATCCGCTCCAGCAGCGCGACGTCGTGGCTCACCACCACCAGCGCACCGCGCCACCCGTCCACCACGGCGCCGAGGCGCTCGCGGGCCTCGCGGTCGAGGCTGTTGGTCGGCTCGTCGAGCAGCGTGACTGAGCGCGGGTCGGCGTCGGCGCGCAGCCGCAGCCCGGCCAGCGCCACCAGCACCGCCTCCCCGCCGGACAGCTGCCCGACCCGCCGGTCGAGGGCGCCCGCCGGCAGGCCGAGGGCGTCCAGCACGGCGGTGGCGCGGGTCTCGACGTCCCACTCCTCGCCGATGGCGTCCAGGAGCGAGGCGGCGCGCTCGGGGGTGGCGTCACCCCGCTCGAGCTCGCGCAGCGCGTCGAGCGCGGCCGACACCCCGAGGAGCGCGGCCACCCGGACGTCCGTGCCGAGGGTGAGCCGCTGGGGGAGCAGCGACACCTGGCCGGTGGCGCTGACGGCGCCGCCCGTGGGGCGCAGCTGACCGGCCACGAGGCGCAGCAGCGTGGTCTTGCCCGACCCGTTGCGGCCGACGAGGCCCGTGCGGCCCTCGGTGAAGGTGCCGGTCAGCCCGTCGAGCACCACGGTGCCGTCGGGGTGCTCGAAGGACAGGCCGGCCAGGACGACGACGGGCGGCGCGGTCGGCGCAGCGGCGTGGGAGGGGGCAGGGGCGTGGAAGGGCTGGGACATGCGGGGGCTCCGGACGGTCGGCGGCGGTGCGCTGACCAGCGGTGCTCCTCCCGCGCGGATCTGCTCGCGGGTGGAGGCCGGTCAGCGCGCGAACAGCGCGAGGCCGGAGATCTCCACCGGTGCCCCTTCCGTCGACGACAGGACGCGTCCATGCTGCCCCGCCCCGAGCGGGGGACGCCACTCGTTTTCTGCAGGCGCGGTCTCCACGCCTCGCAGCGCCGCCGTCCCCGCAGCCGCCCCGGCTGTCAGGCGCTGCCAGCCCCTGTCCCCACGAGGGGGCTGGCCACGGCGGTGGCGACGACGAGCGCCGTCGCCGCGACGAGCAGCACCCACGTGAGCGCCGAGGGCCCGCGTCGTGCCAGGAGGTGGCGCGCCGAGGTCGCCGCCGCCACCGCTGTGGCGACAGCCGCCCAGGTCAGCAGCGTCCAACCGAGCAGCCAGGCCGTGGTGCCCACCGCCTCGGCAGCCCCGTCCGCGGTGACGGTCAGCCGGCCGAGCGCCAGCACGGCCGAGCCGGCGCCAGCGAGGAGCAGCCCGGCCGCTGCACCGAAGGACGGCCTCGAGTCCGCGCGCGCCACCACACGATCATGATGGCGCCCGGAGCGGGCGCCCGGCAAGGTCGCCCGCGGTGTCCACCTCGCGGGCGGAGGTCGGTCGGCGCGAACAGCGCGAGGCAGCAGATCTCCACCGGGGCCACCTCTCGTCCGGAGGCTGCGGAGACCGGTCAGCGGAGACCGGTCAGCGGCAGCCGGTAGGTGCGGGCCGCCGTCTCCACGAAGACGGCGCGTCGCTCCGCGGCTGACAGCCGGGCGGTCAGCGCCGAGAACGCCGCGTACAGCTCGGTGAAGGTGCTGTACAGGCTGTCGACCGGGAAGTTGCTGGCGATCATCGTGCGCCCCGGGCCGAACGCCTCGAGGGTCTCGTGGACGAAGGGCTCGATGGACGCGCGGGTCCACGCGTGGTCGTTGGTGCCGAGCGCGGACAGCTTCACCACCGCGTTGTCCTGCGCGGCGACGGCGCGCAGCCCCCGTCGCCACTGGTCGAAGGACTCCGGGTCACGTCCGATGGGCATGCCGGCGTGGTCGAGCACCACGGCGGTCTCGGGGAAGTCCGCGGCGAGCTGCGCCGCCTCGTGCAGCTGGGAGGGGAAGACCTGCAGGTCGAACGACAGTCCCAGCGGAGCCAGCCGTGCGAGACCGGCCCGCCAGGTGGGGTCGGTGATGATGTCGCCGCGGTCGCGGTGCGTGTAGACGGGGTCGGGGTGCCAGTTGAGGATGTCCCGCACGCCGCGGGTCACCGGGTAGGCGGCGTGCTCCTCCAGCTGGCGGGCCGCGTCGGCGTCCAACAGGGACACGTGGGCGACGTGCCCGGTGGGCAGACCGCGCTCGCGCGAGACCGCGTCCACCCAGGCGGTCTCCGCGAGGGCGTCGGCGGCGCCGTTCTCCACGTGCACGCAGCCGAGCAGGACGACGTCGCGCGCGTCCTCGAGGTAGTCGTCGAGGGAGTACGACCGGCGCAGGGGGCGGTCGTCGCCGTGGTACCGGAACGGTTCGACGGGGCCCTCCAGCCAGGGGTAGGACCGGCTGAGGTCTGTCAGGTGGTGGTGGGGGTCGACGACCTCCAGCGGTCCTCCGTCAAGCACGTCCCTGTCCTCTCGTGCGGTGGGCGCCGCGCAGGTGGGCCAGCGCCGCGGAGACGACGTCCTCGGGAGCCCCGCCGACGTCGACGACGACCCCGGGTTCGTCAGGGGCCAGGGGCTCGAGCGCCGTCAGCTGGGAGGCGAGCATGCCCGCGGCCATGAAGTGCCCCGTGCGCGCTCCGATGCGCTCGGCGAGGAGCTCGGGGCTCCCGTGGAGGTGGACGAACACGACGGGCAGGCCGGCGCGCTCGCGCAGGAGGTCCCGGTAGCTGCGGCGCAGCGCCGAGCAGGCGACGACCACGGGGGTCCGGTCCGAGGCGCCGGCGAGGACCTCGGCGACGGCGCGCAGCCACGGCTGGCGGTCGTCGTCGTCCAGCGGGGTCCCCGCCGCCATCTTGGCCGTGCTGGCGGGCGGGTGGAGGTCGTCGCCGTCCACGAACCGCCCGCCGATGGCCTCGGCGAGCAGCAGGCCGGTAGTCGACTTGCCGGACCCGGCCACCCCCATGACCACCACCGCCGCCGGGGAGGTGCGCGTAGCGGCCTCCTCACGCCCCGCTCTCGCAGCGAGAGCGCGGTAGACGCCGGTGTGGTCGAGGTCGCCGTCGCCGCGGTCCACCACCTCCTCGAAGAGCGAGGTCACCACGGCCGTGGCCGGCAGGTCGAGCCCGCCCGCCCGGGCCGCGTCGGCGATGAAGCGGAGGTCCTTCAGCTGGTTGCGGGCGCTGCCTCCGGGGGTGAAGTCCTCGTCGACCCAGTTGCGCCCCTTCTGCTCCAGCACGGCGCTGCGGGCGAGGCCGCCCAGGAGCAGCTCCAGCAGCACGGCGGGGTCCAGCCCGCCGCTGCGGGCGAGGAGCATCGCCTCGGAGACCAGGGTGACGGTGCCGGCCACCACCACCTGGTTGCACGCCTTGGCCATGGCGCCCGAGCCGCTGGGCCCGAGGTGCCGCACCGTGGTCCCGATCGCGGCGAACACGGGGGCGGCCCGGGAGAAGTCCGCCGCGTCGCCTCCGACCATGACGCTGAGGGTCGCGTCCCGCGCACCCGCCGTCCCCCCGCTGAGGGGGGCGTCGAGCACGTGCACGCCGTGGTCGACGAGCATCCGCGCGGCGAAGGCGGCCACGGCCACGGGGGAGACGGTCCCGTGGACCACCAGGACGGGGTCCGTGGTGCCGGCGTCGGCCCAGCCGGCGAGCAGGCCGTCGTCACCGTCGAGCAGCGCCTCGACCTGCGGGAGGTCGGGGAGCACCGTGAGCGTGACGTCCGCGGCGGCCTGCCGGGGCGTGTCGGCCACCGCCGCGCCCCGCTCGGCCAGCGCCTCCGCGCGCGACCGCGTGCGGTTCCACACCACCAGGTCGCCGCGGGCGGCGAGCAGGTTCTCGGCGATGGGGGCCCCCATGGGGCCCAGGCCGAGCAGGGAGAGGGCGGCGCTCATCCGCCGGTCCCGCTCCCGGCCAGCAGCTCGAGGTCCACCAGCTGCTCGGGGGCGACATCGTCGAGCAGGACGCGCGCCTCGAAGCCCAGGACGTCGCGGGCGCGGGTCAGGTCGAGGCCGACGGCACGGCCCGGCAGGTCTCCGAGCTCGACGCCCGGCGCGTGCAGCGCCGCGGCCCGGGCGGTGGGCGTGGTCAGGTACGTCAGCGGCGCCGCGACGAGGATCCCGGGAGCCGGGGGCGTGTCGTGCAGGAGCGCCGCGAGCACGGCCCGTGCGGCGTCCGCGACGTCGAGGTAGCTCCACCCCTCGGCCGCCTGGCGGCGCGGGTCACCGGTGAGCGCCGCGCGCACGTGGGCGCCGAACGTGCGCCCGCCGTCGAGGGTGGTGTCGCGCACGAGCGGGAAGCGCAGGCCCGTCAGGGACAGCCCCCAGGTGTCGTGGGCCATGACGGCTGCCTGCTCCCCGGCCAGCTTGGACAGCGAGTACTCGTCGGAGACCGCCGGGGTGGCGTCCTCGGAGTAGGGCAGCGACGGCGGCATGGTGCGGCGCACGCCCAGCGGGTAGCCGTTGGCGTTGATGCTGGAGGCGTAGACGACCTTGCCCACACCGCTGGCGGCGGCCGCGGCGAAGACCGCGAAGGTGCCGGCGGCGTTGACGCGGTAGGTCTCGGCGGCGTCGGCCATGCCCAGGCCCGCGTAGCCGGCCAGGTGCACCACGGCGTCCTGGCCGTCGAGCGCGCCGGCGAGGACGTCGGTGTCGGTGACGTCCCCGAGGACGACGCGGACCCGCTGCCCTCCGTCGGCGTCGCCGGGCGCCGTCCCGGTCGCGCCGGGGGCCCGGTCCAGGGTGGTGACCACCGCGCCGGCCGCGAGCAGCGCCGCGACGGTGGGCCGCCCGATGAGACCCGACCCGCCGGTGACCAGGACCTGGGCACCGGCGAGGGAGGCGAGCGCTCTGCTCACGCGTTCACCGAGGGGGCCTGCGCGGGCGCTGCGGGCGTGCTGCCCCCACCCGGGGTCGACCGGCTGCGCAGCTTGGCCAGCAGCGGCCAGCCACGGCTGCCCTGGTCGAGGGAGACGGCGATGAGCACGACCGAGCCGGTCACGATCTGCTCGTAGAAGCTCGGCACGTTGAGCAGCACCAGCCCGTTGGTGAGGGCGCCCAGGATGAGCGCACCGACCAGGGTGCCGGCGATGCGGCCCTCGCCGCCCATGAGGTTGGCGCCGCCGATGACCGCCGCCGCGATGGCGGTGAGCTGGTAGGGGGCGCCGGCGTCCGGCTGCGCGGCGTTGATGCGGGCGACGATGACCAGGCCGCCCAGGGCCGACAGACCGCCGGAGATGCAGTAGACGGCGATCTTGACCCGGTGGACCCGGACGCCGGACAGCCACGCGGTCTCCTCGCTGCCGCCGACGGCGATGACGTTCTGGCCGAAGACCGTCTTGCGCAGCAGCAGCCAGGCGGCCACGCCGACGACGGCGACGACCACCACGACGACGGGCACGCCGGCCACGTAGCTGTTGAGCATCAGCACGAACTGCTGGGGCACGTCGTACACGGGCTTGCCGTTGGTGGCGACGTACGCCCCGCCCTGGAAGACGCTCATGGTGCCGAGGGTGGCGATGAACGGTGGCAGCGACAGCTTGGTGATGAGCAGGCCGTTGACGGCGCCGCACAGCACCCCGACGGCGAGCCCCAGGAGCAGCCCTCCGGCCGGCGGCAGCCCCGAGTTCACCATGAGCGTGGCGCTCACGATGCCGACGAAGCTGGCCATCGCCCCCACCGCCAGGTCGATGCCCGCGGTGATGATGACGAAGGTCAGGCCGATCCCGATGATCGCGTTGACGCTGGCCGAGACCGCGACGTCGCGCAGGTTGGGCAGGGTGAGGAAGTTCGGGTTCAGGACCCCGAGGACGACGAACAGGACGACGGCCGCCAGGTAGATGCCGACGGCCTGCAGGTTCAGCGAGCGGCGCGGCGCGGCCGCGGCGCTCCCGGTCTGAGCTGTGCTCACGATGTTCCTCCCGAGACGCCCATGGCGTTGGTCACGATGCTGTGCTCGTTGATGTCGTCGCCGACGTGCTCGGAGACGAACCGCCCCGACCGCATGACCAGCACGCGGTCGCTGACGGAGATGACCTCAGGGAGGTCGCTGGACACCACCACGACGGCGTTGCCCTCGGCGGCCAGCTGGTCGATGAGCTGGTAGATCTCGACCTTGCCGCCCACGTCGACGCCCTTGGTGGGCTCGTCGAAGAGGAAGGTGCTGGCGCCCAGCCACATCCACTTGGCGATGACGATCTTCTGCTGGTTGCCACCGGAGAACTGCCGGGCGTTGAGGCGCACGTTCGCGGGGCGCAGCGACATCCGCCGGCCCATCTCCTCGGCCGTGTCGACCTGCTTGCGGGTGCTGGTGAACGGCCCGAAGCCGTTGAGCTGGCGGTCGGACGTGAGGGCGACGTTGGCGAACGCCGGGGTCTGCAGCACCAGGCCCTGGTGCTTGCGGTCCTCGGGGATGAAGGCGATGCCCGCGTCGCGGCTGTCGCGCGGGGAGCGGATCCGCACCTCCCGGCCGGCGACGCTGACGCTGCCCCCGGTGCCCTCGTCCGCACGGATGAGCGCCCGCAGGAACTCGGTGCGGCCGGAGCCGACCAGGCCCGCTATCCCGACGACCTCGCCGCGGCGCACGGAGATGGACTCCGGGCCGACCCCGCTGGGATGGGTGACCCCGTGCGCCTCGAAGTGCACCGGGGCGTCCGCGGCGACCGGGTGCTGTCGCGTGAAGGAGAGGAGCTCGCGACCGACCATCCGCCGCACGATGTCCTCCGAGGAGGTCTCGCTGATGGGGGCGTCGTAGGCGGTCCGGCCGTCGCGCAGGACCACGACGGTGTCGGACACGCGCATGACCTCGGGCATCTTGTGCGAGACGTAGATGACGCCCACGCCGCGGGTGTGGGCGATCTCCCGGACCCGGGAGAGCACCCCCTCCACGTTGTGCTCGAGCATCGACGTGGTCGGCTCGTCGAGCGCCACGATCTTCGCGTCGAACGCGAAGGCGCGGGCGATCGTCAGGGCGTGCCGCTGCGCCGGGCTGAGCCGGCCCACCACCGTCCGCGCCTGGAGCGGGAAGCCCATGCGGTGGACGTCCTGCAGCGCCTGGTCGACGTCCGCCCGAGCAGGAGGTTCTGCACCACGGTGAGCTGGGGCACGACGGCCGGCTCCTGGTGGGCGATCCGCACCCCCTCGGCAAGGGCCTGCCGCGAGGTGAACTCGGTGCGGGTGACCCC
>NZ_JACNME010000009.1 GCF_014270065.1 Quadrisphaera sp. RL12-1S | reverse complement strand
GTCTCCATGGACTTCGAGTCCGAGAGGCTCCCAGCAGACTACTGGGTTGATAGGCCGGATGTGGACGACCAGTAATGGTTGTAGCTGACCGGTACTAATAAGCCGATGACTTGCTACACCCCACCCTTGGTGACTTGTGGTGGAGTGCGGTCAAGTACGACTGAAGTTTGGAACGTCATGTTCTGTTCGCGTCCACTGTGCGGTTCCCGAGTCACGGGTGACCACCCTCGTTCTTTGGGGGGTGCCGAGAACTCGATAGTGTTACGGCGGTCATAGCGGTGGGGAAACGCCCGGTCCCATTCCGAACCCGGAAGCTAAGCCCACCTGCGCCGATGGTACTGCCTGGGAAGCTGGGTGGGAGAGTAGGTCACCGCCGGACATCCTTTAGAAGAGGGGCTAGGTCGCATTGCTGCGACCTGGCCCCTCTTCGCTGTCCCCGGACTATCCCCGGACTGTCCCCGGGGAGCACCTCACCCCAGCCACCGGCAGATGCCAGGGTCGAGCAACGTCGTAGACCCCCGGTGCCGGGTCTCCACCGATGTTGTCGCCCAGCTGCGGCGGGTGAGCTCGAGGGACGCCACAAGGCCCGCCCTGCTGGCGAGGTCCGGACCCTGATGCCCGGTGTCTGGGGCAGGTCCGGCGTCCAGTCCCTCGTCAGAGGTGGAGTTGGCAGTGACTTCGCGATCGCTGTGGACGTGGTCTCCTGCGCCGGCCTGGCGCCGATGATCCGCAGACCAGGTTCGGCGCTCGAGGGTGAGAGCCGCGAGAAGGGGTGGGGCTCGTTCGCCGCGCTCGGCGGCCCCCGCCAGTCTCGCCCCCTGCAACGCCCCGCGGGACGGCGAGCCACCGCCGCCCTCGTCTGCACGGCACAGTTCACGGTGCTGTGCGATCTTCAGCCTTACGGGCCCAGGGTCTCCCGGCCACATCGCGGGTGGCCTGGCGGCTCGACGCCGCCAGAGGGTGTCTGTCGCCTTTCGGTCGAGCGCGTTCTGCGCTCGACGAGGAGCAGGGCTCACACCTCTGCGCTGAGCCTGCCGGCGAGCCGTCCGTGCATGGCCGCGCTGGCGTCGTTGAGCCCGACGATGCGGACGTTCTTCCCCCGAGCGGAGTACTTGGTGGTCACCGCGTCGAGAGCGGCGACCGTGGAGGCGTCCCAGACGTGGGAGCGCGAGAGGTCGACGACGACGTCGTCGGGGTCCTCCCCGTAGGAGAACTGGCCCACGAGGTCGTTGCTGGAGGCGAAGAAGAGCTCACCGTCCACGGTGTAGCGGACGCGCTGCCCCTCGTGCTCGAGCGAGCGGTGAACGGTGACGAGGTGCGCCACGCGCCGTGCGAAGAGCAGCGCCGCCACGATGACGCCGGCCACGACCCCGATGGCGAGGTTGTGCGTGGCCACCACCACGGCGACCGTCACCACCATGACCGAGGTCTCCGAGCGCGGCATGCGCCGCAGCGTCGAGGGCCTCACGGAGTGCCAGTCGAAGGTCCCTACGCTGACCATGACCATGATCGAGGCGAGGACGGCCATCGGGATGGTGGCCACGAGGTCTCCCAGCCCTACGACGAGCACGAGCAGGAACGAGCCGGCCAGGAAGGTCGACAGGCGGGTGCGCGCGCCGCTGCGCACGTTGATCATCGTCTGTCCGATCATGGCGCACCCGCCCATGCCGCCGAAGAGCCCGGTGACGATGTTCGCGACACCCTGGCCCCACGCCTCTCGGCTCTTCCGAGAGGGCGTGTCGGTGACCTCGTCGACGAGCTTGGCGGTCATGAGCGACTCCAGCAGCCCGACGACGGCGATGCCGCAGGCGTACGGCGCCACCGTCGTGAGGGTGGCCCACGTCCACGGGACGTCGGGCCAGAAGAGCGTGGGCAGGCTGTCCGGCAGGGCCCCCTGGTCGCCGACGTCCGGCAGCGCCAGGTGGGCGAGCGCGGTGGCCGACGTCAGGACGAGCACGGCGACGAGCGGCGCCGGCACGGCGGTGGTGATCCGCGGCAGGAAGACCATGATGGCGATGGCCAGGGCCGCCACCGGGTAGACGGCCCACGGCACGGCGACGAAGTAGGGGACCTGCGCCGCGAAGATGAGGATGGCCAGGGCGTTCACGAAGCCGGTCATGACGCTGCGGGGCACGAACCGCATGAGGCGCGCGACGCCGAGGACCCCGAGCACCACCTGGAGGGCCCCTCCGAGCAGCACCGCCAGGACGAGGTGGTCCAGCCCGTGCTCGCGCACCAGCGGGGCGACGACGAGGGCGACAGCACCCGTGGCGGCGGAGATCATCGCGGGACGGCCGCCGACGAGGGCGATGGTCACCGCCATGGTGAACGAGGCGAAGAGGCCGACGCGGGGGTCCACGCCCGCGATGATCGAGAAGGAGATGGCCTCCGGGATCAGCGCCAGGGCGACGACCAGGCCCGCCAGGACCTCGGTGCGCAGGACGCGGGGCTGTGTCCAGGTCGGTCGCCTCAGCGCCAGGGTGCTCACGAGCACCTGAGCCTACCTTGACGCAGCGTCAAGGTTGTCCGCGTAGTCTCAGGAGGCGAGCGCGGTGTCCAGCAACCGGCGGAAACCGGCCTCGTCGGTGGGCCGCACGAGGACGCCGTCGAGGAAGTGGGTCGGAGTGCCCGAGACGCCGAGGGCCACGCCGTCCTCGAAGTCCTGCCGGACGCGGGCCTCGGTCGCGGGGTCGGACACGGCGGCGTCGTAGGCGGCCATGTCCAGCCCCAGCTCGGCGGCGAAGCTGCGGAAGAGCGACGGCTGCGGCTCGCTGGAGCGCCCCCAGTGGCCGTGGGTGGCCCACAGCACCTCGGCCATCTCCGCGAAGGCCCCCTGGCGCGCCGCGGCCTCCGCGGCGATCGCAGCGTGGGTGGAGTTGGCGTGCCCCGGCAGCGGGAAGTGCCGCACCACGAAGTCGACGCGCCCCGCGTAGTCGGTGCGCAGCTGGTCCGTGAACGGCTGCGCGGCGCGGCACCGGCTGCACTCGAAGTCGACGAACTCGACCACCTGGACGGGGGCGCCCGCCGTCGTCGTCGACGGGGCCGGGGTGAGCCGGTGGCTGTCCCACCGCACGAGCGGCGGCGCGGCCCCCGCGGCACCACCGGGAGAGACGTCGGCGGCGACGACGGCGGAGGCGGTGGCCGAGGTGGTCAGGACGACGACGGTCGCCAGCAGCCGCGTGCGCCGCGACACCCGGCCGCGACGACGCTGCTGTCCCCTCACGCATGGACCCCGTGCTCGTGGTCGGCGTGGCTCGCCGGCTCGACCTGGAACGTCGAGTGGGTGATGCTCACGGGGAAGTGGCTGGCCACGCACGCCTGGAGCTGGTCGAGCACCTCCGGGGCGTGGCCGTCCACGAAGCAGGAGTCGTCGAGGACGATGTGCGCCGTCAGCACCGGCAGGCCGGTGCTGATCTGGCTGGCGTGCAGGTCGTGCACGGCCAGGACGTGCGGCTGCTCGACGAGGTGGGCGCGCACGGCCGCCAGGTCCAGGCCCCGCGGGACGGCCTCGAGCAGGACGTCGGCGGCCTCGCGCAGCAGGACGAGGGTCCTGGGGACGATGAGCAGCCCGATGAGCAGCGAGACCACGGCGTCCGCCCGGGTCCAGCCCGTCAGCGCGATGACCCCCGCGGCCACCAGGACGGCGGCGGAGCCCAGGCCGTCGCTGACGACCTCGAGGACCGCGGCGCGGCGGTTGAGACCCATGGGCCGCTCGCGGTGGCCGTCGTCGTGCGCGTGGTCGTGGCGGCCGCCGCCCCCGCGGGTGAGGACCCAGAGCGCCACGGCGTTGCCCGCCAGGCCGACCGCTCCGAAGACGAGCATCCCGGTGGAGGCGACGTCAGGCGGGTCGAGCAGGCGGCGGACGCCCTCGACGGCGATGAGGACGCCGACGGCGAGCAGCATCGCCGCCTGGAGCACCGCGGCGAGCACCTCGGCCCGCTGCAGGCCCCAGGTGCGCGCCTGCGTGGCGGGGCGCAGGGCCAGGCTCGAGGCCAGCAGGGCGACCCCGAGCCCCGCGGCGTCCGTGAGCATGTGGCCGGCGTCGGCCAGCAGGGCCAGCGAGCCCGTCACCAGGCCGCCGACGACTCCGCTGACCAGGACGACCAGCGTGACGACGAGGGCCTGCGCGAGGCGCTTGCGGTCCCCGCCTGCGGCGCTGGCGTGGTTGTGCCCGGCGCTCACCGGTGGCCCTCCTCGGCGAGGAGGTCGACGGCGGCGACGGCGGACAGGAGGTCCTCCAGGGCGTGGCCGAGCGCCGGGTCGGCCAGGGCGTAGCGCACGCGCCGCCCCTCCTGCGAGGCCACGACCAGGCCGCAGCCGCGCAGGCAGGCCAGGTGGTTCGACAGGTTCTGGCGGGAGACGCCCAGCTCGTCAGCCAGCTCCGCGGGGTACCCCGGCGCCTGGCGCAGGGCGAGCAGCAGCCGCGCCCGCGTGGGGTCCGACAGGGCGTGCCCGAAGCGCGCGAGCACGCGCGCTCCGGCGGCGGGGGGAGCGCTGCGGTCGGCGAGGCTCGTCAGGGTGGCCACGTCCCCGACCATACAGCAGGCAATGAACTGTGGGAGGATCGCCGCAGCCCCGCCGACACCCGGCCCCACACCGCCGACGGAGGAGACGCGATGACGCACAGCACCCCGGTCAGCACGCCCAGCACCACGTCCACCAGCCGGAACGACCGCCCCGACCGCAACCTCGCCCTCGAGCTGGTGCGCGCCACGGAGGCCGCGGCCATCCGGGCCGTCCCGTTCATCGGCAAGGGCGACAAGATCGCCGTCGACGGAGCCGCTGTCGACGCGATGCGCGCCTTCCTGGCGACCGTCTCCTTCGACGGCGTCGTCGTCATCGGGGAGGGCGAGAAGGACGAGGCGCCCATGCTCTTCAACGGCGAGCGGGTCGGCAACGGCCAGGGCCCCGCCTGCGACGTGGCGGTCGATCCCGTCGACGGCACCTCGATGGCGGCCGCGGGCCGCCAGAACGCCCTGTCCGTCATCGCCGTGGCGGACCGCGGCGCCATGCTCGACGCGTCCAGCGTCTTCTACATGGACAAGCTGGTCACCGGACCGGAGGGCCGCGGCGTCGTGGACATCCGCAAGCCGGTGGGCGAGAACATCCGCGCCCTCGCCGCTGCGCTGGGCAAGCAGCCCGAGGAGGTCGTCGTCGCGATCCTGGACAGGCCCCGGCACGAGGGGATCGTCCGGGAGATCCGCGAGGCGGGGGCGGGGACCCGGCTCCTGCTGGACGGTGACGTGGCCGGGGGCATCAACGCGGCGCGCGCGGGCACCCGCATCGACATGTGCGTGGGCATCGGAGGCAGTCCCGAGGGAGTCACGACGGCGTGCGCCGTCAAGGCCCTGGGCGGCTTCATGCAGGGCGTGCTGGCCCCCAAGGACGACGCCGAGCGCGACCGCGGCCTCGCGGCCGGTCTGCTCATGGACCACGTCTACGACGCCGACGACCTCGTCAAGGGCGAGGACGCGTTCTTCGTGGCGACCGGCGTCACCGACGGCGGCCTGCTGGACGGGGTCCGCCACGTCGACGGCATCATCCGCACCGAGTCCATCGTGCTGCGCACGCAGTCGGGCACCGTGCGCCGCGTGGTGGCCGAGCACCTCGCGGCGAAGTGGCTCTGACCTCCGCGGTCGGCTGAGCGCCACCGCCTCCCGCGTCCCTGGTCGGGTGCTGACGAGCGGTCAGCGCCCGGCCAGGGACGCGGCGGCGCCGGGCAGGCGGAGGTCCAGCGCGCCGGCGCGGACGTCGTCCAGGGCCTGCTGTGCTGCCCCGAGCGCGATGACGTCGCCGCCGAGGCGGGAGGTCACCAGGCGCGGCACGGGCTCGTCGAGGAGCTCGGGCAGGATCGCGGCCGCCGCGTCGACGACGGGGGCCAGGTCGGCCGCGAGCTGACCGGCGAGCACCACGACCTCCGGGTCGAACAGCCCCGCTGCCGTGGCGACGACCCGCGCCAGGTGGCGCCCGGCGCGCTGGGTGACCTCGAGGGCGCGCGGGTCGCCCGCCGCCGCGGAGCGCAGCACCCGCTGGGCCCGCTCGAGGTCGGCCTCGAGGTCCCCGGTGCCGGGCTCGGCCTCCAGCGGCCCGTGGGTGTCGGGGAAGGCGTCGGTGCCCTCCGCGTCCCAGAAGGCCAGCAGCGGGCCCAGCCCGATGGGGGCGCCGACGTCGGTGACCAGGTCCAGCCAGCGCATCTCCCCGCCCCGGCCCCACCGCCCCCGCACCAGGGAGCCGGCCGCCACGAGGCCGGCGCCGAAGCCGCCGTCGGCCAGCACCGTGATGTGGTCCCGCACGCCGGCCGCCCCGCCCCGGCGGCCCTCGGCCAGCGCCGCGAGGTCGGCGTCGTTGGCCAGGCGGACCGGGCACGACAGCCGGCGCTGCAGGTGCTCGCTGAGCCCTGCGTCCATGAGCACCCAGTACGGGTTGCTGCGGACCTCGACCCGTCCGGAGGCAGCGATGGGCGCCGGCACCGCGACCGTGCAGGCCAGCACCTCGTCGACGGTGGCGCCGGCTTCGGCCAGGGCCGCCCCCGCCGCCTCGCCGGCCGCCGTCCTGCGCTCGCCGGCGTCGCGCCGGCAGGTGCTCTCGGCGGTGCCCAGGGGGGTGCCGAGCAGGTCGGTCACCAGGGCGGTGCAGCGCGCGCTGGAGGCCTCCAGGCCCAGGACGACGCCCGCACGCGCTCGCAGGCCGTACCGCCGGGCCGGTCGCCCCCGGGCGTAGCTGCCGTGGGCGCGCTGGTCCGCGAGCTCCTCCACCCAGCCGGCGGCGATGAGGTCGGCGCAGACGTCGTGGACGGTGGCGCGGGTCAGGCCGGTGGTGGCGATGAGGTCGCTGCCGGTGACGGGCTCGCCGTGCCAGAGCGCCTCCAGCACGGAGGTCGTGGAGGCCTGGCGGAGAGCACGGGTGGAGGTGGTCCTCTCCCGCTGCCCCGGGCGGGCGACGTGCACGGGGCTTGACTCTAGGGCGGTCACGGTGCCACGCTCTCGCAACTTGCTTCACGATGTCAATCAATTACCCCGCACCGCGGGGCCGAGCACGAAGGGGTGCCCGTGAACGGTCCTCCGCGCGGCGGCATGAGCCGCCGCTCCCTGCTCAAGCTGGTGGGCCTCGGCGCTGCCGCTGGAGCGGTCCCGCTGTCGCTGGCCGGCTGCGGCTCCAGCGCCGGCGCCGGTCGCGAGACCCTCCGGTGGGTGGCGAACAAGCCTGAGGTGCTCGCCTACTTCGACGACCTGGCGCAGCAGTACAACGCCAGTCAGAGCGCCGTGACCATCGACCACGACGGCACGCAGACCTCGATCGTCCCGCAGTTCGTGCGCGGGGCCCCGCCGGACGTCGCCTGCTACAACTATAACCTCGAGACCTCGAACTACGTGCGCGGCGGCGTGCTCACCGACCTCGCGGACCTGCCCGAGGCGGGGACGATCAACCCGTCCTACCAGTCGCTGGTCGACCAGTACGCCAACTTCGAGGGCCAGACCAGCGTGCTGCCGTGGTCGGTGACCGCTGCGGGCGTCATCTACAACGTCAAGCTCTTCGCGGACAACGGCGTCGAGGTGCCCACCACCTTCCCCGAGCTGGTGGAGGCCTGCGAGAAGTTCAAGGCCGCGGGGATCACGCCCATCTACACCACGGCCCGCGACCCGTGGACCACGCGCCAGGGGATGTGGGACTACGCGACGGGCTCCGGCGCCGACGTCCCCGCCTTCTACAAGGCCAAGCTGGCCGAGGGTGACGGGGCCAAGCCGACCTTCCTGGAGACCTTCAGCCCGGTGATGAAGAACATCCTCGCGCTGCGCGACTACTTCAACCCCGACTTCCCCTCCAAGACCTATGCCGACGGCAACCTCGCCATGGGCCAGGGGAAGGTCGCCATGTACTGCCAGGGCCCCTGGGCGCTCGGTGAGATCGCCAAGACCGACGCGAACCTCGAGCTGGGGACGTTCGCGCTGCCCATGACCGAGGACGCCGACGACCGGGCCGCCCGCGTCAACCTCGACCTGGCGCTGTGGGTCCCCGTCGCGAGCGGCGACGTCGCCGAGGCCACGAAGTTCGTCCAGTGGATGATGCGGCCCGAGGTCTGCACCACCTACAACCAGAAGAACCTCGCGTTCTCCCCCCTCCAGGGCGCCCAGGGGACGACCGACCCGCGCACCGCGGGGCTCGCTCCCTACCTCGACGCCGGGCGCATCTACCAGGGCTCGAGCACCTTCGTGCCCAACACCATCCCCCTCGAGAACTACTTCCAGGGCGCCCTCCTGGACGGAGACGGAGACGGCATGCTGCGCACCCTCGACGCGGACTGGAACCGCCTCGCCGAGCGGTCGGCCCTCTCGTGAGCGCCGCCACCCCCGCCCGTCGCGGGCGCAAGAAGGTCGACGCGGCCTTCTACGTGATGCTGCTGCCCGCGCTGCTGCTGTTCACCCTGCTCATCATCGGGCCGGCGCTCGCGGGCATGTTCTACTCCGTCACCAACTACGTCGGCTACGGCGAGTACAGCTTCGTCGGGCTGTCGAACTACCTGGTGCTCTTCACCGACCCGCGCATCCTGAGCTCCTACGGGTTCACCATCGGCTTCTCCGTGGTCACGGTGCTGCTCGTGAACGCCATCGCGCTGTTCCTCGCGGTGCTGCTCAACTCGAAGATCAAGTTCAAGACGGCGCTGCGCGGGGTCTTCTTCATCCCCATGGTGGTCTCGGGCATCGTCATCGCCTACGTCTTCAACTACATCTTCTCGACGTCGATCCCCGCCGTCTTCGGCGGCAGCAGCATCCTGGCGAACGCGGACTGGGCCTGGGTGGCCGTCGTCGTCGTCACCGCGTGGCAGGCGATCCCGAGCGCGCTGATCATCTACCTCGCCGGGCTGCTCGCCATCCCCGAGGAGGTCTACGAGGCCTCCTCCCTGGACGGCGCGACCCCGTGGCGCCAGTTCACCTCCATCACGCTGCCGCTGGTGGCGGGCTACGTGGTGATCAACACGGTGCTCGGCTTCAAGAACTTCCTCAACGCCTACGACATCATCGTCGGCCTCACCAACGGCGGCCCCGGGACGGCGACCTCGTCCGTGGCCATGACCATCTTCACGGGCTTCACCAGCGGTGACTACGCCTACCAGATGGCCAACGCGGTGGTCTTCTTCATCATCACCGTGCTCATCTCCATCGCCCAGCTCCGCATCATCAACCGCCGAGGGGTGAGTCTCTGATGGCCATCGCTGCCGACCCGGCCACCGTCGAGGCCGCCGCCAAGAACGCCCGGCGCAACGAGGGCCTCCAGCGCGGCGGGGCCGTCAGCGGCCGCGCCAACCGCAGCGCCTGGCTGCTCACGGGCGTGCTGGTCGTGTGCGCCCTCACGGTCATCCTGCCGCTGTACCTCACCGTGACGATGGCGTTCAAGACGCCCGAGCAGTCGGTGGACGGCAACGGCTTCTCGCTCCCCGCGCCCTTCAACCCGGGCAGCTTCGCCGACGCCTGGAACCTCGTCGGGTTCCCCACGGCGTTCGTCATCTCGGTCCTCGTCGCCGCGGCCAGCGTCTTCGGCGTCATCGTGCTCGGGTCGCTGGCGGCCTACGCCATCGTGAAGCAGTGGGACCGCAAGCTCTTCCGGTACAGCTACTTCTACCTGCTCGCAGCGATGTTCATCCCGTTCCCGGTCATCGCCCTGCCGCAGGTCAAGCTCACCGCCTACCTCAGCCTGGACAACCCCGTCGGGGTGGCCGTGCTGCACGTCCTGTTCCAGCTGTCCTTCAGCGTGCTGCTCTACTCCGCCTTCCTGCGCTCCATCCCCGGTGAGCTCGAGGAGAGCGCCCGCCTGGAGGGCGCCACCACGTGGCAGGTCTTCTGGAAGCTGATCTTCCCGCTGCTGGCGCCCATGAACGCCACGGTCGGCATCTTCGCCTTCCTCGCGGCCTGGAACGACTTCATGATGCCGTCGCTCATCACCGCCAACCCCGACCTGCAGACGATCCCCGTGATCCAGCAGATCTTCCAGAGCTCGTTCTCCACGGACTACAACGTGGCGTTCGCCAGCTACCTCATGGCGATGGCTCCGACGATCATCGTCTACGTCTTCGCCCAGCGCTGGGTGATGTCCGGTGTCACGCGGGGTGCCATCAAGTGAGCCAGGCAGCTCCGTGGTGGCGCCAGGCCGTGGTCTACCAGGTCTACCCCCGCTCCTTCGCCGACGCCGACGGCGACGGGCTGGGCGACCTGCGCGGGGTCACCTCCCGCGTGCCCTACCTGTCCGAGCTGGGTGTGGACGCCGTGTGGCTGTCCCCGTTCTACCCCTCGGCCCTGTCCGACGGCGGGTACGACGTGGACGACCACCGCGACGTCGACCCGAAGCTCGGCACCCTGGCCGACTTCGACGAGATGGCGCAGGCGCTGCACGCCGCCGGCATCCGCGTCGTCGTCGACATCGTCCCCAACCACACCTCCGACCGGCACCCGTGGTTCCGCGAGGCGCTCGCCTCGCCGCGGGGGTCGGCGGCCCGGGGGCGCTACGTCTTCCGCGACGGGCGCGACGGCCCGGCCGGGCCGATGAGCGAGCCGCCGTCGCGGTGGAAGTCGCTCTTCGGCGGCTCCGCGTGGGAGCCGGTGGGCGACGGCCAGTGGTACCTGCACGCCTTCGCCAAGGAGCAGCCCGACCTGGAGTGGTCCAACCGGGAGGTCCGCGAGGACTTCCTGGCCACCCTGAGGTTCTGGGCCGACCGCGGCGTGGACGGGTTCCGCGTGGACGTGGCCCACGGGCTGGTGCGCGACGTGGACAACAACCTCGACGTGGACTTCCCGACCACGCACACCGCGCTCTTCGACGACGGCAGCCACCCGCTGTGGGACCGCGACGAGCTCATGGACGTCTACCGCGAGTGGCGCCAGCTCTTCGACACCTACGACCCCCCGCGCGCGGCGGTCGCCGAGGCGTCGGTGCACCCCTCGCGGCGGTGGCGCTACTCCGACCCCTCCTCCCTCGGCCAGGCGTTCACCTTCGACCTCTTCGAGGCCGGCTGGGACGCGGCGCAGCTGCGCCGGGGGGTGGAGCTGGGGCTGGAGCAGCTGGACGTCGGCGCCTCGTGCACGTGGACGCTGGCTAACCACGACTGCGTGCGCGCCGCCAGCCGGTACGGGCTGCCGCCCGACCCCGAGCTGTCCTCGCACGTGGCCGCCAAGGCGTGGGTCACCCGGGACGGCGCCGAGCCGGTGCTCGACCGCGCCCTCGGGCTGCGCCGCGCTCGCGCCGGGCTGCTGCTCGAGCTGGCCCTGCCCGGCTCCACCTACCTCTACCAGGGCGAGGAGCTGGGCCTGCACGAGGTGGCCGACCTGCCGGCCGAGGTGCTGCAGGACCCGATCGCGTTCCGCTCCGAGGGCGCCGAGAAGGGCCGCGACGGCTGCCGCGTGCCGCTGCCCTGGACCCCGGACGGCTCCTCCTTCGGGTTCGGCCCCGACGGCGGGCTGGACCCCCACCTGCCGCAGCCGGCGTGGTTCGCCGGAGCCGCGGCCTCGGTGCAGGAGGCCGACCCGGGCTCGACGCTGCACCTGCACCGGGTGGCGCTGGAGCTGCGCCGGGAGCTGCTCGGGCCGGAGGAGCTGCGGTGGGAGCCGTCCGCCGGCGGCGTCCTGCACTGGTCGCGACCGACGGCCGCGGGCCCCGGCGCCCGCGAGCGGTGGCACTGCGTGGTCAACGTGGGCACCGACGACGGGTCCGGTGCCGCCGCGCCGCTGCCCGCGGGGGAGCTGGTGCTCACCAGCGGCCCCCTCGACGACGACGGCCAGCTGCCGCCGTCCACGGCGGCGTGGGTGGTCAGCGGCTGAGGGGGGACGGGGAGCGCCGGGCCCAGCGCGGCGCGCGCTCGGGACGCACCCCCACCCCCACCACGTAGGCGGGCACCACCGACAGCCACGGCGCCCGGCGGAGCGCCGCCGTGACCAGGGCGGGCGGGCCCGCCAGGTGACCGGCCAGCACGGGGCCCAGCACCCGGCGGTGCGCCTGCTGCTGCAGCGCCTGCGTCACCACCGCGGGCGGGGTCCGGCGGCGCTGGACCGCCGCCAGGTGGGACCGGCGCACGCGCCGCTCCCGCAGCGGCGCTGCCAGCAGGCGGGCCGCGGCGACGGCGTCCTGCACGGCGAGGTTGATGCCCACCCCTCCCACCGGGGACATGGCGTGCGCGGCGTCGCCGATGCACAGCAGGCCCTCCCGGTGCCACAGCGGCAGCCGGGAGAGCCGCACGTCCAGGACGGGCACGTCGTCGAAGGACCGGATGACGTCGGGGGACAGCGCCGTGGCGGCGTGCTGCGGCAGGAGCTCGGCGACGTCGCGGCGGAAGGAGTCCAGGCCGCGCGCCCGCAGCGCGGCGTCGCCGCCCTTCGGCCCGAGCCAGGCGACCTGCAGGTAGCGCCCCTGCGCCGTCCGCCGCGGGATCACCACCGCGGCGGCGCCCGGCCTCAGGACCGGCAGCAGCTGCGCCTCGGGCGCGTCGTCGGCCAGCGGCAGGCGCAGCCACCACACGTCGAAGGGGACGTCGAGCTCGCGGGGCTCCAGCTCGGCCGCGCGCCGCGCCGTGGACCAGCGCCCGTCGCAGGCCACCACGAGGTCGGCCTCGAGCTCCCCGCCCTGCCCGGAGCCGTCGGTGGCGCGCCAGCGCACCCCGGTCACCCGCTGCCCCGCGGCCGTCTCGAGGGCGGGTCCCGTGAGCAGGCCCACCACCTCGGTGGAGGTGCGCAGGGTGAACGAGGGCTCCTCGCGGGCGGCGTCGGCGAGCAGGGTCAGCAGGTCCCACTGGGGCACCAGGGCGATGTACGGGTGGCGCAGGCCCGGCACCAGCCCGCCCAGGCGCGACAGGTCGGCGGCCACCACGCCGCTGCCCTCGGCCAGCTCCACCCGCTCCAGCCGGGTCTGCGGCAGGGCGTCGAACCGCGCGAACAGGCCCAGGTCGTCCAGGAGCTGCAGCGTGCTCGGGTGGACCGTGTCGCCGCGGAAGTCCCGGTGGAAGTCGGCGTGCTTCTCCAGCACGGTCACCTCGACGCCGGCCCTGGCCAGGAGCAGGCCGAGCACGACGCCCGCCGGGCCTCCGCCCACCACGGCGCACGTGGTGCGCCCCGCTGGTGCCACCCCGGTCAGCCCCGGGGGGAGCTGACGGAGTCAGCGGCGATGGTCAGCACCAGTCGTGCGCCGCCGCCGTCGAAGCGCGGGTACGGCCGTCCGAGGTACTTCTGGGACAGCTCCTCGATGCCCTCCTGGCCGCCCTCGGTGGTGGCCCTGACCACGCGCCCGCGGACCTGGAAGAACCGGAACGGGTCGTCCGGGTCCACCACGTTGACGGCCACGCGCGGGTCGCGCGCCACGTTCCGGGCCTTCTGCGTGCCGTCGACCACGTTGATGACCACGTTCTCCCCGTCGGTGGTCACCCAGGTCTCCGTCAGCTGCGGAGAGCCGTCGGGCATCAGCGTGGCCACGAAGCAGGGGGAGGGCCGACGCAGGAGGTCGAGCAGGGGCTGGGGCAGTGGCGTGCTCACGCCGCCATCCTGCGCCGGTGCCCGAGCTGGCGCGACGTGCGCGGCGGACGGAGGGTGTGCTCCGTGCAGGGCCTGGAGCTGGTGGTCGTCCTCGGGGCAGCGGTGCTGGCCTGCGGCGCGCTCGCCCGCAGGACCCGCGTCGCGCCGCCGGTCCTCCTGCTGGGGACCGGGGTGCTGCTGGGCTTCGCGCCCGCCCTGCGGGGCACGCACCTGCCGCCGGAGGCCGTGCTGCTGCTGTTCCTCCCGGCGCTGCTGTGGTGGGAGAGCCAGACCACCTCGCTGCGCGAGATCCGCAGGTTCCTGCGCGTGATCGTGCTGCTCGGCTCGCTGCTGGTGGTGCTCACCGCCGCCGGGGTCGCGGCCGCCGCCCACGCCCTGGGCGTCCCCTGGGGCCCGGCGTGGGTGCTCGGCGCCGCGGTGGCGCCCACCGACGCGACGGCGGTCGGCGTGCTGGCGCGCAGCCTGCCGCGGCGCAACACCACCGTGCTGCGCGCCGAGAGCCTGGTCAACGACGGCACGGCGCTGGTGGTCTACGGGCTGGCGGTGGGCGCGGTGGTCGGGGACCAGGAGCTGGCCGCGGGACGCGTCGCCGGCCTGTTCGCGCTGTCCTACGCCGGCGGCGTCGCCGCCGGGCTGCTCGTCGCGTGGGTCCTCGACGTCGTCCGCCGCCGCCTGGACGACCCGCTGCTGGAGAGCGTCGCGTTCCTGCTGACACCCTTCGCGGCGTTCCTGCTGGCCGAGCTCGTGTACGCCTCCGGCGTCCTCGCCGTGGTGGCCGGGGGCCTGCTGACCAGCCGGCTCGGCCCCCGCACGCGCCGCGCCGACGCGCGCCAGCAGTCCGAGGCGTTCTGGCGGGTCACCACCTACCTGCTCAACGGCGGGCTCTTCGTGCTCGTGGGGCTGGAGGTCCAGTCCGCCGTGCGGGGCCTGAGCAGCGTGGGGCTCCGGCAGGGCGTCGCCGTGGCCCTCGGGGTGACGGCGGCCGTGGTGGGCGTGCGCTTCGCCTGGCTGTGGACCACGCCGTACCTCATCCGCGCCCTCGACCGCCGCCCCGCCCAGCGCGACCTGCGCGCCCCGTGGCGCTCCCGCGTGGTCAGCGGCGTGGCCGGCTTCCGCGGGGCGGTGTCGCTGGCCGCCGCGCTCGCGGTGCCCCAGACCACCGCCTCCGGGGCGCCCTTCCCCGAGCGCGACGTGGTGGTGTTCGCCACCGTGGTGGTCATCGTGCTGACCCTCGTGGTGCAGGCGCCCCTGCTGCCCGCGGTGGTCCGGTGGGCACGGCTGCCACCGGACACGGCGCTGGCTCAGGAGCGGCTCCTCGCCCAGCAGCACGCCACGCGGACCGCGCTGGAGGCGCTGCCCGGGCTGGCGGCGCAGCTGGAGGTGGACGACGACGTGGCCGAGCGCGTCCGGCGCGAGTTCCTCAAGAGGCTCCTGCTGCTGGAGCGGGAGGCCGAGCAGGCCCAGCTCGTTCCCGCCGCCGGCCCGGACGGGAGCGGCGGGAGCGGCGCGCGCGGGGGCGGCCCGACGGCCCTGGCCGAGGTGGACGCGGAACGGGTGGCCCGGCGCGCGCAGGACGCCGACGCCCTGCGGCTGGCCCTGCTGCACCGCAAGCGGGAGGCCGTGGTGGGCCTGCGCGACGACGGCCACATCGACGACACGGTGCTGCGCCAGGTGCAGCACCGGCTCGACCTCGAGGAGGTGCGGCTGTCCCACCGGGAGCAGGTCGAGTGATCCGCACCTGGCGACCCGTCGCGTGCGACACGTAGTGTCGGCGCATGCCCATCAAGCAGACCGTCCCCTTCGTCGTCGACGCCGAGGGCACCGGTGTCGCCCAGCGCCTCGTGGTGGCCGGTGACCACGAGCACGTCTTCACCGCCGACACCTACCCCTCCTTCGGGGGCGACGACGCGGCGCCCAGCCCGCTGAGCTACCTGCTCGGCGCCCTCACCAGCTGCAACCAGGTCACCGGCAGCCTGGTCGCCTCCAGCCTCGGCGTGGCGCTGGGGAAGTGGTCGTTCCACATCCAGGGCGACCTGGACCCCTCCGTCATCGCCGGCGGCGCCGAGGGCAACGCCAACTTCGACCGGGTGGCGGTCAGGGTCACCGTCGAGACCGACGCCGCCGACGACGTCTTCGAGACCTTCCACACCGAGACCGAGCGGCGCTGCCCCGTCACCCAGATGTTCAAGCGCAGCGGCCTGGCCTACACCAGCGAGTGGACCAAGGCGCCGCTGTCCGCCTGACCTCCCCGGAGCACGGCGCGGGCGGTTGACGGTGGGGGCGGAGCGCCCCTACCGTCAGCCCCGACCATCCAGAGCGGCCGAGAGACGTGGCTCGTCGACGCCGCAGCAACCAGAGCAGCCCCGGCTGCCTCAGGTGCTCCCGCCACGGCCGATGGAGGACACCCGTGCTCACCCGACGCCTGCACATCGACCTCGCCCTCACGGCGGGCGGTGGCTGTCAGCGCTGACCCAGCGCTGACAGCCCACCCACCCCCCCCGCACCAGCCGCGGCGCACTCACGGGCGCGCCGCCGCTGCTGCGGCGCCGCACCGCGGCGCGCCCGAAAGGCCCCCGATGACCGCCCAGACCGCCACCCCCCGCTCCCTGCCCCGCCCGACCCAGCCGGCCCTGCTCCCGCCGGTCGCCCGCGAGGCCCGCTACGGCTTCACCACCCAGCAGGTGCACGCCGGCGCCGACACCGGACCCGTCGGGCACGGCGACCGGGTGGCGCCCATCCACGTGTCCGCGGGGTTCCGCTTCGAGGACCCCGACACGGCGGCCGCCCGGTTCTCCGGGGAGGCGGACGGCTTCGTGTACTCCCGCATCGCCAACCCCACCACCGCCGCCCTCGAGCGCCGCCTCGCGGCCCTGGAGGGCGGCGCGGACGCCCTCGTGGTGGGCTCCGGCCAGGCGGCCATCACCACCGCGCTGCTGGGCCTGCTCCAGAGCGGTGACCACCTCCTCGCCTCCGACCACCTCTACGAGGGCTCGCGGGGGCTGTTCTCGGAGAACTTCGCCCGCTTCGGCATCGAGGTGGACTTCGTGGAGGACCACGCGGACCCCGCCGCGTGGCGCCGCCTGCTGCGCCCCACCACCCGGGCGCTGTTCGCCGAGTCCCTGTCCAACCCCCGCAACGAGGTCCTGGACGTCGCGGCCGTGGCCGGCGTCGCGCACGCCCACGGGGTGCCGCTGGTGGTGGACAACACCCTGGCCACGCCGTACCTGCTGCGGCCCCTCGAGCACGGCGCGGACGTGGTGGTCCACTCGGCCAGCAAGTTCCTCTCCGGGCACGGGACCGCGCTCGGCGGCGTCGTCGTCGTCGGCAGGGGGTTCGACTGGGGCGCTCACGACGACGGCGGGGCCCCGCGCTTCCCGCAGCTGTCCGAGCCCAGCGCGGTGCTCGGCGGGCGCAGCTGGGCCGATCTGCACGGGGAGCGCTGCTACGCCGAGCACGCCCGCCACCACGTCGCCGCGCGCTTCGGGCCGGTGCTCTCCCCGTTCAACGCCTTCCTCGTGCAGCAGGGCGTGGAGACCCTGTCGCTGCGGATGGCCCAGCACTGCCGCAGCGCGGCGCTGCTGGCCGCGTGGCTGGAGCGCCACCCGGCCGTCGAGCGGGTCGACCACGCCAGCCTGGCCTCCAGCCCGTCGCACCAGCGCGCCCGCCGCTACCTGCCGCGCGGCTCCGGAGCGGTGCTGGCGGTGACCCTGCGCGGCGGTGCGCCGGCGGCCCGGCGCTTCATCGGGGCGCTGGAGCTGTTCAGCCACATGACCCACCTCGGCGACGTCCGCTCCCTCGTGGTGCACCCCGCGTCCACCACCCACGCCCACCGCACCGAGGCCGAGCGAGAGCGCGCCGGCGTCCACCCCGGCACGGTCCGCCTGTCGGTGGGGATCGAGGACGTCGAGGACCTCCAGGCCGACCTGCGCCGCGCGCTGGACGCCGCATGAGCCGGCTGCAGCACGTCGGCTACTTCTTCTCCCGCGGCTTCGGGCCGCAGGGGTGGGGCCGTCCCGACTGGGCGTGGGGCTGGGACTGGCGCCGCCCCGACGTCTACCAGCAGGCCGTGCGCGAGCTGGAGCAGGCCGGCGTGGACCTCGTGGTCATGGAGGACGCCGTCTCGGTGGGGAACCCCGAGACCCTCGAGCTGCGCGTGCGCAGCGCCTACGGCGGCCCCAAGCACGACCCGCTGCTCCTGGCCCCGTACCTGTTCGCGGCGACGTCGCGCATCGGCCTGGTGCCCACCGTCAACGCCGGGATCACCCCGCCCTACCTCGCCGCCCGGCAGGCGGCCACGCTGCAGCACCTGTCCAGCGGGCGGTTCGGGCTCAACGTGGTCACCGACACCGGCAGCGCCCGGCACGTCAGCGCTGAGCCCCCGCTCGACCACGACGCCGCCTACGACCGCGCCGACGAGTGGACCGGCCTGGTCAGGGACCTGTGGCGCTCCTGGGAGGACGGTGCCCTCGCCGGTGGTGACGGCAGCTCGGCCACCGGCCGCTACGCCGACGGCAGCCGCATCCGCGCTCGCCACCACGAGGGCCGCTACTTCGACGTCACCGGTCCGCTGAACGCCGCCCCGTTCGACGACGGCCGGGCGGGGGAGCCCCTGGTGGTCTCCCCGGGCGGGTCGCCGCGCGGCCTGGCGTTCGCGGGAGCCCACTCCGACGTCCAGCTGGCCTACGCCCCGCTCGACGCGGCCAGCATCCGCGCCTACCGCGCCCGCGTGCACGAGGCGGCGCGAGCCGCCGGTCGCCGTCCCGACGACGTGCGCGTGCTGTTCTGGGTCAAGGCCGAGGTGGTGGCCTCTCGCGAGGAGGCCGAGCGCGTGGTGGCGGCCTCCCTCGACCCCAGCGACGCCGACCTCCTGGCCGTGGCCGGCCACTGGTCGAGCGACCTCGAGACCGACCTCACCGCGCACCGCCTCGACGCCCCGCTGCCCGCGGGGGCGTTCGGCCAGCACGTCTCGCGGGGGACCCTCAAGGGGTTCTTCGCGGGCGTGGAGGACCCCGGCGCCGCGACGCTGCGCCAGGTGCTGGTGCGCCGCTCCCGCAAGGGCCTGGTCAGCGAGGGCGAGGGCCTGGTGGGCACCGCCGAGGAGGTGGCGGACCTCGTCGAGGCGCTGGGGGAGGAGGCCGACAACGACGGCGTGCTGCTGTCGGGCGACCTGCACCCGGTGACGCTGCACCGGCTGCTCGACGAGCTGGTGCCCGCGCTGCGCCGGCGCGGCGTGCTGCGCCGCGAGCTCGGCGACGGCGGGGCGCGCGCCAACCTCTTCGACTTCTAGCCGCACCGCTCAGGTCGCGGGCCCTCCGCGCCGATGCACCGGGGGAGAGCGGGCCGTCGCCCGCTGCCGGAGCCCCGCTGGAGGTCGGAGTGGTCAGCGTTCTCGTCGTGGAGGACGACGACGTCTCGCGCGAGCTCATCGCCTCGCGCCTGCAGCGCGCCGGGCACGACGTGCGCGCCGTCGGGTCCGCACCGGCGGCCAGGACCCAGCTCCACGACGCCCTGCCCGACGTGCTGGTCAGCGACATGTTCATGCCCGGTGGCAGCGGCCTCGGCCTCGTGGCGGACCTGCGCGGGTCCACCGACACCGCCGGCCTGCCCGTGGTGTTCCTCTCCGGCCGCGCCCTGCCCGCCGACGTGGAGGCGGGGCTCGCGCTCGGCTGCAGCTACCTGCGCAAGCCGTTCCCGGTCACCGCGCTGCTCGACGCGGTCGGAGAGGCCGCCGCGGCTCCCAGCCGTGTGGTCGCGGCCGCCGTGCGGGCCCGTCTGGCGGACCTCGGCGACCTCGACGACGCCTCAGAGCGCCGCCTGTTCCGCCGGCTGCTGACCTCCTTCGCCGAGCAGGCGCCCTCGTCGCTGGGCCAGCTCGGCGCCGCGGCGCGCCGCGAGGACGCCGCCGAGGTCGAGGCGCTGGCCCACCGCCTCGCCGGGAGCGCCGCCAACCTCGGCGCCACCCGGCTGGCGGGCCTGCTGCGCGCGGTCGAGGCCGACGCCGGCGAGGGCCGCGTCCCCGACCCGGCGGCCCTGCGCCCCCTGCGCCTGGAGCTGGGCGTGGTGCGCCGCGCCGTCGGCGCGGTCGCCCGCGAGCTCGCCGACGGCTGAGCGGCCCCACCGCGGCCCACCGCGACCCACGGCATGATCGGGACCGTGCGCCGCTGGTCCTGGGTCCTCGTCCTCCTCGTCGGTCTCGTCCTGTTCGAGGCGGTGCGCCGCGCGCTCGTGGCGACCGGCGACCCGAACTTCGTCCCGTCGCTGCTGCTGCTCGGCGCGGCCGTGGCGCCCGCCACCTTCATCGCCTTCATCGCCGGTCGCCGGCTCGCCTACGACGTCCCCGCCCTCGTCGTCGTCCTCGTCGCCTTCATCGGCGGCGTGGTGGGCGTGGTGACCGCAGGGATCCTCGAGTACGACGAGCTGCGCCGGCTCGGCGGCGCCGCCGTGCTCGGGGTAGGGCTCATCGAGGAGGGCTCCAAGCTGGTGGCGCCGCTGGCGGTGCTGCTGTTCACGCGCTACCGGGCGCGGGTGGACGGCCTGCTGGTGGGCGTGGCCAGCGGCGCCGGCTTCGCCGCCCTGGAGACCATGGGCTACGGCTTCGTGGTGCTGGTGGAGTCGCGCGGGAACGTGGGCGCGGTGGACCAGGTGCTGCTGCTGCGCGGTCTCCTCAGCCCCGCGGCGCACATGGCCTGGACCGGCCTGACCGCCGCGGCGCTGTGGGCGGCGGCGTCCTCGCGCTGGCGGCCCGCGGCGCTGCTGCGGTTCGCGGGCGCCTTCGCGGCCGCCGTCCTGCTCCACGCGGCCTGGGACGGCATCGGCGGCTTCCTCGCCTACGCCGTGCTGGCCGCGGTCTCCCTCACGCTGCTGACCGTGGTGGCCCACCGGCTGGCCGCGCCGCGTCGCGCGGGCGCCGCGGCCTGAGCCGGCACGTGGTGTGCGCCGCCCGCCCCCGGTGCGCCACGATCGTCCCGTGACCCCCGACCGTCCCCGCGACGCCGGCGACGGTGTGACCGCCGTCGCCGAGGACTACCTCAAGACCATCTGGTCGGCGCAGGAGTGGGACGACGCGCCCGTCACCACCACGGCGCTCGCCGCTCGCCTCGGGCTCGCCGCCTCCACCGTCTCCGAGCAGGTCAAGCGGCTCGTGGACGCCGGGCTCGTGGTGCCCGCGCCGTACCGCCCCGTCGAGCTCACCGACGCCGGCCGCGCCCGCGCGCTGCGCGTGGTGCGCCGCCACCGGCTGCTGGAGACCTACCTCGTGGAGCACCTCGGCTACGGCTGGGACCAGGTGCACGAGGAGGCCGAGGTGCTCGAGCACGTGGTCTCCGAGCTGTTCCTCGAGCGCATCGACGACCTCCTGGGCAGGCCCTGGCGCGACCCCCACGGCGACCCCATCCCCACCGCCGACGGCGACTACGAGCGCCCCGAGGCGGTGCTGCTGGGCGACTGCCCGCAGGGGGACCGGGTCTGCGTGGCGCGCATCTCCGACACCGACCCCGAGGTGCTGCGCTGGCTCGCGGACAACGGCGTGGTGCTGGACGCCGAGCTGCTGGTGCTCCACCGGCTCCCCGACGGCGCTGTGGAGGTGGGACCGTCCGGCGGGGACGCGCTCCTGCTGCCCGCCCCCGCCGCCGCGGCGCTGCGCGTGGTGCGCACCGGTGGCGCTCCGGGTCCCGCCGCGTGAGCACCCCGGCGCCGCTGCCGGAGCTGCCGGAGCTGCCGGAGCTGCCGGACGGGCTCCAGCCCGGCGGCCGCTTCCCCGCGTGGCGCCGATCCCCGGGCGGGACCGCCGCGGTGTTCCTCGACGTCGACGGCACCACGCTGGACGTGGAGCCGTACGCCTCCGGCGCCGTGGTCGAGGCCGCCGTGCGGGCCAGCGCCGCGGGCGTGCAGGTGGGGTTCGCCACCGGGCGGCTCCCGCGGGGCCTGGACGCGGTGCGCGGCCAGCTCGCCGGGGCCGCGCACGGGCGTCCCGGAGGGGCGGACGTCGTCCACAACGGGGCGGCGGTGGTGGCCGACGGGCGCGTGCTGGCCCGCTGGCCCCTGCCGGCCGCCGCCGCGCGCGAGCTCGTGCGCTGGTGCGTGCGCGAGGGCGTGTACGCCGAGCTCTACAGCGGGGCGTCGATGTTCGTCACCGACCGCCGCCCCGAGGCGCACGTGGGGTGGGCCGAGGTCAGCGGAGAGCCCGACGGCGACGCCACCGAGCTGCTCACGGGCGCCGGTGCGCGCCTGGAGGTGGACAAGGCGACGCTCGACGTCTTCGAGGTGCACCGCACCGCCGAGGTGACCGCCGTGCTGGAGGGGCTGGGCCTGCACGTGGAGGACTCCACCGCGCCCTTCCTGCCCGGGGTGCCCGTGCTCAACGCCACCGCCCCCGGGGTGACCAAGGGCTCGGCGCTGCGCTGGTGGGCGCAGCGCACCGGGACGCCGCTGCCGCGCGTCGTGGCGGTGGGGGACGGGCAGAACGACCTGTCGATGCTGGCCGCGGTGGGCACGGGCGTGGCGATGGGACAGGCGGGCGCCGACGTGCGGGCGGCTGCGCACCTGGTCAGCGGCCCGGTCCACCGCGACGGCGCCGCCACCGTGCTCGCGCTGCTCGCCGACGGGCGGCTCTAGGTGAGCACCGGTGCGCCGGCGGCCGGGACCGGCGGGGTGGAGTCGGGGACGCGGGGGGCCGCCATCACCTACCGTGGGCCCCTCAGCCGACTGGACCCCGCGAGGCAGGCAGAGCAGCAGATGGGCGACGACCGCGGCGCCGTGAGGGCGTGGGAGCAGGACGCGCACGTCGTGTCCCCCTCCTACCCCGCGCAGCTGGAGTCCGTCCGGCTCGCCCGCCGGTTCGTCATGGCCGTGGTCGAGGCGGTGGGCCTGGGGGGCTGCGCCGACGACGCGGGCCTGCTGGTGTCCGAGCTCGCCGCCAACGCGGTGCTGCACGCCCGCAGCGGCTTCTCCGTGCACCTGCGCCCCACCCTGGAGGGCGGGGTGCGCGTGGAGGTGGAGGACGCCTCGCCGCTGCCGCCCGTGCACACCCCCCACTCGGCGAGCGCCATGAGCGGGCGCGGCCTGGACCTCGTGGCCTGCACGGCCGTGCGCTGGGGCAGCCACCCGCAGGGCACCGGCAAGGCCGTGTGGTTCGAGGTGGAGGCCACGGGTCCCGCGGTGGCGCCCGACCTCGACACCGCCCAGCTCCTGGCGCTGTGGAGCGACGACGACAGCGGCCCCCTCATGCCCGTCGGGCACCCCTCGGCCCCGGTGCGCGGGGTCACCGCGAAGCCCCCGACGGGGTTCTCCAGCCCGTCGGGGCCCGCGGGAGCCCACCCGCCGACCGCCGGCATCATCACCTCCTCGATGGTGGCGGTGGAGGTGACGCAGGCGGTGGAGCTGCGCGACCTGCCCGTCGAGGCCGTGCTGGCCGCCGAGGAGTCCATGGACGACCTCCTGCGCGAGCTGCAGCTGGTCCTGCTGGCCACGCCAGCCGCCGGCATCGGCGCGGCCCGGCCGGGCCGCCTCCCCGAGCTGGAGCACGCCCGCCCGCAGCACGAGCGGGAGCTGCAGGTGGCGGCGCGCCTGGACGCCGCCGCCCGCGGTTTCGAGGCCGGACGGCGCCAGCTGCGCGAGCAGGTCGCGGTGGCCGCACAGCACGGCCAGCGCCAGGTCACCGTGCGCCTGGCGCTGCCCGCCTCCGCCGGCCGCGCCGCGGCCGACTACCGCGACGCCGTGGAGGAGGCCTCCCAGCTGGGCGGCACTGGCCAGCTGCTGGCCGCGGTCGACAGCCGGGGGCGCCACGCCGAGCTGCGCCGCGCCTACCTGGACGAGGTCGTCCGGCAGCTGACCGGCAGCTGACCGCGCCCCTCAGGCCTGCCGCCTCCAGCCAGGCGGCGCTCCTGCCGATGGACGGGCGTGGACGGCGTCGACCCCCCTGGCGGCTCGCACGGCGAGCGGGCCGAGCGCGACCGCCTCGCCGCCCTGGAGGTGCTCGGGCTCCTGGACGCCCCGGCGGACGACGAGCTGCAGGCGGTGGTCCGCGTGGCCGCGGCCGTGGCCGGGGTCGCCTGCGGCACCCTCAACCTCATCGACGCCGACCGCCAGTGCCAGCTCACCAGCACCGGCTTCGAGGGCGGGGACTCGCCGCGCGAGGAGTCGATGTGCGCGCTCCACTTCCTCGACGGCGCTGTCGTCCACGTCCCGGACGCGAGCCTGGACCCGCGCTACGCCCGCAGCGCGTGGGTGGACGGCCGCCTCGGTGCGGTGCGGCTGTACGCGTCCGTGCCGCTGGTCACCGCGCAGGGGCACGCGCTGGGCAGCCTGTGCGTCTTCGACACCCGCCCCGGACGGCTGACGGCCGAGCAGCTGGCGCGCCTGCAGGACCTGGGCGGTGTGCTGCTGGCCCTGTTCGAGCGGCGGCGCCGCGCCCGGGTGGCCGCGGAGCTGGCCGCGCAGCTGGAGGAGCGCACGGAGCTGGCCGAGGCCGTGCTCGGCACCATCGACGTGGCCGTGGTGGCGGCCGGACCCGACGGCCACCTGACGCTGTTCAACCGCGCGGCCCGCGAGTGGCACGGCGAGGACGCCGACCCCGACGCCGCGCCCTCGGACCACGCCGGCCGGTACGCGCTGTACGAGGGGGACGGTCGCACCCCGATGGTGCTGGAGCGCGTGCCGCTGCACCGGGCGCTCGTCGAGGGCGCCGTGGCCGGTGAGGAGATGGTCATCGCCGCCCAGGGGCGCCCGCCGCGCGCGGTGGTGGCCAGCGGGCGGTCCCTGTCACGCGCTGACGGGACGCCCCTGGGCGCCGTCGTCACCATGAGCGACGTCACGGAGGCCAGGGCGCGCACCCTCGCCCTGGAGGAGCTGCACGCCGAGCTGGCGGAGCGCAGCCGCGAGCTGGAGCGGTCCAACGCCGAGCTCGCCCGCTTCGCGGCCGTGGCCAGTCACGACCTGCGCTCGCCGATGACGGTGGTGGACGGTTACCTGGAGCTGCTGGAGGAGGAGCTGGGGAACACCCCGCTGCCGCTCAGCTGGGTGGTGGCTGCCCGTCGCAGCGCACGTCGCATGATGCACCTCACCTCCTCGCTGCTGGACGACGCGGCGCTCGGCGCCCCGGGCCGCGAGCCCCGGCTGGCCGACCTCGGGGAGCTGGCGCGCGAGGCGCTCAGCGACCTGGGCGCCCTCGGGGCCGGCGCTCCCGTGCGGGTGGGGCGGCTGCCGCGGGTGGCCTGCGACGCGGTGGCCGTGCGCCAGCTCCTCCAGAACCTCGTGGGCAACGCCCTGCGCCACGGCGCCGCGACGCCCGGGGGGCGGCCGCCGCGGGTGCTCGTGGACGCCGAGCAGGTGGACGGCGCCTGGGTGTTCCGCGTGGCCGACGACGGGCCGGGCGTGCGGGAGGCGGACCGCGAGCGCGTCTTCGGGGCCTTCACCAGCCTCCGGGGGAGCGGCGGCCACGGTCTGGGACTGGCCACCTGCCGCCGGATCGTCGAGCGCCACGGCGGCAGGATCTGGGTGGACGAGACGCCCGGGGGAGGTGCCACCGTGCGCTTCACCCTCGCGGCGGCCTGAGGGTGCCCGGGCCCGGCCGGGCCGCGGCGCGCCTCAGCCGAGCCAGGTGCTGGGCTCGGTGCAGGGGGCCTCGCGCTCCGGGGCGAGCCGGGTGGTCGGTGGAGCGGGCAGGACCGCGTCGGCCGCGGTGACCGCGTCGTCGTCCGCGCCCCGCAGGTCGACGACCTCGCCCCGCAGGTCGACCTCGGGGACCACGTGGAGGCCGCGCCGGTCGACGGGGCGCCGCGGGGAGGGCAGCTCGGGGGCGTGCAGCGACGGTGCCTGCAGCGAGGTGGCGCCGGGCGCGAGGCGCGGGTCGCCGGCGTGCCAGTGGTCCTCCGGGAGGGCGAGCGCCGGCGCGGGGGCCACGAGCGGTCCCGGTGACGTCTCCACGAGCGGTGGGGGCACCGCGCCCAGGAGCGAGACCTGCTCCGGGCGGCGCGAGCGGGAGCGGAGCCTGTCGATGAAGGACGGCGTGGACACGGCGCACCTGGCTCTCTGCGGTGGGGGACGGGGAGGTGCTGGCAGTGCTGGTAGAGCGGGTGGATCGGGTGGATCGGGTGGATCGGGTGGATCGGGTGGGGCGGGGGACACCCCGGTGTTGCTCGCGGTGTCTGTGTGGTTCGTGTGACTGAAGGTACGCCTGCGACACCCGAGTCCAGCGACAACACGCCGCAGCGCCGGGCGCGTCATCGCGGGCTAGCGTCCTGGTGGTGAGCACGTCGCCCCAGACCAGCGCCCTCCCCGCGTCAGCCCCCTCGGCCCAGGGCGTGGACGCCCGCGGGGTCCTCGCCGTGGTCGACGCCCTGGAGGCCCACCCCCACGTCGACCCCCACAGCCTCGTGGTGGTCCGCCACGGCCACGTCGTGGCCCGGGGCTGGTGGGCGCCGTACACCGCCGAGCAGCCGCACCTGCTGTACTCGCTGAGCAAGAGCTTCACCGCCACGGCGCTGGGCATGGCCGTGGCCGACGGGCTGCTGTCCCTCGACGACCGCCTCGTGGAGGTCCTGCCCGGACTCGCCGGCGCGGCGACCAGCGAGCGCTCCCGCTCGCTGACCCTGCGCCACCTCGTGGGCATGGGCAGCGGTCACCTCACCGAGACCTGGGACCGCGCGCAGGCCGCCGACCCCGACGAGCCGCTGCGCGGCTTCCTCGGCCTCGAGCCCGAGCGGGAGCCGGGCACCGTCTTCGCCTACAACCAGCCCTGCACCTACGCGGTCGCCGCCGCCGTGCAGCACGTCCGCGGCGAGACACTGCTCGAGCACCTCCGCCCGCGCCTGTTCGAGCCGCTGGGGGTGGCGGGCGCCGAGCGCTTCGGCTGGCAGCAGCACCCCGAGGGCCGCGACCTCGGCTTCACCGGGCTGCACGCCACCACCGACGCCGTCGCGGCCCTCGGGGTGCTGCTCCTGCAGCGCGGCCGCTGGGGCGGTGAGCAGCTGCTGCCGGCCGAGTGGGTGGAGCAGGCCTCGCGCGCCCACCTGCCCACCCCGCACGAGCCCGCACCCGACTGGCGCCAGGGCTACGGCTTCCAGCTGTGGCGCTCCCGGCACGGCTTCCGGGGCGACGGGGCGTACGGGCAGTTCATGCTCGTGCTGCCCGAGCACGACGCCGTCGTCGCGATCACCAGCGACACCCCGGACATGCAGGCGGTGCTCGACGCCGTGTGGACCCACCTGCTGCCGGCTCTCGACGACGACGGGCGCGGCGACGCCGCCGCCGACGACGAGCTCGCGCAGCGCCTCGCCGCGCTGGCCCTGCCGCCGGCCGAGGGGGTGGCCGAGCCGGCCGACGGGCGCCGCTGGGACGGGCTGGTGCTGACCCCGTCGGAGGTGCTGCGCCCCGGTGATGCGGCGCTGCGCGACGTGCGCGTCGAGCGCCGCGACGACGGCTGGTGGCTGGCGGTGCGGGAGTCCGCCGCCCCCGCGGGGGACGGCGCCGTCGCGACGGGCCAGCAGGTGGGCGCCGGGTGGTGCTTCGAGGTCCCCGTCGTCGGCGGCGAGTGGCGCCTGCTGGACGCCCCCGTGCCGGGCGACCTGGGCCGGGTCGGCGGCGGCGTGGGAGGCGGCGCGGTGCCGCTCGCGGTGAGCGGCGGCTGGGTGGAGGCGGCGGACGGGGCGGAGTCGCTGCAGGTGGAGGTCCGCTTCCTGCAGACGCCGCACCGGCTGGTCGTCAGCGGCGAGGCAGCCTCAGCGAGCCTGCGCGCCCGCTGGGTCACCCCGCCGCTGCGGGCCGGATCCCTCGCCGAGCTGCGCAGCCCGGCGCTCACCCGCTCCGGAGCGCAGCCCGCTCAGGTGTAGAGCGTGAACTCCGGGTGGGTGCCGTTGAGGAAGTGGTCCCCCACCTCGCGCGCCTTGTACTGCACCGGGTCGTGCAGGGTGTGGGTGCGCACGTTGCGCCAGAACCGGTCCAGGCCCACCCGGTTGCTCGTCGCCCGGGCGCCCGTCACCTCGAACACCGCCGACGTCGCCTCCACCGCCAGGTCGGAGGAGACGACCTTGAGGGCGGCGATGAGCTCAGCCAGCTCGCCTCGCTCGTCCCAGGTGAGGGCCTCACCGGCGGCGTCCGCCGCGGCCAGCGCCTGCCCGGCCTGGTCGGCCAGGGCCTCGGCAGCGCGCAGCCGCGCCACCAGCCGGCCGTAGGTGGCCAGCACGTACGGGTCCTGCGCGGCGCTGGGGGAGTCCGACAGCAGCCACGCCCTCGACGTCGTCCTCGTGTACTCCGCCGCCGTCTGCAGGGCGCCGCGGACCACGCCCACGTAGAAGTTCCCGAACACCGCCTGGATGGCCGGGGTCACCAGCGAGGCGCGGGGGGTGGCGGCGTCGCCGTCGAGGAACCCGAGCACGTTCTCAACGGGCACCTCCACGTCGGTGAAGGTGACGCTGCCGGACGCCGACAGGCGCTGGCCGAGGTTGTCCCAGTCGCCGCCGGGCTGCACGCCCGCCGTCCCGCGCTCGACGACGACGAGCACCGCACGACCGGTCTCGGAGTCCTGGCCGGACACCACGACGGCGTCGCCGCTGCTCGCGCCGGTGGCGAAGCTCTTGCGGCCGGACAGCCGGTAGCCGCCCCCACTCGAGGGGGTGAGGGTGAGGTCCGGGTCGACGGGGTTGACCGCGTCGCCCCACAGCCACTGCGCGGCGCCGGAGCGCCGCTGCCAGCACTCGCGGGTGGCGGCGTCGGCGACCCACTCGAGGTTGGCCTGGTTGACGTAGTGGTAGCCGAGCAGCTGAGCGATGGAGCCGTCGGCCACGGCCACCTCGCGCACGGCGCGCAGCGCGTCCGCCCAGGTGCCGCCGCCCCCTGCCACCTCGACGGGCAGCAGCAGGCCGGGCAGGCGGTGCTCGCGCAGCAGCTGCGCCTCGGCGAGCGGCTCGGCGTTGGCGCGGTCGCGCTCGAGGGCGTCGACGGCGAGCTTGGCAGCGGCGTCGCGGGCGGCGAGGGCCCAGTCCGTGCTCATCGGGGTGCAACTTCCTTGATCGTCGCGGAAGGGGGAGTGGAGGAGGGGTCCTCGGCGGCGGCGCGGGCGGCGGCCTTCGCCTGCAGGGCGCGGCGGTGCGCGGCCGCCGGGTGGTCCTCGGCGATGCGCTTGTTGCCGACGCCGTAGACGGCCTCGCGCAGCGTGGTGCCGGCCGGCAGCGCGTCCCTCTCCTCCTGGGTGGGGACGAGGCCTCGGCGGCGCAGCTCGGGGACGACGTGCTCGACGACGTCCTCGAAGGTGCCCGGGGTGGTGGCGTAGGCGAGGTTGAAGCCGTCGACGTCGGCCTCGCGCACCCAGCGCTCCAGCTCGTCCGCGACCGTCTGCGGGCCGCCGACGACGACCACGCCCATGCCGCCGATGCCCACCCACGCGGCGATGTCGCGCGGGGTCCACTGCCGGTCCGGGTCAGCGGTGGAGAAGGCAGCCACCGCCGAGCGCACGGCCTGGGTCTCGGCGTACTCCAGCGGCTCGTCCGGCGGGTACGTGGACAGGTCCAGCCCGCTCCAGCCGGCGTACAGGGTCAGCGCGCCGTCGTAGGAGACGTAGCTCTTGAGGTCGGAGTACTTCGCCCACGCCTCCTCGTCGGTGGCGCCCGTGATGACGGTGAGCAGCGAGAACACCTTGATGCTGCGCGGGTCGCGGCCCGCCTTCGCCGCCTCGGCGCGCAGCGCGTCGACCTGGGGCCGCATGACCTCGGGCCGGCTGGCGGTGTTGAAGACGGCCTCGGCGTGCCGGGCGGCGAACCGCACGCCCCGCGGGGACGCGCCGGCCTGGAAGACGAACGGCGTGCGCTGGGGGCTCGGCTCCGTCAGCGCGATGCCGGGCACGTCGTAGTAGTGGCCGTGGTGCTCGACCGGGTGGACGCGCGCCGGGTCGGTGTAGACGCCGCGCGCGGCGTCGCGCACCACGGCGTCGTCCTCCCAGGAGCCCTCCCACAGCTGGTAGGTGACGTCGAGGAACTCCTCGGCGAGCTCGTAGCGCTGGTCGTGCTCGACCTGCGTGTCCAGGCCGAGGTTCTTCGCCGCGCTCTCCAGGTAGGAGGTCACGACGTTCCAGCCGACGCGGCCCTGCGTGTAGTGGTCGAGCGTGGCGAAGTCGCGGGCGAGCGCGTAGGGCTTCTCGTACGTCAGCGACACCGTCAGGGCGAACCCGAGGCGCTCGGTGACCGCGCCCATCGCCGAGACCGCGAGCAGCGGGTCGCCCACGGGCACCTGGGTGCCCTCGGTGAGCGCCGTCTCCGGGCCGCCCTTGTAGACGTCGTAGACGCCGAGGACGTCGGCGATGAAGAGGACGTCGAAGCCGCCCCGGTCGAGCAGCTTCGCGAGGTCGGTCCAGTACGACAGGTCGTTGTAGCGGTGGGACTGGTCGCCGGGCACCCGCCACAGGCCGGGTGACTGGTGCGCTACGCACGTCATGTCGAAGGCGTTGAGGAAGATCCGGTCTTTGGGCACGTCAGGCGAGCTCACTTGAGGGCTCCTTGCGACAGGCCGCCGACCAGCCAGCGCTGGGCGACGACGGCGAGCACGTACACGGGGACGACGCCCACCAGTGCGGCAGCGGCCTGCTGGCCGAACTGCACGGTGCGGTCGCCCTGGAAGAGCGACAGGCCCACGGTCAGCGGCTGGCTGGCGGTGGTCTGCGCGAACGAGACGGCGAAGAGGAACTCCCCGTAGGCCAGGAAGGTGCACACCAGCAGCGCCGCCACGAGCCCGGGCGCGACGAGCGGCAGCACGATGCGGCGCAGGCCCCCGGCCACGGACAGGCCGTCGAGCCAGGCGGCCTCCTCCAGCTCCACCGGGACGCGGCGGACGAAGGAGTCGAGCAGCCACACGGCCACCGGCGCGTTGGCCAGGCCGTTGACCAGGGCCAGGCCGACCACGCTGTTGGTGAGGCCGACCTCCTTCAGCAGGAAGAACAGCGGCAGGACGGCGACGACGGGCGGAGCGCAGTACCCCGCGAGCAGCGCCGCGCCCAGGCGGGCGCCGCTCCTGCCGGCACGGGCGGTGACGTAGGCGCCCGGCACCGCGACGACGGCCGTGACCAGCGCCGACCCGAGCGCGACCAGCCAGGAGTTGGCGAGCATGTGCGCCAGCGGGATGGTGCGGAACGCGGCCGTCCAGTTGCCCCAGGCGAGGTCGGCGACGCTGCCGGGCAGCCAGGACCCAGTGAGGACGTCGTCGGTGGAGCGCACCGACAGCGACACGAGGAACGCCACCGGTGCCAGGGCGACGACGGCGACGAGGACCAGCGCCAGGCGCACGCCGACCTGCGCCAGCGGCGACCGGCGGTGCGGCCCGCGCGGCCGTGCGCGGCGCAGCTGCTCCAGCTCCGCAGCGCTCGTCGTCGTGGTGGCTGTCGTGGCTGAGGTGGTCACGGGGGCCTCCTGCGCAGCGGTGGCGGAGCGCTGCTCGGCGAGCTGGGTCACGACTCGGCCCTCGCGGCGCGGGTGCGCAGCGCCGAGACGCCGGCGGTGACCACGCCCACCAGCAGGCCCAGCACGAGGGTCATGGCGGCGGCGGTGCCGACGTCGTAGTCGCCCCGGAGCCCGGTGCGGAACACCTCGAAGCTCGCCACGACCGTCGACAGGCCCGGACCGCCGGAGGTGACCACCGCGACGAGGTCGAACACCTTGAAGCCCACCACCAGCTCCAGGAACAGCACCGACAGGACCGTCGGCGCCACCACCGGCCAGGTCACCGCGGTGAACGTGCGCAGCGCGCCCGCGCCGTCGAGCGCGGCGGCCTCGAGCAGCTCGTCCGGCACGCCCAGCAGGGACGCGAAGACGAGCAGCACCACCAGCGGCGTCCACTGCCACACGTGGATGAGGACGAGCGTGCCCAGCGCCGTGCTCGACGAGCCGAGCGGGTTCACCGGCGTCCCGGCGAGGGAGCTGATGGTGCTGGTGAGCGCACCGCCGGCCGGGGCCAGGAGCAGCTTCCACGCCACGCCCACCATGACCGGCGGGGTGACGAGCGGCAGGAGCAGCAGCGTGCCGAGGACCCCGAACCCGCCACCGCGGGCGCGCAGCAGCAGCGCCACCGCTGTGCCGACGGCCGTCGCTAGCACCGCGGCGCTCACCGCGAACACGACCGTGCGCACGAGCGAGCCCGCGAAGGCCTCCGCCTGCAGTGCCGAGGTGAGGTTGGTGAAACCCGTCCACTCCTGCAGGGGGCGGGCCAGCGTCGTCCTGGTGAAGCTCGCCGCGACCACGAACACCGTCGGGTAGACGAGCAGGACGGCGATGGCCACCAGCGGCGGCAGCGAGAGCCACCGCGGGACGTGGCGCACCGCGGGGGCGGCGGCGGGGGCGCTGGTGCTCACGCGCTCTTCTCCCAGGCCGCCTGCGCCTTGGACAGCGACGTCTCGACGTCCTGCGAGCCGGACAGCGCCAGGGCCAGCTGGTCGACGAGGTCCTGCATGCGCTTGGGCGACTGGGCGTCGGTGGGCCACGGCAGAGGGTTTCCGCGCAGCCCGGTGGCGATGACCTCGGTGGCCGGTGCGCTGGCCTCGGCGTACCCGGGCGAGTCGAGCACGCTGGTGCGGTTGGGGTCGATGCCCGAGCCGCCGTGGCTGGCGAGCTCGAGGTTGCGGGTGCTGTCCGTCGCCCAGGCCACGAACGCTGCGGCGGCCTCGCGCTCCTTGCTCGCGGTGGACACGCCCAGGCCGAAGCCGGCGTTGAGGGCGGTGCGCGGCGTGGTGTTGGAGCCGCCGACGGGCAGCGGCACCACGCCCCACCCGTTGACGATCTTCGAGTTGGCCGGGTCGTTGGCGCGCAGGCCCAGGTCCGTCCAGGTGTCGATCATCGCGGCGGTGCCCTGGAGGAAGGCGCTGTTGGACTCGTCGAAGCCCACCTGCAGCGGCGTCGGCAGCGCGTAGGGCTGCACGTCGAGGAGGTGCTGCAGGGACGCCTTGGCGGCGTCGGAGGTCAGCGTGGGCCTGCCCTCGGCGTCCACGAGCGTGCCGCCGTAGCCGGCGAGGCGGTTGACGAACGAGCAGCCCAGGATCATCGGCACCTGCTGGCCCAGCACCGCGGCGCCGTAGACCTTCCCGCCGCCGGCCTGCGTGATCGCCTTGGTCACGGCGTCGTACTCGTCCCAGGTCTTCGGCGGCTGCTGGCCGTACTGCTCCAGCAGGGCCACGTTGTAGTAGAGGACGTGGGTGTCGCCGTCGAACGGCAGGCCGTAGCGCTTGTCGTCGATCTTGCTGTAGACGTCGTAGATCGACGGCAGGAAGTCGTCGGTCTTGATGTCCGCGTCCCCGCCGATGTAGCTGGTGAGGTCGACGAGGGCGCCGGCGTCGACGAGGGCGCCGAGGCCGAAGTAGAAGTAGTCGAAGACGTCGAACTCGCCCGCCCCGCCCTGCACGTCGAGGATCTGCTTGCTCGTCAGCTGGTCGTACGGGATGGCCGTGACCTCCAGCGTCCCGCCGAACTGCTTCGCGAACTCCGGCGCCAGGAGGTCGCGGAAGGCCACCACGTGCGGCTGGTTGACCATGAGCTTCAGCGTCTTGCCCTGCAGGGCGCTGGTCGGGTCTCCGCTGGGCGCGGCGAGCGCCTCGCCGCCGCCACCGGAGCCGCAGGCGGCCAGCGACCCGGCGGTGGCGGCGGCCCCGCCGAGCAGCACGCCGGCGCGCAGCAGCTGGCGACGCGACAGCGCAGCAGCTCGCGCCAGGTCGGAGGTGGAGCCGGACGCAGGGGACGGCGAGGGGGAGCGGCGGAGCAAGGACACGGGTCTCTCCAGGAGGGACTACCCGAGCGGCGGCACGGGCCGCTGGCGGGCTGGTGGGCAGGGGGGGAGCGGCCGGCACCCGTCAGCGGGCGTGCGGCAGTGACCCGGCGGCTGCGCGGCAGCGGTCGGGAGAGGGGGCGCGGGGGCGCGCTGGCGGTGGCGCTGTGACAGCAGCGCCGACGGCTCAGCGCGGGGTCATGCAGGACGACACGGAGACCTCCATCGGTCCCGGCGGTAGCACCTGCCCTGTGGGGGTGGTTGCTGTGGCGTCAGCGAGCCGGGTCTCTCAGCCACTCTGGATGGTGTGGCGGGAGAATAGCGCACCTCACAGTCGCGAGGTGGTGCCCTCGTCCGGACGGCCGTCGTACCAGCGCTCCAGGACGCGGGCGAACACGGGCTCCTCAGGTGCTGCGAGCGCGAACAGCGTGGCGCTGGAGCGGACCTTCACGGCGTCGACGCCACCCAGCACCCGCACGGGGTCGGGCTCGTCCAGGCCGGCGAGCACCTCGAAGCACTGCCGCAGGCGGGGACCCAGCACCGGGTGGTCGAGGTAGGCCCGGGCCTCCCCCAGGCCGCTGACGCCGTAGTGCTGGCTGGTGGGGCTCAGCCCCAGGCCGCGCAGCTGCGGCAGCACGAACCAGATCCAGTGCCCGCGCTTGCGGCCCGCGCGCAGCTCCGCGAGCGCCGCCTCGTAGGTGCCGCCCGCCTGGGCGTCGAGGAAGCGCTGGAGGTCGAACGGGTCGCTGGTCGGCGCAGGGGCCACGTGCTCCCCCTGCCCCGGGCGCGGCCCGTCACACCTCGCGGACGTCCCCGATCACGGGCGGAGGCGGGAGAAGGTGTCGTGGAGGGCGTCGAGCACCAGCCGCACCGCCTCCCGCTGGGCGGCCGTGGCGCGCACGAGCGCCACCACCCGGCGCTGCGCGCCGCCGGAGGGGTCTGGCACCGGCGCGGTGTCGCACCGCGTGGGGCGCAGCGCCAGCATGAGCGGGGTCGCGAGGGTCAGGCCCGCGCCTGACTCGGCCAGCGCCAGCGACACCGCCGTGTCGGTCACGGTGTGGCGCACCAAGGGCGCCACCCCCGCCCGGGCGCAGGCGGTGCGCGCAGCCCTCCCGAAGGCCGTGTCCAGCGGAGGCAGCACCCAGTCGGCCTCGTTGAGCGCGGCGCGCAGCGCCTCCGTCCCGGTCGGCAGCGACCCGACGGCCCCGACCACCGCGTACTGCTCCTCCAGCAGCGGCACCACCGCCACCCCCGCGACCGGAGGGGACGGCGAGTCGGGGTGGTCCAGGCCCAGCGAGACGTCGAGGGGGGAGCGCCCCGGGCCCGGGACCACCGCCTCGAGCGCCCGCTCGACGTCCACCTCGACAGCCCGCACGTCCACCCACGGCGCCCGCTCGCGCAGCAGCGCGGTGGTGGGCCCGAACCCGGCGCTCGCGGCCGAGCCGAACACCCCCAGGGTCACCACGGCGCGGCGGTCGGCGCGCGGCGCGGCCAGCGCCGAGCGGGCGCGCTCGTCGGCGGCGAGCACCTCGCGGGCACCGGCGAGCAGCAGCTGGCCGTCGTCCGTGAGCTCCACGCGGCGCCCGACGCGCACGAGCAGCGGCCGTCCTGCGGCGGCGGCGAGCGCCGTCATCTGCTGCGACACCGCGCCCGGTGTGTATCCCAGCTCCGTGGCTGCGGCGGCCATGGTGCCGCCGTCCGCGAGCGCCGCGAGCGTGCGCAACTGCTCCAAGGTCCAACCCATCAGCACTCCTGACGAACATCGGCAGAGATCGTCGATGGTGCCTGATGACTGCTTCGTCCACAGTGGCCCTGTGGAAGGGGTCCCCGCATCGGCTCAGGTGGTCGTCGTCGGAGGCGGCGCGATAGGGCTGGCCGCGGCCGACGAACTCGCCCGCGCGGGCGCCGACGTCGTCGTCCTCGAGCGCGACCGGCTCGGTTCCGGCTCCTCCGCCAAGCCCTTCGGGGGCGTGCGCGCCACCTTCTCCGACCCCGGCAACATCGCCCTCGGGCTGCGTGGGCTGGAGAGGTACGCCGACCTGCACGAGCGCACGCCCGGTGGCATCGGCCTGCGGCGCGTCGGCTACCTGTTCTGCGCGCGCTCCGAGGCCGAGGCGGCGGCGCTGGAGGCCAGCACGGCGCTGCAGCGCTCGATGGGCGCCGTCGCCGACGTGGTCAGCCCCGCGCGCGCGAGCGAGCTCAACCCCCACCTGGACCCGTCCGCGCTGCTCAGCGCTTCCTTCTCCCCGCAGGACGGCTACGCGCAGCCCTCGCTCGCCGTCGCGTCCTGGGCCGCCAGCGCTCGCGGGCTCGGCGCGCGGGTGCTGGAGGGCGTGGAGGTGCTCGACGTCGAGACCTCGCCGCTCGGCGACCCGCACGTCACCGGCGTGGTGACGTCCGCGGGGACCGTCCGCTGCGAGCACCTCGTGGTGGCCGCCGGCGCGTGGTCGGCGAGCGTCGGGCGGATGGCCGGGGTGGACCTGCCGGTGGAGCCGGTGCGGCGCCAGATCGCCTTCGCCGACGCGCCCGCCGGGCCCCGCCCCGCCACTGGCGAGCTGCCGTTCACGCTGGACCTCTCGACCACCTTCTACGTGCACGGCTCCCCGGACGGGCTGCTGCTGGGCATCTCCGACCCCGCCCAGGTCCCCGGCTTCGGCCGCGACTACGACACCTCCTGGGTGCCCGCCTTCGAGGCCGCGGCCGCCGTCGTCGCCCCGTCGCTGGTGGGCCTGCCGCTGCGGGGTGGCTGGGCGGGCCTCTACGAGAACACCCCCGACCACAACGCCCTCATCGGCCGCGTGCGCGAGCTGGGCGGCCTCGTGGTGGCCACGGGCTTCTCGGGCCACGGGTTCCTGCAGGCGCCGGCGGTCGGGGAGGTGGTGCGCGACCTCGTGCTGGAGCGCGAACCGGCGCTCGACGTGTCCGGGTTCTCCCCGGAGCGCTTCGCGCCGGCGTCGGCGGCCCCCCTGCTGCAGGAGGTGCACATCATCTGATGGGCTGGAGGACGATGAGGACGACGACGACGCTCGTGGCGCACGCGGAGCTGCGTGCGCGCTTCGCGGTGGCGCTCGCGGAGATGTACGGCGCGGAGGTGCCGGCGTACACGACGCTGGTGGAGGTCAGCCGCGCGGTGAACGCCGACGTCGCGGCCGCCCGGGGCGAGGCCGCCGAGCGACTCGGGTCGCTGGAGCGCGTGACGGCGGAGCGCCACGGCGCCATCCGCGTGGGGTCACCGCGCGAGCTGGAGCAGGTGGGACGCGTGTTCGCCGCCTTCGGGATGCACCCGGTGGGCTTCTACGACCTGCGCGACGCCTCCGCCTCCTCGGTGCCCGTGGTCTCCACGGCGTTCCGGCCGGTGGCCCCCGCCGAGCTCGCGGCCAACCCGTTCCGGGTGTTCACCTCGATGCTCGCCGTGGACGACGCGCGCTTCTTCGACGCCCCCACCCGCGAGCGCCTGCAGCGGTTCGTGGAGGAGCGTCGCCTGTTCGGCGAGCCCCTGCTGTCCCTGGCCGACCGCGCCGCTGCCGAGGGCGGCCTGCCCGCGGCCGAGGCCGACGAGCTGCTGCGCCTCGCCACCGACGCCTTCCGGCTGTCCACCGAGCCCGTGGACCGCGCCTGGTACACCCACCTGGAGCGGATCTCCGCGGTGGCGGCCGACATCGGCGGGGTGCCCGCCACGCACATCAACCACCTCACGCCGCGCGTGCTCGACATCGACGACCTGTACCGGCGGATGTCCGAGCGCGGCATCACGATGATCGACGAGGTGCAGGGCCCGCCCGCGTGGGAGGGCCCCGACGTGCTGCTGCGCCAGACCTCCTTCCGCGCCCTGGCCGAGGAGCGGACCTTCCGCGAGGCCGACGGCTCCGTCACCACGGGCTCGCTGCGGGTGCGCTTCGGCGAGGTGGAGCAGCGCGGGATCGCGCTGACCGCCGCTGGGCGCGACCTGTACGACCGGCTGGTCGCCGAGGTCGACACCCGCCGCGCCGCCGGAGACCAGCGCACCCGCGTGGAGGTGGCCCGCGACGTGTGGCGCGAGCACCTGCCGCGCACCGAGGCCGACCTCGTGGTCGCCGGCCTGGCCTGCGGCGAGGTCCGGCTCGTCGACGGCGCGGCGCTGCCCGACGCCCAGGCCGACGGCTCGCTGTCGCTGCGCGCGCTCGTGGACGCCGGCGCCGTCGTCGTCGACCCGGTGGTCTACGAGGACTTCCTGCCGCGCAGCGCGGCGGGCATCTTCCAGTCCAACCTCACCGACGCCGGCACCAAGGACGCCGAGCTGGCCGGCGCCGAGTACGACGCCGACCGGCTCTCCGCGATCCTCGGGAAGACCGTGCTCGACCCGATCGCGCTGGCCACCGACCAGATGCAGCGCTCGGTGGACGCCCTGTCCGCCCAGCTGCACCTCCCCGTCACCCGCTGACCCCGATCCAGAGGACGCACCCGCCATGACCGCACTGACCGGAACGATCCCCGCCGCCGGCGCCCTGGCCGCCGACGTCGCCGCTGCCCTCGACGCGCTCGGCGTGGACCGCGCGCTGCTCACGGGCACCCACGAGTGCCGCTCGCCGATCACCGGCGAGGTGCTCGCCAGCACCCCGGAGCACACGGCCGCCGACGTCGAGAGCGCCGTCGCCGCCGCGCACCGCGCCTTCCCGACCTGGCGCGACGTGCCCGCCCCCGTGCGCGGCCAGCTGGTCAAGCGCTGGGGCGAGCTGCTCACCGAGCACAAGGAGCACCTCGCCACGCTCGTGCAGGCCGAGGTCGGCAAGATCCGCTCCGAGGCCCTCGGTGAGGTCCAGGAGATGATCGACATCTGCGACCTGGCCGTCGGCCAGAGCCGCCAGCTCTTCGGCAAGACCCTCCCGTCCGAGCGCCCGGGCCACCGCCTGGCCGAGACCTGGCACCCGCTCGGCGTGGTGGGCGTCATCAGCGCCTTCAACTTCCCCGTGGCCGTCTACGCCTGGAACACCGCGCTCGCGCTGGTCTGCGGCGACACCGTGGTGTGGAAGCCCGCCGAGACCGCGCACCTGTGCGCGCTCGGCACCGACGCGCTGCTGGCTCGCGCGGTGCGCGAGGTCGGCGCCCCTGAGGGGCTCCACGGGGTGGTGCTCGCCGACCGCGTGGCCGGCCAGGCGCTGGTCGACGACGAGCGGGTCGCCCTCGTCTCGGCCACCGGCTCGGTGCGCATGGGCCGCGAGGTGGCCCCGCGCGTGGCCGCCCGCTTCGGGCGCGTGCTGCTGGAGCTGGGCGGCAACAACGCCGCCGTCGTCGCCCCCAGCGCCGACCTCGACCTGGCGCTGCGCGGCATCGTCTTCGCCGCCGCCGGCACCGCCGGCCAGCGCTGCACCACGCTGCGGCGCCTCATCGTCCACACCTCGGTGGCCGACGCGCTGGTCGAGCGCATCGCCGCCACCTACGGGGGCCTGCCCATCGGCAGCCCCACCGCCGACGGCGTCCTCGTGGGCCCGCTCGTCTCGCAGGCCGCCTACGAGGCGCAGCAGGCAGCGCTGGAGCAGGCCGTCGCCGAGGGCGGCGAGGTGGTGGCCGGCGGGAAGCGCGTGCTGGCCGACGAGGCCCCGGGCGCCTACTACGTCGAGCCCGCCGTGGTCCGGATGCCCGCGCAGTCCGCCGTGGTGCAGGAGGAGACCTTCGCACCGATCGTCTACGTGCTCACCTACGACACCTTCGACGAGGCGATCGCCCTCAACAACGGGGTGCGCCAGGGGCTCTCGAGCGCGGTGTTCACGCGCGACCTCGAGGAGGCCGAGCGCTTCCTGTCCGCGGGCGGCTCCGACTGCGGCATCGCGAACGTCAACATCGGCACCTCGGGCGCTGAGATCGGCGGTGCCTTCGGCGGGGAGAAGGAGACCGGCGGCGGGCGCGAGTCGGGCACCGACTCCTGGCAGGCGTACGTGCGTCGCGCCACCAACACCGTCAACGCCTCCGGGCAGCTGCCGCTGGCGCAGGGCGTCGAGTTCGTCTGACCAGGTGGTGTGCAGCCGCCGCTTTTGCTGTCACACTGGACTGTGGTGCACCAGGTCAAGCCCTGCGCACCGGATACGTACACGAAGATGACGGAGACTGTGGGATGCCCCAGGGCGTAGTGAAGTGGTTCAACGCGGAGAAGGGTTTCGGCTTCATCGAGCCGGACGACGGCGGGCCTGACCTGTTCGTCCACTTCTCGGCCATCGCGAGCAGCGGGTACCGCTCGCTCGACGAGGGGCAGCCGGTCGAGTACACCGAGGGTCGTGGCCAGCGCGGGCCGCAGGCCGAGGACGTGAACCCGGTCGGCCAGGCTCCCGCGGCTCCCCGTGGTGGCGGCCGTGACAGCTTCGGCGGCGGCCGCGGCGGCCGCGACAGCGGTGGCTACGGCGGTGGCGGCTACGGCCGCCAGGCCGCTCCGGCCCCCCAGCGCGGCGGCGGTGCCGCTGGCGAGGGCACCGTGAAGTGGTTCAACGCGGAGAAGGGCTTCGGCTTCATCGAGCCCTCCGACGGCGGCCCGGACGTGTTCGTGCACTTCTCGGCCATCGCTGACAACGGCGGCTACCGCGAGCTGGCCGAGGGCCAGCCCGTGGAGTTCGAGTCCAGCCCCGGCCAGCGCGGCCCCCAGGCCGACTGGGTCCAGGCCCTCGGCCCGGCCCCGGCCGCCCCGCCGCGCGCTCCCCGTGAGCCCCGCGCCGGTGGTGGACGCGGCGCCGAGCGCCCCCGTGGTGGCGGCGGCCCCGTCATCGCCGAGGGCCAGGCGACCGTGAAGTGGTTCAACGCCGAGAAGGGCTTCGGCTTCCTCGAGCCCGACGACGGCGGCCCGGACGTGTTCGTCCACTACTCGGCCATCGCCGACCAGGGCGGCTACCGCGAGCTGACCGAGGGCCAGCGCGTGGAGTTCCAGGCCAGCCAGGGCCAGCGCGGCCCGCAGGCCGACACGGTGCAGCCCATCTGAGCTGACGCTCCGAGCTGACCGGCTCGAACGCCAGGAGCCCCCGACCGCACCAGCGGTCGGGGGCTCCTCCGCGTGCGGAGGCGGCGCGTCAGGAGCGCTCGACGGACTCCTCCAGCACGGTCCTCCCGAGCGAGGCGTAGGTCTCCGGACGAGCCCGGCGCAGCCACACCGCTCCCAGCGCCGGCAGGACGAAGCAGGCCCCCACGACGTAGGGGATGGCCGTGAAGAACGGTGAGACCGAGCCCGGGCCACCGGCGAAGCTGATGTTGCTGAAGAGCAGGTAGATCACGTAGAGCATCCCCAGCCCGCCGAGGGCCGGCACGACGCCCGTGGTCCAGACGCTGCCCCGGTGGACCTTCTTGACCTGGAAGTACCAGACCACTGCGAAGGAGCAGATCGCCTGCACCAGCAGGATGGCCATGGTGCCCATGAGGGCCAGGAGCGCGTACTGGTACTGGTTGGCGCCCTTCGCCACGTCGCTGCCGTCGGTGGTGAGCACGTAGAAGCCGACCGTCAGCAGCGCCGTGACCACCGTCTGCACCAGGGACGCGGTGTGGGGCGACCCGTGCTTCGGGTGCGTCGACCCCAGCGACCCGCGCAGGGCGGGCAGGTCACGGCCCATGGCGAACAGGTACCGCGCCGCGGCGTTGTGGAAGGCCAGGGCGCAGGCGAAGGAGCCCGAGACGATGAGGAACAGGTAGACGTCGGTGACCCACCGACCGCCCAGGTTCGCCTCCGCCAGGCCGGTGAACAGGCCGATGGAGTCGTTCGCCGCCTTGTCGACCGAGGCCTGGGCGCCGTTGCCGACGATCACCAGCCACGACACCAGCGTGTAGAAGGCGCCCAGCCCGACCACGGCGATGAGGGTGGCCCGGGGGACGATCCGGCGCGGGTTCTTGGACTCCTCGCCGTACACCGCGGTGGTCTCGAACCCCACCCAGGACCAGAGCGCGAAGAACAGGCCGATGGCGCCCGAGCCCGCGGGGAGCAGTGCGGCGGGCGTGCCCGTCTGGATGCCGTACCCGCCGCCCTCGGGCAGCCCCGAGAAGGCCGCGAAGGGGTTCAGCGAGCCCAGCTGCCACCCGTCGGGGCCGCCCCCGTGCGCCACCACCGAGGCCGCGAGCGCCACGAGCAGCACCACCTCCGCGACGAGGAACACCCCCAGGACCGCCGCGGCGAGGGAGATGTCGAAGTAGCCCAGCACCGCGGTCACCGCGATGCAGGCGGCGGCGAGCACCAGCCAGTTGACGTCCCAGCCGAACCACTGGCCCAGCGCGTCGTGGGCGAAGTAGCTGAAGACACCGACCAGGGAGGCCTCGAACACGACGTAGGCCATGGTGGCCAGCGCCCCCGAGGCCGTGCCCCAGACGGTCCCGAGGCCGTGCGTGATGAAGCCGTAGAACGCCCCCGCGGTGGTGATGTGGCGGGCCATGGACACGAACCCCACGGCGAAGAGCGTGAGGATGACCGTGGCCACCACGAAGCCCGCCGGGGCGGCGAGGCCGTTGCCCCAGGCGATGGCGATGGGCACGTTGGCGGTGACGGCGGTGATGGGGGCGGCGTTGGCCACCGCCATGAACAGGACGGCGACGAGCCCGAGGGACCCGGCCTTGAGGGCGGCGGGCGGCGGGCCGCTCGTCGGGACGGCCGCGGCGGGTCCCTGCTGGCCGGGGATCTTCGGGGTGGTGCCGGTGGTCTCGGTGGCCACGACTGGCCCTCCTGGAGCGTGGGGGGACGGTGCCGGCCCGAGCGGGACCGGTCGGTGGCCGGCAGGTTCCTCCCGCTGCGAGGCGAGCGCGTCACCGCTGTGTGACCAGCGTGTTTCAGCCCCTCCGCGGCGGTGCCGGGTGTGGTCTGGTGCGGCCATGACCCCGTTCTCCTCCCTCGCCGGCGTTCGCGTGGCCGTCACCGGCGCCAGCCGCGGCATCGGCCTGGGCATCGCCCGCGGCTTCGCGCGGGCCGGCGCGCGCGTGCTGCTCACGGCCCGCGGTGAGGCCGACCTCGCCGCGGCCGCCGCCGCGCTGCGCGGCGAGGGCGGCGCCGTGCAGCACGCCGCCCTCGACGTCGCCACGGGAGCCGGCTGCGCCGCCCTGGCCCGCGCCGCCACCGACCTGCTGGGCGGCCTGGACGTGCTCTGCGCCAACGCCGGCATCTTCCCCAAGGCCGAGCTGGCCACCATGACCGAGGCCGACCTCGACGAGGTGCTCGCCGTGAACGTCAAGGGCACCGTGCTGGCCGTGGCCGCCTGCGCCCCGCTGCTGGGCGCCTCCGGACGCGGCCGCGTGGTCCTGACCTCCTCGATCACCGGACCCCTCACGGGAGACGCCGGCTGGTCGCACTACGGCGCGAGCAAGGCCGCGCAGCTGGGGTTCATGAGGACGGCGGCGCTGGAGCTCGCCCCGCGCGGCGTCACGGTCAACGCCGTCCTGCCGGGCAACGTGCTCACCGAGGGCCTGCGCGACCTGGGGCCGGAGTACCTCGACACCATGGCCGCCGCCATCCCGCTCGGGCGCCTCGGGTCCGTGGACGACATCGCGGCCGCGGCGCTCTTCCTCGCCAGCGCGGAGGCCGGGTACATCACGGGCCAGAGCATCGTGGTGGACGGCGGCCAGGTGCTCCCCGAGGGGTAGGTGGCAGGCTGCGCGTCGTGCCCAGCAGCGCCGCTCAGCCGCAGCCGTCGTCGTCCTCCTCGTCACCGGCGGTGGGGGTGGTCGTCCGCCCGCAGCAGCCGCCGGAGGCGCTGCGCGAGCACGCCACCACCGCCGAGGCCGCCGGTGCCGACGAGCTGTGGCTGTGGGAGGACTGCTTCTGGGCCGGGGGCCTGACCTCCAGCGCCATGGCGCTGGCGTGGACCTCCTCGATCCGCGTGGGCCTCGGGCTCATGCCCGTGCCGCTGCGCAACGCCGCGCTGACGGCCATGGAGGTCGCGGCGCTGGCGCGGGCCTTCCCGGGCCGGTTCCTGCCGGGCGTCGGGCACGGCGTGCTCGACTGGATGGGGCAGGTCGGTGCTCGCGAGGCCTCGCCCATGACGCTGCTGCGCGAGCACCTGGACGTGCTCGCGCCGCTGCTGCGCGGTGAGCGGGTCAGCGCCGACGGCCGCTACGTCCACCTCGACGGCGTGCAGCTCGACCACCCGCCGCAGGCGGTGCCGCCGCTGCTCGTGGGCGCGCGCGGACCGAAGACGCTGGCCCTGGCGGGGGAGCGCTCCGATGGCGTCATCCTCGACGCCGGGCCGTCGCCGGAGCAGGTGGCCGAGTCCGTGGGGCACACCGGGCGGGCCGGGGACCCCTCCTTCCAGGTGGTGGTGTTCGTGCCGTCGGCGGTGGGGGAGCGCGCCCGCGCGCGCATCGACGCCGAGGCGGTCGGGTGGGGCAACCACCGCCCCGCCACGCCGCTGGTGGGGGCGCCGGAGGAGGTGGCGGCGCTCGTGCGCGCCTACGGTGAGGCCGGCGCGACCTCCGTGGTGCTGCAGCCGGTGGGCGACGGCGAGGACGCCCTCGACGTGGTGCGGCTCGCCGGGGCGGCAGCCCGCCTCATCTGACGTCTGAGGTGTAGATCTCCGCGGACGGGGTACAGACCACACCGTGAGCGACACGACGCAGAAGACCGGAGCCGTCCCGACGATCACCCTCAACGACGGGCGCACCATCCCGCAGCTCGGCTTCGGGGTGTTCCAGGTCCCGCCGGAGGACACCGCCGAGGTGACCGGGCGCGCGATCGAGATCGGCTACCGCCACATCGACACCGCTGAGATGTACGGCAACGAGAAGGGCGTCGGCGAGGCCGTGCGCGCCTCCGGCATCGACCGCGACGAGTTCTTCATCACCAGCAAGCTCAACAACGGCTTCCACCGCCCCGACGACGCGCGGAAGGCCTTCGAGAAGACGCTGTCCGAGCTGGGGATGGAGCAGGTGGACCTGTTCCTCATCCACTGGCCGCTGCCGACCCTCTACGACGGCGACTTCCCCGCCACCTGGCGCGTGCTGGAGGAGTTCTACCGCGACGGGCGCGCCCGCTCGATCGGCGTCTCCAACTTCACGCCGTCGCACCTGCGCCGCCTGGCCGCCGAGACCGACATCACCCCGGCGGTGAACCAGGTCGAGGTGCACCCGTACTTCACCAACGACGCGGTGCGCGCCCACGGGGCCGAGCACCAGATCGCCACCGAGGCGTGGTCGCCGATCGCCCAGGGCCGCGTGCTGGACGACCCGACCATCAGCGAGATCGCCGAGCGCGTCGGCAAGAGCACCGCGCAGGTCACGCTGCGCTGGCACGTCGAGCGCGGAGACATCGTCTTCCCGAAGTCGGTGACGACCGAGCGCATGCAGGCCAACTTCGAGATCTTCGACTTCGAGCTGGCCGACTCCGACGTCGCCGCCATCACCGCCCTCGACAAGGGCGAGGCCGGGCGCACCGGGCCGGACCCCGAGACGTTCGACTACGTCCCCAGCTGACAGCCCCCGGTCAGGGGGTGCGGACGGCGAGCACCACGACGTCGTCCGCGGGCCGGCGCGGCAGCGCCGCTGCGAGCAGGGCGTCCAGCAGCCCCTCCAGCGGCGCTGCCGCGTGCTCGGCCACCAGCGGGCCCAGCAGGGCCGCCAGCGCGGCCGTGCCCTCGTCGAGGTCCCGGTCGCGCCGCTCCACCAGCCCGTCGGAGTGGAGCAGGAGCACCGACCCGGACGGCACCGTGACCACGTGGTCGGTGCGGTGGGTGCTGGGGTCGACCCCCAGCAGCAGCTCGGGCCGGCGCGCCAGGACGCGCGTGCGACCCCCCGGCGAGACGAGCAGGGGCGGCGGGTGGCCGGCGTTGGCCCACCGCCAGCTGCGCGCGCCCGCGCGCCCTGGCGGCGTCAGCACCCCCGCCACCACGGTGGCCGGCGCGGGGACCTCCAGGCGCCGGAAGGCGTCGTCGGCTGCGGTCAGCGCCCGTGAGGGCAGGCCGTCGACCGCCAGCAGGAAGGTGCGCACGGCACCGCTGGCCCGGCCCATGACGGCGGCGGCCTCGACGTCGTGCCCCGCGACGTCGCCCACCACGAGCGCCAGCCGCCCGCCGTCGAGGGGCACGGCGTCGTGCCAGTCGCCGCCGACGTGGTCGCGGCGCCCCGCCGGCAGGTACCTCGCCGCCAGCTCCACGTCGAGCCCGCGCGGCAGGGGTGCCAGCAGCGCCCGCTGGAGGACCTCCGCGGCGCTCGCGCGGTCGGCGAGCAGCAGCGCGCGCCGCACCGCCTGGCCGGTGGCCCCGGCGCAGGACCGCACCACGTCCAGCACGACGTCACCCACCCGGTCGTCCTCGCGCCAGCCGACCGTCAGCGCCCCGACCACGGAGTCCTCGGCCACCAGGGGCACGACCACCCCCGACCTCAGGCCCGAGCGGCGGATCCGCTCGGCGACCGCGGGGAAGTCCGCCTCGACGTCGGCCTGACGGCGGAAGACCAGCTCCTGCCCGGTGCGGCACACGTGCGGGGCGGGTCCGGGGTGGTCCAGCGGGAGGTCGGCCCAGGCCTCCTCCACCTCCGGGGGCATCTGCGCCCGCGAGGCCGTGCGCACCCGCCGCGCGGGCCTGTCGAGGACCGACAGGCCGCCGTAGTCGGCTCCCAGCTTCTCCGTGGCCACCGCGACGACGGCGGCGGCCACCTCGTCCAGCGTGCGGGCCGCGCCCAGCGCCGTCGAGACCTCCAGCACCAGCCGGGTGCGCTCCAGCGAGGCCGCCACCTCCGCCGCAGCGCGCCGGCGCTCGTCGGAGCTGCGGGCCACCACGAGCAGCAGCCCGTCGAGCGGGACCGCCTGCAGCTCGTACCAGCGGGGACCGCCGATGCGCGCCTCCCACGTGGTGGTGGTGCCGGTGCGCACCGCGCGCCGCATCGGCTCCTCGCTGGTCGCGGTGCCGGGCACCGCCTCCCACAGCACCCGCCCGACCACGGCGGCCGGGTCCAGCCCGCTGGCCGCCGCGGCCGCGGGGCTGACCCAGACGACCTCCCACCGGGGGCCGAGGACGGCCACCGGGTCGGGGAAGCTGGCGAGGGCGCGCCGCCACCAGCCCTCGGGCACGGCGGCGGTGGCCCCGCCGTCAGCGCCCCCGTGCACCGGCCGATCGAACCACGGCGCGCCTCACAGGCCCAGCAGGCGCACGCCCGCGTAGGCCACCGCGGCCACCAGCACCCAGGACGCCAGTCCCAGCACCAGCGAGCGCCCGCCGGTGCGCACCAGCACCCGCAGCCGGATGCCGGTGCCGAGGGCGTAGAGCGCGACCACCAGCAGCACCGTCTGCACCACCTGCGCGGCCTCGAGCAGCCCGGCGGGCAGGAGCCCGGTGCTGCGCACGACCACCGCCAGGAGGAAGCCCACCACGAACAGCGGCAGCAGCGGCACCCGGTGCTGCGGGCCGGCGTCGTCCCCCACCGCACCGGCGGCGGCCGCCCGGCGGGCCGCGCGGCGCGCCGACAGCCCCACCCCGGCCACCAGCGGAGCCAGCAGCGCGACCCGCGCCAGCTTGACCACCACGGCGGTCTGCAGCGCCCCGTCCACGCGGCTGGCCGTGGCCACCACCTGGCCGACGTCGTGCACGCTCGCCCCCACCCAGGCGCCGAAGGCCAGCGGGTCGAGCCCCAGCGGACCCGCCAGCGGTGGCAGCACGAGGATCGCCAGGGAGCCGCACAGCGTCACCAGGGCCACCGCGGTGGTGACGTCCTCCTTGCGGGCCTCGGCCAGGGGCTCCACCGCGGCGATGGCCGAGGCCCCGCAGATGGAGAACCCGGTGGAGACGAGCAGGCTGCGACCGGGGGGCAGCCCCAGCGCCCGTCCGAGCAGCAGCGTGCCGAAGAAGGTCAGCGCCACGGTGACGACGACGACGACCAGGCCCTCCCAGCCGAGCGCGAGGACCGCCGCCAGCGGCAGCTGCAGGCCCAGCAGCACCACGGCCGTGCGCAGCAGCCGGCGGCTGGCGAACGCCGTGCCGGGGGCGAGGGCGGCGCGCTGCAGCCCGGTGTTGGCCACCACCACGCCGAGCACCACGGCCACGGTGGTCGGCCCCAGGCCGGGGACCAGGGAGGAGACGACGAAGGCGATCGCGGCGGCCGCCGCGGCGACCAGCAGGCCGGGGACGAGGGGGCGCGCGGCAGCGGTCCCGCGGCGGGGGGCGTCAGCCGCGGCCATCTCGGGCCCCTCCCCGGCGCAGCGGGAGGAGCAGCAGCGCCACGGCGAGCGCGGCGCCCGCGGCGGCCCCCGCCCAGGCGGTCCCGGTGAGGAACGCCCCGCCCCCGCCCTTGGGCCCGAGCAGGTAGCCCGCGAAGCCGCCCGCGAAGGCCAGCGCCACGCCGGTCAGCACCGCCGTGGACGGAGCGGGGCGGCGCCGCCGCGGGGACAGGAGGAGCCCGAGGACGCCGGCGACGGCCCCCAGGACGACGAGGGTCGCGATCCCGACCGCTACGCGCTGCACGCCGCCACGCTAGCCAGCCCGGGCGGGCTCGCGTTGACACGGCGGGGGCGCCAGGGGACGATCGACGTCGCCCATCCAGAGCGGCCGAGAGACCTGGCTCGTCGACGCCGCAGCAACCAGCACGTCCCCCGCGGACGAGGCAGGTGCTCCCGCCAGGACCGATGGAGGAGATCCCTCATGACCTGCACCAGCACCGACGCGCCCGTGGTGGACCTCGCCGGCGCCTTCCGCACGGTGGCCTCGAGCGCCTGGGTGGTCACCACCCGCGCCCCCGAGCGGCCCGTCGGCTTCACGGCGATCTCCGTGGCCTCCGTCTCGGTGGCACCGCCGCTGCTGTCCTTCAACGTCTCGCGCTCCTCCTCCAGCCTGGAGGCGCTGCTGGCGGAGCGCCGGGTGGCGGTGCACCTGCTGGCCGACCACCAGGAGGCGCTGGCGCGCCGCTTCGCCGCCCCCGCCGACGGCCGCTTCCCCGACGACGGCTCCTGGGCCTACGACGAGACCGGCCTGCCGGAGCTGCACGGCGTGGTCGCGCGGCTCGCCGGGCCGGTGCACGACGTCGTGGAGGCCGGGGACAGCGTGCTGCTCCTGGTGCGGCCGCAGGTCACCGCGGTGGCCGGCGGGACGCCCCTGGTGCACCACGCCCGGGCCTACCACCGCCTCAGCGCGGTCTGAGACGCCGACCGGGGCGCGTCAGCCCCGCTGGGCGGAGCGCGGCTCGTCCTCGCGCAGGTCCAGGACCGCCGTCTCCTGGGCGTCGTCGAGCCCGGTCACCGGGACCGAGCCGGCGGCTGCCGATGTGCCGCCCGAGAGCGTGGCCAGCATCTGCCGGACGTTGGCCAGCTGCGCGTTGATGCTGTCCCGGCGCGCCGTGGCCGCGGCCAGCTCGCGCTGCGACTCCGCGCGGACCCTGTCGGCCTGCTCGCGGGCCTGTTCCACCAGCGCGGCGGCCTGCTCCCGGGCCGAGGTGAGCAGCTCCTCGGTGCGCGCCGCCACCTCCTGGTCCACCGCGTCAGCGCGGTCGCGGGCCTGGGCCACCAGCCGCTCGGCGCGCTCCAGCTCCTCGGCCTGGGTGCGAGCCCTCTCGGCGGCCTCGACCTCGGTGCGGTGGCGGCGCGTCGCGAGCGCCAGCTCGAAGTCGGCGGCGGCCTGCGCCGCGCGGGCCCGGGCGTCCTCCCAGGCGGCCTCGGCCTCCTCCTGGCGCGCCACGGCGTGGCGCTCGGCGGCGTCCACGACGTCCTCGGCGCGCCGCTGCGCGTCGGCCAGCACCCGCTGCGCCTGCAGGTCGGCGTCGGCGCGGACGGCGGCGTCGTAGCGGTCTGCCTCGCTGCGGACCAGGCGGGCGTGCGCGTCGGTCTCGCTGCGCAGCGCCTCGGCCTCCGCCTCCGCGCGCGCCAGCACGTCGGACGCCTCCTCCTCGGACAGCGCGAGGATCTGCGCGACGCGGGCGCCGAGGTCGGCGTAGCGGGGCTGGAGCGCCTCCGGGCTCACCACCTCGGCGGCGTCCTCGGCGGCGCGCTCGGTCAGGCGGTGCTCCAGCGCCTGCACCTGCTCCGAGAGCTCGGCGGCCACCTCGCGCGCCTCGCCGAGCGCCTCGGTGACGTGGTGGACGTGCTGGTCGACCTGGGCGGGGTCGTAGCCGCGCAGGACGGTGCGGAAGGAGCCGGTGTCGGGCATGGTGCCTCCGGGGGGTCGCCGGGGACGGGCGCCCTCACCGTGGCAGGGACGCCCGCTGGCCGCTCGTCGAGGAGGCCTCAGGCGCCGCCGGGCGGACCGCGGCGCCACCGCGACCCCGTGCGGCGAGCGCCTCGATGATGCCTGACAGCTGTCCCAGCTCCGCAGCCGCGGTCTCCCGCAGACGGGTGAGCTCCGCCACTTCCGCGGCGAGCCGATCACGCTGGGCGACGGCGGCCGCGCGCTCGCGGTCGGACTCGCTGCGGGCCTCGAGCACCAGCCGGACGGCCTCGGCGCGGGCCTCCCGGCGAGCGTCCTGCGCCTCGCGCTGCGCGCGGGCCACCTCCTCGGCCACCCGGGCTCGCAGCGCACGGGCACCGTGCTCGGCCTCCTCCGCGCGGCGCTGCGAGCGCTCGCGCGCCGTGCCCTCGGCGGCACCGGCCGCCGCCAGCAGCTGGTCGGCCTCCTGGCGGGCCGTGCGCACGAGGCGCACCGCCTCGGCGCGGGCGGACTCCAGCTCCTCGACGGCGCTGCGGCGCAGCTGCTCCGCCTCCTGCTCCAGGCCGCCCAGGCGCGTGCGCACGCGCTGGCTGGCCGTGCTCACGACCGCCTGCAGACGGACCCGGGCGCGCCGCACGGCCGCGGCCGCCTCGGCGTGGCCGCGGCTGCGGGCGGCGCGGGCCTCCTCCTCCGCGGCGGTCAGGAGCGCGTCCACGGTGCTCGTCGTCCAGGCAGTCTGCTCGGCGGCGGCCGCGAGCTCCTTCTCGGCCTGCGCTCGCGCCTCGCGGCGCACCCGCCGGGCCTCCTCGGTGGCCTGCTCCCGGGCGAGGGTCGCCTCGTGGCGCGCCTGGGCGAGCTCGTCGGCGCCGGCGCGGCGCGCGGCGGCGGCGTCCGCGGCGGCGGCGGCCAGCACGCGCTCGGCCTGGGCGTAGGCCTCGGCGGTGGCGCGCTGGGCCTCGATGTGGCCGGTCTCGCGGACCGTGTCGGCCTCGGCGATGGCCTCGGCGCGCTCGCGGGCGGCCGCCTCCCGGGAAGCGGCCATCAGCTGGTCGGCCTCGGCGCGCATGCCGGCCAGCAGCCGGTCGCCCTCCTCGCTGGCGCGCTCGTGGGCGGTGCGGGCCAGCTCCTCGGCGGCGGCGCTGTCGGCCATCGCCTGCGTGACCATGGCGTCCGCCGTGCTCGCAGCCGCCTCGACCACCATGGCCGCCTGCTCGGCGGCGTCCTCGACGATCTGCTGGGCCTCGGCGTGCGCCTCGGCCATCGCGGCGGCCGAGCGGCCGCGCAGCGCGGCCACCTCGGCGGCGGCGTCCTCGTGCTGGGCGCGCAGGGCGGTGACGGCGGCCGACAGGTCGGACGCCTCCCGGCGCAGCCGCGAGGACTCCTCGCGCAGCTCGACGGCGCGGAGCTCGGCCTCCTCCACGGTGCGGCGCGACTCCGCGTCGGCTCCCCGGCGCACCCGCGCGGCGTGGGCCTCGGCGGCGGCGCGCACCGCGTCGGCGTCGCGGCGGGCGGCGTCGGTGAGCTCCTCCGCCTCGCGCCGGGCCTGCTGCGGCAGGTCCCGGGTGCGGCGCTCGGCCTCGGCGCGCACCGCGGCGGCCTCTTCGCGGGCGCGGGCCACCAGGGCCAGGGCCTCGCGCTCGAACTCCTGACGGGCGCGGGCCGCTTCGGCGGCCGTGGCGCGGCGCAGGGCGGCGGCGTCGGCCTCGGCGGCGGCGCGGACGCGCTCGGCGTGGTCCTGCGCCAGGCCGAGCAGGTGGATGGCCCGCTCGGGGGCCTCGGGCCGGGGAGCCGGCCGCTGCGGGCGGGAGACCGGCGGAGCGGCCTCGTGCGCGAGCGCGGCCGGGGCGGCGGGACCGGAGGGCGGCAGCACGACCGGGGACGACAGCGCCCGGCCGCCGGAGCGCGGGCGCACCGGCAGGTCGTCGAGGTCGGGGACCGGGGTCCGCCGGGCGCTGGGCCGGGGCTGCGCCGGCACGGCGTCCGCCGGTGCCTCGTCGGGCCCGGTCGCCCAGCGCCGCCGCTCGGACCTGCGCCGCTCCGGGGCGTCGGTCAGGGCGGAGGTGTCGACGGGGCCGCTGAGGGCGCCGTGCGGGATGCCCGCGGGGGAGGTGGAGCTCAGGTAGCTGCCCTCGGGGACCTCGGGCACCACGGCCGTCGCGCCCCCGGCGGCGCCGGTGAGCCGCTGCGGCCGGTCCGTCCTCATGCAGCCGATGGTGGCACGCGAGGGGCCTCGGAGAGGAGCTTTCGCGGTCTGTCGGAGCGTCGTGTCGTGCTCGACCCGCGCGCCGGCCTCAGCGGTCGAGGGGCAGGGGGTCCGGCCGCTTGGCGGTCAGGCCGTCCCCGCTGGAGCGGCCCTCCAGCCGCCGCCGCACCCACGGCGCCAGGTGGGTGCGCGCCCAGGCGGCGTCCTGCCCGGCGCGCGCCAGGCGGGTCGGAGAGGGCTGCGGGGGCAGTGGGGTGGACCACAGCCGCTCGGCCTCGCCGAGCTCCCCGCCGTGCAGGCCGCGCACCGTCGCCGCGGCGAGCAGGGCCACCCGCTCGTGGCCCTGGGGGGCCAGGTGGATCCGGTCGGGCGCCCACAGCCGCAGGTCGTACAGGGCCCGCATCGACCACAGGTCCAGCACCAGGGCGTCCCAGCGCTGGGCGATGCGCCACACGTGGAGGTTGAAGGTGGCTACGCGCCCGCGGGTCATCCGCACCACCGGCAGGCCCACCGGGTCGAAGCCCGCGCACAGCAGGACCTGGGCGCCGGCGGTGCGGGCCGTCCCCACTGCGTCGTCGAGGGAGGTCGCGAGGGCGTCCACGTCCACGCTGGGCCGCAGGATGTCGTTGCCGCCGGCGCTGATGCTCAGCAGGTCCGGGGCCAGCGCCAGCGCGCGCGGCAGCTGCTCGTCGAGGACCTCGCGCATCCGCTTGCCGCGCACGGCCAGGTTGGCGTACTCCAGCGACCGGCCCGCGGCGCGCGCGTCGTCGTCGAGGAGCTCGGCGAGGCGGTCGGCCCACCCGCGGTGCCGGCCCGGGGTGCGGGGGTCGGGGTCGTCGATGCCCTCGCTGAAGGAGTCTCCGACGGCGACGTACCGCCGGTACGTGCGCAGCGGTGCAGCGTCCACGCGGCGCACGCTAGCGCCCCTCGCCCAGGAACTCGTTGCTCAGGGCAGCGACCAGTCCACCGGGTCGGCGCCCTGCGCCCGCAGGGCGTCGTCCACGGCGGTGAAGGGGCGGGAGCCGTGGAACCCCCGTGAGGCCGACAGCGGGCTCGGATGGACCCCGCTGATGACGGCGGTCCCGGCGAGCAGCGGCGCGGCGGTCTGCGCGTCCCGCCCCCACAGCACCGACACCAGCGGACCGCCCCGGGTGGCGAGGGCGCGCACGGCGGCGTCGGTGACGCGCTCCCAGCCGAGGCGCCGGTGGGAGCCGGAGTCCCCCGCGCGCACGGTGAGCACCCGGTTGAGCAGCAGCACGCCCCGCTCCGCCCACGGCGAGAGGTCCCCCGTGCTGGGGGAGGGCAGCCCCGTGTCGGCCACCAGCTCCTTGAGCAGGTTGCGCAGCGTCGGGGGCAGCGGCCGCACGTGCGGTGCCACGGAGAACGCGAGCCCGACCGCGTGCCCGGGGCGCGGGTAGGGGTCCTGTCCGAGCAGCAGCACCCGCACCGCCTCCAGCGGCTGCTCGAAGGCGCGCAGCACGTGCTCGGGCGCCGGCAGCACCTCCTCGCCGCCCGCGCGGCGCGCGGCGAGCTCGGCCCCCAGGCGGGCCAGCTCCTCCTCGACGGGCGCCAGGGCGGCGGCCCAGCTGGGGTGGACGGCGGCGAGCGGGGACGGCGGGAGGGGAGCGGGCACGCTCCCACGCTGCCCTGCCGGGCGCGCCTCTGCCAGGGTGGGGCGGTGGCGCTGTCGCAGCGGGACCTGGAGGTGCTGGCCCTGGAGCGGCGCACCTTCCGCCGCCGCGGCGAGAAGGAGCAGGCGGTCCGCGACGAGCTGGACATGTCGGCCACCCGCTACTACCAGCGCCTCAACGCCCTCCTGGACGACCCGGACGCCCTCGCCGTCGACCCGGTGCTCGTCGGACGGCTGCGGCGGCTGCGCGCGCAGCGCACCGCGGGGCGCGACCTCGACGTCGACCCCCAGCCCGAGCCCGGCCCCTGACGCGCCGCGCGTCAGCGCGTTCCACCCTCGCAGCGCCCCCCGAGCACGTACCGTCGACGCGTGAGCTCGCCGTACCCGCGTGACGACTTCGACGCCGTCACCCCGCCGCGCGACGGCCGCCGCGGCGCTCACCGCGCCGCGCCCGCGCGCCCCGGCGGCGTCCTCGCGCCCGTGGTCGTGGCGCTCGTCGTGGCGGCCTCGGTCGGCGTCGGCGTCGTCGCCTACAGCACCCTCGGCAACCCCGCCTCCGCGTCCGGCGCCGGCGCGGCCGCGGCAGCAGCCGGGACCGAGCCGTCCGCCGCCGCCCAGGACCCCTCCGCCGGCGCGGGCGCCGCCTCCGCTCCCGCGGCGTCCCCGGCCGGGTCGCCGAGCGCGAGCTCCTCGGCCTCCGCGGGCGCGAAGGCCCCCGTCGTCGTCCTCAACGGCACCTCCACCTCGGGCCTCGCCGCGAAGGAGGCGGCGAAGGTGCGGGCCCAGGGCTGGCAGGTCGCCAGCACCGGCAACGCCAGCGCCGCCCAGCGCTCCGCCCACGCGGCCACCACCGTGCTGTACCCCAGCGCGCAGCTCGAGGGCTCCGCGAAGGCGCTCGCGGCCGCGATCGGCGCCACCGCGGCCCTGGACCCGTCGGCGCAGGCCGGGTCGCTGACGGTCCTCCTGCGCTGACCCGCGCCCCCGCCCGTCCTCCGCGGGTGGGACAGCGCCTCGGACGGGGGGCAGGCCCTGCGGAGCCCCACCGGCGGCGGCCCCGAGATCCGTCTGCCGCAGGTCGCGCGGGGTGGTGGGCGCCGCGCGCCGCCCGCGGACGCGGCGGCGGCGCGGCCCGGAGGCCGCCGGCACGCCGCTGACCTGCTCGTGGACCTCGCCCAGCGGGCTCGCGGGCCGCTACCCTGCGGCTCGGTCGATCAGTTCAAGTGGCGACAGGACTCCTCCAGCACGCACGCCAGGGGGGCCGCACGGGGGGCCGCGAGGTCCCACGGACTCCAGACCCGGGGTCGGGCGCACTGCCCCTCCTCGACCACCGCACCGCTGCAGGAGCACGCACCATGGCACTCGGAACCGTGAAGTGGTTCAACGCTGAGAAGGGGTACGGGTTCATCACCGTCGACGGTGGCCCGGACGTCTTCGTCCACTGGTCCGCCATCCAGATGGACGGCTACCGCTCCCTCGAGGAGGGGCAGGCCGTCGAGTTCGAGGTCGGCACCGGTCAGAAGGGCCCGCAGGCGGAGGCCGTCCGCCTCGCTGGCGCCTGATCCCCTGGTCCGACGGCGCCGTCCCCCGCGGGGGGCGGCGCCGTCGGCGCGTCCGGGGTGCGCCCGACGGGAGGGCGTGTTTGCACTCGGCGGGTGAGAGTGCCAATCTGGTACCTGGCACTCGGTGACCCCGAGTGCCAGCACAGGACCTGGGAGCCCAGCGCTCCCCGGCCGTGCTGGGCGAGCCGCAGGCCCCCGGGTGCAGGCCCGGCGGGACGGCGGCGTCCGTCGCGGGCGCCCGGCCGGTCGGCAGCACCACCCGAACCGCCTGATACGCCACCCGTTCCGGAGGAGCACCGCTCATGGCGAAGACCATTTCCTTCAACGAGGAGGCCCGCCGCGGTCTCGAGCGGGGCATGAACACCCTCGCCGACGCCGTCAAGGTCACCCTCGGCCCCAAGGGCCGCAACGTCGTGCTGGAGAAGAAGTGGGGCGCCCCCACGATCACCAACGACGGCGTCTCGATCGCCAAGGAGATCGAGCTCGAGGACCCCTACGAGAAGATCGGGGCCGAGCTCGTCAAGGAGGTCGCCAAGAAGACCGACGACGTCGCGGGTGACGGCACCACCACCGCGACCGTCCTCGCCCAGGCGATGGTCCGCGAGGGCCTGCGCAACGTCGCCGCCGGCGCCAACCCGATGGCCCTCAAGCGCGGCATCGAGAAGGCCGTCGCGGCCGTCTCCGACCAGCTGCTCGCCAACGCCGTGGACGTCGAGACCCGCGAGCAGATCGCGGCGACCGCCTCGATCTCCGCCGCCGACGCCGCCATCGGCGACCTCATCGCCGAGGCGATGGACAAGGTCGGCAAGGAGGGCGTGATCACGGTCGAGGAGAGCAACACCTTCGGCCTGGAGCTCGAGCTCACCGAGGGCATGCGCTTCGACAAGGGCTACATCTCGCCCTACTTCGTCACCGACGGCGAGCGCATGGAGGCGGTGCTCGAGGACCCGTACATCCTCATCGCCAACTCCAAGATCTCCTCGATCAAGGACCTGCTGCCGCTGCTCGAGAAGGTCACCCAGTCGGGCAAGCCGCTGGTGATCATCGCCGAGGACGTCGAGGGCGAGGCCCTGGCCACGCTCGTCGTCAACAAGATCCGCGGCATCTTCCGCTCCGCCGCCGTCAAGGCGCCGGGCTTCGGCGACCGCCGCAAGGCCATGCTCCAGGACATCGCGATCCTGTCCGGCGGCCAGGTCATCTCCGAGGAGGTCGGCCTCAAGCTCGACACCGCGGGCCTGGACCTGCTGGGCCGCGCCCGCAAGGTGGTCATCACCAAGGACGAGACCACCATCGTCGAGGGTGCTGGCGACGCCGACCAGATCGCTGGTCGCGTCAACCAGATCCGCACCGAGATCGAGCGCAGCGACTCCGACTACGACCGCGAGAAGCTCCAGGAGCGCCTCGCCAAGCTCGCCGGCGGCGTGGCCGTCATCAAGGCGGGCGCGGCCACCGAGGTCGAGCTCAAGGAGCGCAAGCACCGCATCGAGGACGCCGTCCGCAACGCGAAGGCGGCCGTCGAGGAGGGCATCGTCGCCGGCGGCGGCGTGGCCCTCATCCAGGCCGGCTCCAAGGCCTTCACCGACCTGCAGCTCTCGGGTGACGAGGCGACCGGCGCGAACATCGTCAAGGTCGCCATCGAGGCCCCGCTGAAGCAGATCGCCGTCAACGCCGGCCTCGAGGGCGGCGTCGTGGCGGAGAAGGTGCGCAACCTCCCCGTCGGGCAGGGCCTGAACGCCGCCACCAACGAGTACGTCGACATGGTCGGCTCGGGCATCATCGACCCGGCCAAGGTGACGCGCTCCGCCCTGCAGAACGCCGCCTCCATCGCGGCGCTGTTCCTCACCACCGAGGCCGTCATCGCCGACAAGCCGGAGAAGGCCGCTGCGGCCCCGGCCGGTGGCGACGGCGGCATGGGCGGCATGGACTTCTGATCCAGGAGCCCAGGCAGCTCGGCCAGACCGGCTGAAGCCCGAAGGGCGGCACCCCTCGCCGGGGGTGCCGCCCTTCGTCGTCCCCGGGGTCCGGCAGAGTTGGGCCGTGAGCGCTGACAGCGACGTGCGTGCCACGACGCGCCCCCACTGGTTCGAGCAGCACGACCCGTCCCAGGGGGTGCTGCCCGCCCGCGCCGCGCTGCGCTCGGACGCGCCCGAGCTCGACCTGTCCGGCCACTGGCGCTTCCGCTGGAGCCCGCGCGCCGACGTCGAGGAGTCCTTCGCCGAGCCCGGCTTCGACGACTCCTCCTGGGACCTGCTCGCCGTGCCCGGCCACTGGCAGCTCGCGCCGCAGAACGCCGACGGCCGTTACGGCCGGCCCGCGTACACCAACGTGCAGTACCCCTTCCCGGTCGACCCGCCCTTCGTGCCGGACGAGAACCCGACCGGCGACCACCGCGTCGTCGTCGTCGTCCCCGACGACCTCGCCGCCGTCGTGGCGGCCGGAGGCCGCGCGGTGCTGCGCTTCGAGGGCGTCGACTCCGCCTTCCGGGTGTGGGTGGACGGCTCGGAGGTGGGCCGCTCCGTCGGCTCCCGCCTGGTCAGCGAGTTCGACGTCACCGACCACCTCCCCTCCGAGGGGGAGGAGGTCGTCGTGGCCGTGCGGGTGCACCAGTGGTCCTCGGGCTCCTACCTGGAGGACCAGGACATGTGGTGGCTGTCGGGGATCTTCCGCGACGTGCGCCTGCTGGGCCGCCCCGCGGGCGGTGTCGACGACGTCCACGTGCACGCCGGCTACGACCACGCCGCCGGCACCGGCTCCCTGCGCGTGGAGGTGACCACGGCCGGCGGTGCAGCAGCTCGCGTGCTCGTGCCCGAGCTCGGCCTCGACCTCGCGCCCGGCGAGGCGGCCGTCGTCCCCGTCGACCCGTGGAGCGCGGAGTCCCCGCGCCTGTACGACGCCGAGGTGGCCACCGCCACCGAGCGCGTCCGTCTGCGCATCGGCTTCCGCACCGTCGCGATCGTCCCGTCGGACACCGGCGACTGGGACGTCTTCACCGTCAACGGCGCCCGCACCCTCCTGCGCGGCGTCAACCGCCACGAGGTCTCCGCAGACCGCGGCCGCTCCACCACCCCCGCCGAGGACCTCGCCGACGTGCTGCTCATGAAGCGGCACGGCGTCAACGCCGTCCGCACCAGCCACTACCCGCCGCACCCGCGCTTCCTCGACCTGTGCGACGAGCACGGGCTGTGGGTGGTCGACGAGTGCGACCTGGAGACCCACGGCTTCTGGTTCACCGGCTGGCGGCGCAACCCCTCCGACGACCCGGCGTGGGAGGCGCCCATGGTCGACCGGATGGTGCGCACGGTGCACCGCGACAAGAACCACGCCAGCGTGGTCATGTGGTCGCTCGGCAACGAGTCGGGCGTGGGCCGCAACCTGACCGCCATGGCGCGCGCCGCCCGCGAGGTCGGCACCGGCCTGCCCCTGCACTACGAGCACGACTGGGGCTACCACGACGTCGACGTCTACAGCCGCATGTACGCCTCCCACGCCGAGGTCGAGCGCATCGCCCGCGGCGCGGAGGCGCACCTCGGCAGCGACGAGGCGATGGAGCAGGACGGGCAGACCGCCGGTCCCCGCGACGACGCCGCCGACGCGCGCCGCCGCCGGCTGCCCTTCGTGCAGTGCGAGTACGTGCACGCCATGGGGCTGGGCCCGGGCGGTGTGGCGGAGTACCAGGACCTCTTCGAGTCCTCCGACCGCGTCCTGGGCGGCTTCGTGTGGGAGTGGATCGACCACGGCCTGCGCCAGGTGGTCGACGGCCGCGAGCGCTGGGCCTACGGGGGCGACTTCGGCGAGGTCGTCCACGACGGCAACTTCGTGGCCGACGGCCTGGTCTTCCCCGACCGGACGCCCTCGCCCGGGCTGCTCGACGTCGCGACCGCCTACGCGCCAGTGAAGGTGGTGCCCGCCGCTGGCGCGCCCGCCGGGGCACCGGCGGTGACGGTCACCAACCGCTACGACGTCCGGGACCTGTCCGGCGTCTCCCTGCGCTGGGTGCGGGAGGACGACGGTCAGGAGGTCGCCAGCGGTGAGCTGGCCACCCCCGACCTCGCGCCCTGGGCCTCCGCCGACGTCGCGCTGCCGCCGGCGGCCCTGGTGCCGGCGCGCGCGGGGGCTGCCGAGCGGTGGGTCACGGTGACGGCCACCTCCCGCGCGGACGAGCCGTGGGCCGCCGCCGGGCACGTGCTCGGCTCCGGCCAGGTGGCCCTGGACGCGCCGCCGGCGCCGTCCCCGTCCCCCGCGGGGGGAGCCGCGCCCGTCCGGCGTGGGGCCGACGTGCTCCTCGGTGGCGCGGCGTTCGAGGCGAGGACCGGCGCGCTCCACCGCCTCGGCGGGCTGCCGGTGGGCGGCCTGCGCCTGGACCTGTGGCGCGCGCCCACCGACAACGACGAGGGCGAGAACGGCAAGATCGCCGACGCCTGGCGCGAGGCGAAGCTGCACCAGCTGACCCACCAGGTGCGCGACGTGCGGGTGGAGGACGGCTCGCTCGTGGTGGTCACGCGCGTGGCGCCCCCGCTGCACGACCACGGGGTGCTCGCCACCTTCCGCTGGACCGCGCTGGAGCCCGACCCCGCCGGTGGTGCCGCGGTGCGCCTCGACGTGCACGTGCAGCCGCAGGGCGAGCAGTCCCTCCCGTGGCCGCGCCTCGGGGTGCGCCTGCACCTGCCCCGCGCCCTCGACCGCGTCGCGTGGTTCGGCCGCGGACCGGGCGAGGTCTACCCCGACACGGGCCTGGCAGCCCGCGTGGGGCGGTTCAGCGCCTCGGTGGCGGAGCTGCAGACGCCGTACGTCATGCCGCAGGAGAACGGCCACCGCGCCGACGCCCGCTGGCTGGAGCTGACCGGTGGGGAGCCGGCCGGGAGCCCGCGCACGCCAGGCCTGCGCGTGGAGGGCAGCCCCACCACGGGCTTCACCGCCCGCCGGTGGACCACCGAGCAGCTGGCCGCCGCCCGCCACCACGCCGCGCTCGTGCCCGGACCCGACCTGGTGGTCACCCTCGACGCCGCGCTGCACGGCACCGGCACCGCCTCGTGCGGACCGGCCGTGCTGCCGCAGTACGTGCTGCACCCGGCCGAGCGCACGTTCTCGCTCACCCTGCGGGAGCTGCCCGCCTGAGAAACAGCGGGGGGCGTGCCGGCAAGGGGTGGGGTGTGAGCCCGCCCCAGCCCCCTCCGGCCGAGAGCGCCGAGCAGCGCTTCCGGACGCTGTACGCCGATGTCCACGACGACGTCCTCCGCTTCGTGCGGCGCCGCTCGCCCGTCGAGGCGGTGAGCAGCGCGGAGGACGTCGTCGCCGACGCGATGCTCGTCGCCTGGCGCCGCTTCGACGACGCTCCGCGCCGCCTCGACGCCCAGCGCGCCTGGGTGTTCGGGATCGCCCGGAACTGCCTGCTGACGGCCCACCGCGGGCGAGGCCGGCGTGGTGCGCTGGCGGTGCGCGTCACCGACGGTGCGGCCGCCGCGGAGGCGGCGACCAGCCCGCACGACGAGCTGGTCGCCGGGCTCGACCTCGCCGCCGCCTGGCGGCGCCTGTCCTCGGTCGAGCAGGAGGTGCTGGCCCTCACCGTCTTCGAGGACCTCACCTCCGCGCAGGCGGCTCTGGTGCTCGGCACCACGCCCACCGGCTACCGGCTGCGCCTCATGCGCGCCCGCCGCGCGTTGCGCTCCCTCCTCGCCGTCGACGACGACGCCGCGGAGCCCGCTCCGGCGCCGCGCCGCGCCTCCCCGCCCGCGACCGACGCCCTGGAGGCGACCCGATGAGCCAGAGCCGCATCCCCGACACCTCTCTCGACGCCGCCCTGCGTCGTCTCGATGCGGCACCGCGGGCGCCCCTCGACGACGTCGCCCGTGTGCGCGCCACCTCTGCGCTGGAGCGGACGCTGGCGGTCGGGCAGCTGCCTGGCGCGCGCACCGCCGGGCGGCGCGACCCCCTCGTCCCCCGTCCGCGGCGCAGCAGGGTCCGCGTCGCGCTGCTCGCCGGTGCTGCCGCGGCCGTCGCGGTGGGCGTCGGGGCCACCCAGGTGCTCGGCGGTGGCGCCACGGCGTACGCCTCGTCCTGGGTGCCGGTGCCGAGCGCCGCCAGCCCCGCCGACGTCGCCGCCGCCCGTGGGGCCTGCGCCGGGTCCGCGACCTCTGTGGCCGGTGACCGCGCCGACCAGCTCCAGCCGCGTCTGGCCGAGCGCCGCGGTGATCTGGTGGTCGTCGCCCTGGACGACGGGACCGCCACGCCCGTCACGCTGACGTGCGTCGTGGCGCTTCCGCCCGGTGGGCGTGCTGCGTTCGTCGCTGCTGGTGGTGGCGGGGGCGGTGCGCGCCCCGCCTCGGACGCCCTGGGTCCGCCGGGGATCTTCCAGCAGACCACCCCGGGTGACGAGCTGTCGATCGTCGACGGCCTCGTCGGTGACCGGGTGCGGGCGGTGACCGTGCGGACCGCCGAGGGGCGGGTGGTCGAGGCGACGGTGCAGGACGGTCACTACGCCGCCTGGTGGCCGGGCCTCGCGATGAGGCGGACCACCGAGCCCTTCCCGGAGGGGAGCGGCGGTGGCTGCGCCGGTGACTGCGACGGCACGCGGCTGGTGGAGGACTTCACCCTCGACGTCACGCTCGCCGACGGCACCGTGGTCCGGGGCCTGTCTGCCTCCGGCGTCTGAGTGGTCCTCAGGCGGTCCAGGCCTCGAGGTGCTCCAGCGCCGAGCGGCCGTCGGGCGGCAGCTGCCCCCACCACGCGGAGAGGTCCGCGCGGGTGGGGGCGCTGCTGGCCCCGCCGGCCCGGCGCACCGACAGCGCCGAGCACACCACGGCGGCCTGCAGCCGCTGGTGCAGGGACCAGTCCTCCAGCCCGGCGGCCATGAAGGTGGCCACGAACACGTCGCCGGCGCCGGTGGTGTCGACCACCGGGTCGTCGAACAGCCCGCCGAGCTCGGTGCGCCCGGCGCCGCCGACCTCGACGCGCACGGCCCCGTCGCACGCGACCACGCCGCGCGCACCGCGCGTCACCACCGCCAGCGCCACGTGCTCCGCCAGCACCGCGGCGGCGTCCTCCACCGACCCGGTGCCGGTGGCGCGCCGCGCCTCGTCGTCGTTGGGGACGAAGACGTCGACGTCGGCGAGGTGGGAGCGCACCTGCGCGCCCCAGCCGGGGGTGTCGACGTAGCCGATGCCCCCGACCACGGTGCAGCCGCGCTGGCGCAGGCCCCCGACCCACAGCGGGACCGGCGCGGAGACGTCCACGTGCAGCGCTCGCGGCAGGCGGCGCGGCCCGGGCTGCTGGGTGAGCTGGCGCCAGCGGGGCACCTCGTGGGTGACGAACGTCCGGTCGCCACCGGCGACGACGGCGACGGACACCGGCGTCCTGACGGCCTCGCTGCGCTCCGCCCCGTCGAGCACCAGGCCGGGCTCGCTGCTCAGCGCCGCGACGAGCCGGTCGCCCCACTCGTCGGTGCCGAACCGGGTGAGCAGCGCCGTGCGCGCCCCGACGCGGGCCGCGGCGACGGCGCGGGTGGCGGTGCCGCCGGGGCTGACGTCGAGGGAGGTCGCGTAGACCTCGCTGCCGAGCGTCGGCAGCGCGTCCACGCCGCCCATGACCAGGTCGAGGTAGACGGGGCCGAGGAAGGCCAGGTCGACGTCGGTGGGCTGCGCCATGACGCCGGATCCTGGCACACCTGCGCGGTTTCGCGCAGCGGAGCGATCCGACCCGTGATCGTTGACCGAAAACGCGCAGTGCGCTTGACTGGATGCGTGCAGACGCGCCAGCGCCGCGAGCTGATCCTGGAACGGCTCGACGCCGACCGGTTCGCCTCCGTGAACGACCTCGCCGAGGCGCTGCAGGTCAGCCCCTCCACCGTGCGCCGCGACCTCCAGCAGCTCGGCGCCAGCGGCGACCTGCGCCGCACGCACGGCGGCGCCGTCGTCCTGAGCCGCACGTCCGACGGCGCGCTCGAGCACCCCTACGCCACCACCGCGCAGGCCGGCGCCGAGCTCAAGGCGGCCATGGGGCGTGCAGCGGCAGCGCTGGTCCCCGACGGCGCCGTGGTCGCCCTCGACATCGGGACGACGACGCCGCTGGTCGCACGGCATCTCGCCGGGCGGCCCGTCACCGTCATCACGAGCAACCTCGCGGTCCTGGACGAGCTGCGCGACGACCCCGCCGTCGACCTCGTCCTGCTCGGCGGCACCGTCCGCCGCAACTTCCAGACCCTGGTCGGCGCGCTGACCCTGCAGGCGCTCGCCAGCATCAGCTGCGACGTCGCCGTCCTGTCCTGCACCGGAGTGCGACCCGATGGCCGGGTCGTCGATGACATGTCGGTCGAGGCACCGACGAAGGAGGGCCTCTTGGCTGCCGCAACGCAGACCGTGCTGCTGGCGTCGCAGGCGAAGTTCCCGGGGACGGGCTCGCTGCAGACGACGTCCCTGGACGCCGTCGACGTGCTCGTCACCACCCCGGGCGCTCCCCGGGAGGCCCTCGACAGGGTCACCGCCGCCGGTGGACGGGTGGTCGTGGCGTGAAGCTCACCATCGTCGGCGGTGGGGGCTTCCGGGTCCCCGACGTCTACCGCGCGCTCCTGGCCGACGCCGGCAGCCCGCGCATCACGCAGGTGTGGCTGTACGACGTCGGCGCCGACCGCCTCGAGGCGGTCCGGGCCATCCTCGCCTCCGCGGCGCGCCGGGCCGTCCTCGCCGGCGCCGACGCGGCCTCGATCCCGGAGGTGCACGCCACCACCGACCTCGACGCCGCCCTGTCCGACGCCGACTTCGTCTTCTCCGCCATCCGCGTGGGAGGGCTCGCCGGCCGGGTCGCCGACGAGCGCGTGGCGCTGGCCCTCGGGCTCCTGGGCCAGGAGACGGTGGGCCCCGGCGGCATCTCCTACGGCCTGCGCACGGTGCCCGTGATGACGGCGATCGCGGAGCGCATCGCCGCCGTGGCGCCGCGCGCGGTGCTCATCAACTTCACCAACCCCGCCGGCATGATCACCGAGGCGCTCCAGCGGGTGCTCGGCGACCGCGCCGTCGGCATCTGCGACACCCCGTCGGGCCTGGGCCGGCGCATCGCCGCCGGGCTCGGCATCGACCCCCGCGAGGTGCAGCTCGACTACGCCGGCCTCAACCACCTCGGCTGGCTGCGCCGCGTGCTGCACCACGGCGTGGACCTGCTGCCGCAGGTGCTCGCCGACGACGCGCTGCTCGGGTCCCTGGAGGAGGGCGCGGTCTTCGGCGTCGACGCGCTGCGCACGCTGGGGAACATCCCCAACGAGTACCTCTACTACTACTACTGCAACCGCGACGCCGTGCCCGCCATCCTCGAGCGGCCCCGCACCCGCGGCGAGCAGCTGGTGGTCGACCAGGCCGACTTCTTCTCCCGCGTCCGCGGCGCAGCCGACCCGTGGCAGCTGTGGCAGGACACCTCCGCCGCCCGCAGCGCCACCTACATGGCCGAGGCCAAGCCCGACGACCACGTCGCCGACGCCGAGGACAGCCCCTTCCAGGGCGACGACGGCTACGCCGGGGTGGCGCTGTCGGTGATGCGCGCCGTGGCGCGCGACGAGCCCGCGACGCTGATCCTCAACGTCCGCAACGGCGGCACCATCCCCGGGATGCCCGCCGACGCCGTCGTCGAGGTCCCCGTCCGCGTGTCGGCCCAGGGCATGGTCACCCAGCAGGTGACCCAGCCCGACCTGCACCAGCTGGGCCTCATGCAGCAGCTCAAGGCCTGCGAGCGGTACACGATCGACGCGGCGCTGTCCGGATCGCGGACCCAGGCGGAGAAGGCGTTCGCGCTGCACCCGCTCGTGCAGTCGCTGCCGCGCGCCAGGGCCCTGCTCGACGGCTACACCCGGGAGGTCCCCGAGGTCGCCGCCGCGCTGGCCGCCTCCTCCGGAGCAGCGCACACCTGCTGAGATGTCCGCGTGAAGCTGCTGATCATCGGGCTGGACGGACTCCGCGTCGACGTCGCCCTGCCCGGGGCGACCGCCTCCGACCCGGCCTTCGCGCAGCCGGAGCAGGACCGGGAGCCCGCGGGGGAGGTGCTGGCCCCCACCCTCCAGCGCCTCCTCGACCAGGGCGGCCGGCTGGTCCCGGTGTGGATGGCACCCCCCACCGACTCCGGCCCCGGCTGGTCGTCCCTGCTGACGGGGACCACGCACGAGGAGCACGGCGTGTGGGGGAACGACTTCGCGGGCCACCGGCTCTCCCGGTGCCCCGACGTCCTCTCGCAGGTGTGGTCCGCTGACCCGCGGGCCCGCACCTTCGCGGCGGCGGGCTGGTGGCCCCTGGTCGACCCGGACGGGCCCGGGCCCGTCATCCACCAGCGCCTCGACCAGCAGCGGGCGGGCCAGCACGTCGTGGTCAAGGCGACCGACACCTCCGAGCGAGCCCGCTCCGCAGACCGCCAGGTGGTCTCGGAGGCCGCGCGGGTGCTCGGCCACGACGGCCCCGACGCCAGCTTCGTCTACCTCGAGCGCGTCGACGAGGCCGGTCACGACCACGGCGCGGCGAGCCAGGAGTACCGCGACGCGGTGGGGGAGGTCGACGAGCAGGTCCGGCACCTCGTCGAGACCGTCTCGCAGCGCCACGAGCAGCTCGGCGAGCGGTGGCTGGTCGCGGTCACGACCGACCACGGGCACAAGCCCGAGGGCGGCCACGGCGAGGACGAGGTGGAGGTCCGGCGCTCCTTCCTCCTGCTGCACGAGGTCGGGGCGGACCTCAGCGCGCTCGACCTGCCGACGGCGCTGCGCAGCGAGCAGGTCACCCCGCTCCTGCTCTCGCTCCTGGGGGTCTCGCCCGGCGCGCGGGCCGCCGACCCCGGTCCGACCTCCAGGCAGTGCTCCCTGCGCGTGCTCGACCCGGCCGCCGGGCCCGCGGGCGCCGTGGTGGACGCCGCCGCGGTCGTCGTCGACTGCGACGGCCTGCTGGTGGACTCCGAGGGCGCCTGGCTGGACCTGGTGCGGGAGGTGCTCGACGAGCGGGGGCTGCACGCCGTCCCGGCGGCGGACCTGCGGGGCCTGTCCGCGGCGGACACCGCGCGCCGCGTGCGCGCGCTGGACCCGACGGTCGACGCCGACCTGCTCGTCCGCCACCTCGACACCCGCTACTCAGCGGCCCTGCGCTCCGGCGTGCCCCGCATGCCGGGAGCGCTGGAGCTGCTCGGCGCCCTGCACGGGGTGGTGCCGCTGGCGGTGGCCAGCAACGGCACCCGCACCGACGTCACTGCGCTGCTGCGCGACGCCGAGCTGCTCGACCTCCTCGAGGTCGTCGTCGCGGTGGAGGACGTCGCGCGTCCCAAGCCGGCCCCGGACCCCTACCTGCTCGCCGCGTCACGGCTCGGGGTGGACCCCGCCTCGTGCGTGGCGCTGGAGGACTCCGCGGCGGGCGCCACCGCCGCGCGCGCCGCGGGCATGACGGTGGTGGGCGTCAACGCGGACCCGCGGGTGGTGCTGCCCAGCCACCTGCGGGTGACGGGCCTGGACCTCGTGGGCCTGGAGCAGCGCGGGTCGAGGTAGTGCCGGTGGTGGTGGAGCAGCGGCCGGGCCCGGCGGGGGGCAGCGGACCCGGCCGCTGGATCAGGGGCGCCGCACGCGCAGCGTGAGCACCTGGAACGGGCGCAGCAGCACCTGGACGTCACCGGCGTCGGAGAGGGCCAGCTCCTCGGCCCTCTCGCCGGTCAGCGCCGTGCCGTGCAGGTCCGCCACGTGCACGGACGCCGCCGGGAAGCCCAGGTGCAGCGTGCTCGCACCGCGGGCCCCGGTCGGCTCGTAGACGCGCAGCAGCACGTCCCCGGAGCCGTCGTCGGCGAGGCGCACGGACTCCACCAGCGCGTCGCCGCTCGTCGTCGCTGCCACCGACGGGACGGACACCGCCCCCGCCACCGCGCGCAGCGGCAGGTTCAGCTCGTACCCGTGGCGCAGCGCCTCGCGCGGCGTGGCGGCGGGGGCCACGGCGTAGGTGAAGCGGTGGCTGCCCTGGTCGGCCTCGGGGTCGGGCACGCGCGGGGCCCGCAGCAGCGACAGGCGCACCGTGGTCGCCGTCCGCGCCGGCTCCCCGGCGCCGCCGCCGGTCGCGGAGCGGGTGACGTCGTGGCCGTAGGTGGAGTCGTTGGCGACGACGACGCCGGAGCCCGGCTCACCCACGTGCACCCACCGGTGCGCCGAGACCTCGAAGCGCGCCGAGTCCCAGCTGGTGTTGGTGTGCGTGGGCCGCACGACGTGCCCGAACTGGATCTCGGAGGAGAACCGGTCGGCGTGCACGTCCAGCGGGAAGGCCGCCTTGAGCATCTTCTCGCGCTCGTGCCAGTCGACCTCGGTCTCCACCTCGAGGCGGTCCGACCCGGCGCGCAGCACGAGCAGCTGCTCCACGCGGCTCCCCCCGAACGCCCGGACCACCCTCACCGAGGCCACGAGCGGTCCCGCGTCCACCACCTCGACCGACTCCGCGTCCACGAGGTCGACCACCTGGCGTCGGTAGTGCGCGTCGACGTCCCAGGCGTCCCAGTCGTTGGGGAAGTCGGTGTGCAGCTGCAGGAGGTTGGCCCGCCGCCCCGGCGCCACGAACTCGCGCCCGGTGGCGACGTCGGTGATGGAGGGCAGCAGCCCGTCGCCGTCGACGACGACGCGCAGCACCCCGTTGTCGAGGACGGTGCCGCTGTCACCCCGCTCGACGCTCACGCCCAGGACAGCGACGTCATCGACGCCGAGCGGTGTCGCCGCCTGCGCGTCGACCGCCGCGAGGACGGCGGTGCGCCCGTCAGCCAGGCGCTGGCCGCGCTCGTCGTCGTCGAGACCACCGGTGCCGGCCGGGAGCACCGCGACGCCGCGGAACGGCAGCGGCGAGGTGTTGAGCAGCGACAGCCCGCTCCCCGTGGCCAGCGACGCGGCGGCCCCCTCCACGAGCGCGCCCAGCTCGGCGGTCACGCGGCCGTAGGTCTCCTCGGCCTGGCGGTGCACCCAGGCGATGGAGGAGCCGGGCAGGATGTCGTGGAACTGGTGCAGGAGCACCGTCTTCCACAGCGCGTCCAGCTCACCCTCCGGGTAGCTCGCACCGGCACCCAGGGCGGCGGCCGTGGCCCACAGCTCCGCCTCGCGCAGCAGGTGCTCGCTGCGGCGGTTGCCGCGCTTGGTGCGCGCCTGGGACGTGTACGTGCCGCGGTGCAGCTCGAGGTAGAGCTCGCCGGACCACACCGGGGCGTCGGCGTACTCGGCCTGCGCGCGGGCGAAGAAGGCGTCGGGGTGTTCGATGACCACGCGGGGGCTGCCCTCGAGGTCTGCCGTGCGCCGGGCCTTCTCCACCATCTCGCGGGTGGGGCCGCCACCGCCGTCGCCGTGGCCGAACGGGTACAGCGACGTGGTCGCCCGTCCCTTGTCCTGGAAGTTCTTCACGATGTGCGACAGCTCGGCGCCGTCGAAGTTGCCGTTGTAGGTGTCCGCCGGTGGGAAGTGCGTGAAGATCCGCGACCCGTCGATGCCCTCCCACCAGAAGGAGTGGTGGGGGAACTTGTTGGTCTGGTTCCAGGAGATCTTCTGGGTGAGGAACCAGTCGAACCCGGCCAGGCGCGCCAGCTGCGGGTAGGCGGCGGTGTAACCGAAGGAGTCGGGCAGCCACACGCCGTGGGGCTCCACGCCGAGCTGCTCCCGGAAGTACTTCGTGCCCACGACGATCTGGCGGGCGAGGGCCTCGCCGCCGGGCAGGTTGCCGTCGGCCTCCACCCACTGGCCGCCCACGGGGGCCCAGGTGCCGTCTGCGACGGCCTTCCTGATGCGCTCGAAGACCACCGGGTAGCGCTCCTGCGTCCAGGCGTACTGCTGCGCGGAGGAGCACGCGAAGACGAGGTCGGGGTACTCCTGCGCCAGCGCGGCGACGTTGGAGAAGGTGCGGCTGTTCTTGCGCATCGTCTCGCGCAGCGGCCACAGCCACGCCGAGTCGATGTGGGCGTGCCCGGCGGCGGAGACCACGTGGGCGCTGGCGGTGGCGGGCTTGGCCAGCGCCGGGGCCAGCGCGGCCCGCGCGGCCGCGGCGGTGCCGGACACGTCGTGCAGGTCGAGCGCGTCCACGCAGCGCTCGAGGGCGAAGAGCAGCTCAGCGCGGCGCGGGTCACCGGCGCCCAGCTCCTCGGCCAGCTCGCGGGCCACCTCGACGTCGAGGGAGAGGGCGTAGACCTCCTCGTCGAGGACGGCGAGGTCGGCCTTCGTGAACCTGTAGATCGGGTCGGTGCCCGCGGTGTCGGGGTGGCCCAGCGGGGTGGGCAGCATGCCCTTCGCGAGGATGTCGGGGTTGGCGGCGGCCTCCAGCAGCAGGTCGACGCGCTCCCCGCCGGCGGCGGGACGGGCGACCGGCACGTACTGGTTGCGCGGCGCCACTCCCTTGATCGGCACGCCGTCGGCGGTGTGCACGAGGCCTTCGGCCTGGTTGCCCGGCCAGTCGCCCACGAAGCCGAGGTCGATGACGGCCTCGACGCGCTCGCCGGCCCAGGCCGCGGGCACCTCGCCGGTGAGGCGGAACCAGCTGGTCGACCAGGGGCGGCCCCACCTCGTCCCCGTCGCGAAGGGCTCGTAGGTGGCGGTCAGGGCCTCGGCCACGGGGACGGGCTCGCCGGGGACGTGCCAGACCTCCAGCTGCAGCGGGGTGGTCTCGCGGTAGACCGCCGGGGCGATGCGCTCGCGCAGGATGCGCTCGACGCGCTTCGCGACGTGGCGGGTGTCGTCGTGCACGGGACTCCTCAGTCGGTGGTTCTCAGGCGGGGCCGGGGACGTCTCAGACAGCGGTCAGGCGGCCGCCGGCCGCGGCGGCCGGGACGACGTGCGCCCGGCGCACCTCGACGCCGGCGGCCCGCAGCGCGGCGCAGGTGGTGGGGTCGGCGCCGTCCTCGGTGACGACGACGTCGAGCGCGCCCGCGTCGCAGACCCGGGCGATGCCCGAGCCGGGGAACTTGGACGCGTCAGCGGCGAGGACCACGCGCTCGCTCGCGGCGATCATGGCGCGCTTGATCGGCACCTCGACGATGGTCGTGTCCATGACCGACCCGTCGGGGCTGATGCCGCTGGTGCCGAGCACCAGCACGTCGGCGCGCACCTGGCGCAGCGCGTCCTCGGCGAGGAAGCCGACCAGCGAGCGGTACTGGCGCCGGTGCACGCCGCCGAGCACGACCAGCTCGACGGCGTCGTCGTCGCGCAGCTCGTCGAACACGGCCATGTTCGTGGTGATCACGGTGATGGGCCGACCGCGCAGGTGGGTGGCCACGCGGAGTGCGGTGGTGCCGATGTCGAGCAGCACCGTCTGCCCGTCCTGCACCATCTCGGCGCAGGCGAGGGCCACGGCCTCCTTCTCGGGCACCCGCACGTCGGCGACCTGGGCGAACGGCTCGTCGCGCTCGGGCAGCGGCACCGCGCCGCCGTAGACCCGCTTGAGCAGGCCCTCCTCGTCCAGGGCGATGAGGTCTCGCCGGATGGTGGCGGCGCTCTGCCCCAGCCGGTCGACGAGCGCGGTGATCGACACGGGGCCGTCCGCGCGCACGATGCTGAGGATCATCTGGTGGCGGCGCTCGGCGAGCATGCAGCGGACAGTAACTTGCAAACTTCTGCAGAGGAAGGGCCCCGGCGCGGCGGTTGGACCCCCGCCGTCGTCTCCCGCTCGGGAAAACTTCGTCAGGTCATTGCGCAAACCTTCAAACCCGGTCATGCTCACGCACCACTGCACTGACGCAGACGGTGCGCGTGTCGTCGTTCTCACCACCGGAAGGGCTCCTCCCATGAACCTGTCCCGCCGCGACCTCATCCGCGCCGGCGGTGTCGCCGCCTTCGCCGCGCTCGCCACCTCGGCCTGCAGCAACAAGGCCGCCGGCGGTGTCAGCGGTGCCGGTGGCGGCAGCACCGACGGCACGACGCTCTGGTACTGGGGCGGCGGCCTGTCCGACAAGGTGGTGGCGAACGCGGCCACGCAGTTCCCGGACGCGAAGATCAAGGCCTCCGTCATCGGCGGCGACTTCAAGCAGAAGCTGCAGACGACGCTCGCCGGCGGCCGGTTCATCCCCACCATCACGGGCGTCAAGGGCGAGGACATGCCCTACTTCCGCTCGGTGGCGGACAAGTTCACCGACCTCGGCCCGCTCGGCGCGAGCTCGCTGGCCTCCAGCGGCCTGCAGTGGAAGTGGGACCAGGCCAAGACCCAGGACGGCAAGCAGATCGGCTTCCCGATCGACGTCGGCCCGACCGCGATGTTCTACCGCAACGACCTCTTCGCGCAGGCCGGCCTGCCCTCCGAGCCCGACGCCTTCAGCGCCGCCACCACCACGTGGGACGCGTTCTACGCCCTGGGGCAGGAGCTGCACGCCAAGATCCCGACGGCCTTCGTGGTCTCCCAGCTCGCCACGGTCTGGGACATGGTCACCGGCCAGACCTCGCAGCGGTTCATCGACCAGAGCGGGAAGTTCGTCGGGGACAGCGACGAGATGCACGGGGCGTGGAAGACCACGGTCAAGGCGCAGCAGCTGGGTCTGAACGCCAACGCCTCGCAGAGCCTCAACCAGGCCCTGTCCAGCGGTGCCGTGGCCGCCGAGCCGGGTGCCGCCTGGCACGCCCTCGACATCTCCCAGGGTGCACCGGACACCTCGGGCACGTGGCGGGTGGCCAAGCTGCCGGTCAAGGCCAGCAACCTGGGCGGGTCCTTCCTCACCATCCCGGCCGCGACCAAGGACCCCGAGACCGCCTACAAGATCATCGCGTGGATCCTCAGCCCGCAGAACGAGGCCCAGGGGTTCACCGACGCGGCGATCTTCCCGGCCGACCCGGCCGCCTGGGAGCTGCCCGCCCTCACCGGGGGCGACCCCTTCTTCGGCGGCCAGAAGACCATCGACATCTTCGGCCCGGCCGCCAAGGAGGTGCCGAGCCAGTACGAGGCGCCCGCCGACGCCGCGGTGGCCGCTCCGTACAAGGACCAGCTCTCCCTGGTCGAGACCAGCGGCAAGGACCCCGAGCAGGCCTGGAAGGACGCCGTCGCGGCCGCCAAGGACGTGTTCGCCCGGGCCGGCGGGCAGTCGTGACCCAGGAGGTCCAGGAGCGCCCGGTGGACCGCGGGTTCCGCCGGGCCTCCTCCCGCCGCCCCCCGGCCCGCGCCCGCACCGGGGGGCGGTCCGGCGGGGTGCGCCGCTGGTGGCCCCAGTACGCGGCCATCAGCCCGTTCTTCGTGCTCTTCGCCGTGTTCGGGCTGTTCCCCGTCGCGTTCTCGGCCTGGCTGGCCTTCCAGCGCTGGAACGGGCTCGACCCCATCACCTTCGTGGGCCTGGACCAGTTCCGGTTCCTGGCCAGCGACGCGACGTTCCGCAAGGCGGTCGTCAACACCGTCATCATCTGGATCCTCGCCACCGCGCCGATGCTCGTCATGAGCCTGGCGCTGGCCGCGATGCTCAACGCGGTGAAGCGGTTCAAGACCTTCTACCAGGTGGTGCTGTTCCTCCCCAGCGTCACCTCGATCGTGGCGATCGCCATCTTCTTCAAGGCGATCTTCGACAACCGCTACGGCGTGGTCAACGGGCTGCTGCACGCCCTCGGGCTGCCGCCGGTGGCCTGGCTCGACGGCTACTGGACCATCAAGATCGTCATCGCGCTGCTCATGACCTGGCAGTGGGTCGGCTACAACGCGATCATCTACTACGCCGGCCTGCAGGCCATCGACGGGGAGGTCTACGAGGCCGCCAAGCTCGACGGCGCGGGCCCGCTGCGCACGTTCTGGTCGATCACCATCCCGCTGCTGCGGCCCGTGGTGCTCTTCACGGTGGTCATCTCCACCATCACCGGCCTGCAGAGCTTCGCGGAGCCGCAGGTGCTCTTCGGCACCAACGCCTCGAGCAACGCCAACGCCGGCGGCCCGGGCGGAGCCGGCCTGACCATGGTCCTGTACTTCTACCAGCAGGCCTTCACCAACAACAACTACGGCTACGGCGCCGCCATCGCGTACGGCGTCTTCGCCGTCGTCGCCGTGTTCGCCCTGGTCAACTGGCGGATCACCGCCCGCTCGGAGAAGTGAGGCGCCCCGTGTCCAGCACGACGACGAGCCGCAGGCCCCGGGGTGTGCGCACCCCCGCCCGGTGGGCCCACATCCCGCTGGTGCTCATGAGCCTGGTGCTGCTCTTCCCGTTCTACTGGTCGGTGGTGATGGCCAGCGGGACCATGCGCGACTTCTACTCCTACCCGCCGAAGCTGCTGCCGGGCTCGGAGCTCCTGAGCAACGTGCAGCAGGTGCTGACCCAGATCGACTTCTTCGGGTCGCTGGGCAACACGCTCGTGGTGGCGGTGACCACCACGGTGCTGGTGCTCTTCTTCGACTCGCTGGCGGCCTTCGCCTTCGCCAAGTACCAGTTCCCCGGCAGCCGGTGGCTGTTCGGACTCCTGCTGCTCTTCTTCATGCTGCCCGCGCAGCTCTCGACGGTGCCGCAGTTCATCACGATGATCAACATCGGGCTCGTGGGCACGCTCAGCGCGCTCATCATCCCGGCCGCCGCCAACGCGTTCGGCATCTTCTGGATGCGCCAGTACATCTCCGGGGCGCTGCCCGACGAGCTGCTGGACGCCGCCACCCTGGACGGCTGCGGGTTCTTCCGCCAGTACCTCCTCGTGGTGCTGCCGGTGATCCGGCCCGGGCTGGCGTTCCTGGGCATCTACACCTTCACCGCCGCCTGGAACGACTACGTGTGGCCGCTCATCGTGCTCGTCGACCCCAGCAAGGTGACGCTCCAGGTGGCCCTGTCGCAGCTGAACACCAACCTCGCCACCAACTACACGGTGGTCATGGCCGGCGCGCTCATGGGCGTCATCCCGCTGCTGGTGGTCTTCCTGCTCTTCGCCAAGCAGTTCGTCGCCGACTCCGTCAAGGGCGCGGTGCGTGGCTGACCGTGGTTGAGGTGCGGCTCGCGCGGGCGCAGGAGGGCGCGCTCGCGCGGCGCCTCGCGGGTGCGGTCTTCTCGGCGCGCACACCCCCCGCCCGGCCGGGCGCCCCCCGCGACGACGGCGACCACGACGGCGACCACGACGGCGACGACCACGGCGAGGGGCCCGGGGCCGGGACGCTCCTGGTCGTGGCCGTCGAGCCCACCGGTGCCGTGGTGGGCTGCGCGCAGGTGCGCCTGCGGGGCCAGTGGTTCGGCGGTGCCCGCCTCGACGCCGCCGCGGTCTCGGCCGTGGCCGTGGACCCGGCCCACCGCGGGCGGGGCGTGGGGGCCGCACTGGTCACCGGGGCGCTGGAGCACGCCGCCGCGGCGGGCGCGGTGGTGGCGGCGCTCGTGCCGTCAGCGCACCGCTTCTACGCCGCCTGCGGCTTCGGGGTGGCCGGCCGTCGGCCGGTCTTCGAGCTGCGGGCCCGGGACCTGCTGGCCGAGCTGCCGCGGGTGCGCCGCCCCGAGGTGCTGCGCCCCGCGGAGCCCTCCGACGCCGGAGCCGTGGCCGACCTCGTGGAGCGCCGCGCCGCCGTCGTCGACGGCGCCGTGGACCACCGCTGGCGCGCCGGCGGCCCGGCCGACGACCCGAGCGGCCCGGGAGCCTGGGTGCTCGAGCGCGACGGCGCGGTCCGCGGCTGGTGCCAGCTGGACCGCAGCGCCCCGACGCAGCCCGGCGCCACGTACGACGGCGTGGTGCGCGACCTCGTGGGCGGGTCGCCGGATGACGAGGTGGCCCTGTGGCGCCACGCGGTCGCCGACGTGCCCGCCGCCGCGGTGGTCCACGCCCTCCTGCCTCCCGGGAGCCTGCTCGAGGGGCTGCTCGAGCGCCAGGTGGTGCCCGTGGAGGACGGCACGTGGATGCTGCGGCTGCTCGACCCCACCGCGGCGCTCGCCGGGCGCGGCTACCCGCCGAGCACCAGCGCGGACGTGGCGCTGGTGCTCGACGCCCCGGCAGGCGGGCCCCCGGAGGTGGGGCTGCGCGTGACGGCGGGCGCGGCGCGGGTCGGGCCGCTTCCGCCGAGCGCACCGCGGGTCGGCCTGGCCGTGGCGGACCTCGCGTCCGTCTTCACCGGCCACCTCGATCCCGTGCAGGCCCGCGCCCGGGGGCTCCTCCGGTGCGACCCGGGCACCGCGCACGCCCTGCGCGGCCTGTTCGCCGGCCCGCCCGCCGTCCTGACCCGGTCCTTCTAGCTCCCAGGAGACCCCGTGATCCCCGTCGACAGCGCCACGCCCCTGGCCGTGGGGGTGGTGGGCACCGGCACCATCGCACGCGCGGTGCACCTGCCCCTGCTGGCCCGCTCCCCGCAGACCACCGTCGCGGCGGTGAGCGACCTCGACACCGCCCGCGCCGCGCAGGTCGCCGCCGCCTACGGCGCGCGCGCGCTGACCACGGCCGAGCTGCTCGCCGACGCCGCCGTCGAGGCGGTGCTCGTCACCACCCCCGGTGACCACCCGACCCTCGTCGAGGCCGCGCTGCGGGCGGGCAAGCACGTGCTGGCCGAGAAGCCGCTGGCCCTGGCATCTGACGACGCCGAGCGCCTGGGCGCGCTCGCCGCCGTGTCCGGCCTCGTGCTGCAGGTGGGGTACATGAAGGCCCACGACGCCGCGCTGCCGGCGCTGCGGGCGGCCCTGGACGAGGTCGGCGAGGCGCGGGTGGTGCAGGTCCGGGTCCGCCACCCCACCGACGCCCCCCAGCTGGCCCACCTGCGGCCCGCCGGCCCACCGCCGCAGCTGGACGAGGCCGCGCTCGCGAGCGTCGCCGCCTCCGACGCCGCTGACGCCGCCGCGGTGCGGCGCGCGGTGGGCGAGGTGCCGCAGCCGTGGCAGCGCCTGTACCGGCAGGTGCTGTGCGGGTCGGTGCTGCACGAGCTGGCGCTGCTGCGCGCCACCGGCCTGGGCCTGCCGCGGGTCACCCGGGCCCACCTGTCCGCCTGGGACGGCGGGCAGCCGCCGGTGCTGCTCGTCTCCGGGGAGCTGCCCGGGGGCGCCGCGCTGGAGCTGGTGTGGGCGTGGCTGCCCGACTTCCCGGAGTACCAGGAGGTGCTGGAGGTGAGCGCCACGGCGGGGTCGGTGCGCCTGGAGGTCGCGGCGCCCTACGCGGTGGACGCGCCCAGCGCCCTGGAGGTGCTCAGCCACCGGCCGGGCGGCGGCGCGGCGCTGCGCCGGGAGGTGCTCGGCCGGGACGGGGCGTTCCAGCGGCAGCTGGAGGCGTTCGTCGCCAGCGTGCGGACCGGCGCGCCCGTGACCGGGACGGCGGACGAGGCGGCCGAGGACGCGCGCTGGCTCGCCGACCTCCTGACCCTCCTGCGCGCATGAGCGTCCACCTGGCGGGCGCCCCCGTGAGCTGGGGCGTGTGGGGCCCGCACCACGGGCCCGCGGACGGCGGCCCGCAGCAGGTGCTGGCGGGTGTGGCGCAGGCCGGCTACGGCGGTTCGGAGCTGGGCCCGCCCGGCTACCTGGGAGATCCCGCCGAGACCGTGGAGGCCTTCGCGGCCCACCGCCTGCGCCCGGCGGGTGCCTACGTGGGCGTGCAGCTGACCGCTGGCGCGCTGACGCACGCCGACCGCGCCGACGTCCAGCGGGCCTGCGCCCTGCTGGCCGCCACCGCGCGCCGCGCGGACTCCGACGGCCTCCCGGGGCCGGCGCCCGTGCTGGTCCTGGCCGACGCCGGCGCGCCGCAGCTCCAGACCGCCCCGCGGGACCCCTCCGACAGGTCCAGCGGGCTCGACCGGCAGCAGTGGGACGGGGCGGTGCGGGTTCTCGGCGAGGCCCAGCGCGTCTCCGCGGAGCACGGTCTGGTCGCCGCGGTGCACCCCCACCTGGCCACGTGGGTGGAGTCCGGCTGGGAGGTGGAGCGGCTGCTGGAGACCACCGACCTGCCGCTGGTCCTCGACACCGGGCACCTGCTCCTGGCCGGTGTCGACCCCGTCACCGCGCTGCGCGACTGGGGTGGTCGCACCGCCCACGTCCACCTCAAGGACGTCGACCTCGCCACCTGCGAGCGGGCCCGCGCCACCGGGCCCGTCCCGCTGCGCAGCTGGTGGTCGCGCTCCTGCACCGCCCTCGGCGACGGCGACGTCGACGTGGCCGGCTTCCTCGCGCAGCTGCGCGCCTCCTGGGGCGGCGGGTGGCTGGTGCTCGAACGGGACGTCGAGCCCACCGGCGCCCCCGAGCTCGCCGCCATGACCGCCGCGCAGACCGCCGACCTGCGCACCGCCGACGGCCTGCTGCGCGCGCCGTAGGGTCGCTGCGTGGCGGTGCTGGTCGACGACGCGCGCTGGCCGGCGCACGGCCGCCTGTGGGCCCACCTGGTCAGCGACACCTCCCTGGCCGAGCTGCACGCGTTCGCGCGCGCCGCGGGGGTGCCCGCGCGCAGCTTCGACGCCGACCACTACGACGTGCCCGACGCGCTCGTGCCGGCGCTGGTGGCAGCGGGCGCGGAGCAGGTGGGCGGCCGGGAGCTCACCCGCCGGCTCATCGCCTCGGGGCTGCGGGTGACCGCGCGGGACCGGCGGGAGGGAGCCCGGCGGCAGCCGCCGGACTGGCCGGACCCGGCCGGCACCCGCGGGCTCCTGCTGGCGGCCGGCGCGGGCACGCGCTTCGGCGGTCCGAAGGCGCTGGCGCGCGACGACGACGAGCCGTGGCTGGTCCAGCGCGTGCGCGCGCTGCGCGAGGGCGGCTGCGACCACGTGGTCGTGGTGCTCGGCGCGCAGGCGGACGCCGCGCGGGAGCTGGTGCCGCCCGGCGCCGCCGTCGTCGTCGCCCAGGACTGGGCCGAGGGGATGAGCGCGTCCCTGCGGGCGGGCCTGGCCGCGCTGGCCGCCCAGGAGCCCCCCGTGGCCGCCGCCCTCGTGGCGCTCGTGGACACCCCGGGGCTGCGCCACGAGGTCGTGCGCCGGGTCCTCGGCGCCGCCGCGCCCGCCCGTCCCGCCGCGTCCGCGCTGGCCCGCGCCACCTACGGCGGCCGGCCCGGGCACCCGGTGCTCCTCGGCCGCGCCCACTGGTCGGCGGCCGCGGCGGCGGCCCGGGGAGACCGCGGCGCCGGCCCGTACCTGCGCGCGGCGGGGGCGGCCCTGGTGGAGTGCGGCGACCTCGACGACGGGGCCGACGTCGACACCCGGCCTACGCTGGCCCGGTGACCGCCTCCCGCTTCGACGAACCCGCCCGCGCGGTGGCGCTGGCCGACGTCACCGAGGAGCCCCTCGACGTCGAGGCGCACGCCGCGCTCGTGGGCAGCCGCGCCGCCGGTGCCGTGGTGACCTTCTCGGGGGTGGTCCGCGACCACGACCACGGGGCGGGCGTCGACCGCCTCGTCTACGTGGCGCACCCGACCGCCGGGCGGGTGCTCGCCGAGGTGGTCGCCGACGTGACCGCCCGCCACCCCGTGGACGCCGTGGCCGTCTCCCACCGGACCGGTCCGCTGGCGGTGGGGGAGGTCGCGCTCGCGGTGGCCGTCTCCGCGGCCCACCGGGGCGAGGCGTTCACCGCGGCGGCGGCCCTGGTGGACGAGGTCAAGGACCGGCTGCCGGTCTGGAAGCACCAGTTCCTGGCCGACGGCACCGACGAGTGGGTCGCCTGCCCCTGAGCCCCTCCGGCGCGCCTGCGTGACGCCCGCCCCGCCACTGCCTACCGTCGCACGTGACTGGTGTTGCGGATGTGACGGGAGGTGCGATGGGCGGGGTCTACCGCGGTCCCGACCGCCGACCCACCGCGACCACCGGACCCGCAGCGCACGACCGGCGGGCGGTGGGCGCCGGCACCGCGGCCGGTGCCGGGGCCGCGGTGCTCGTGGACGTCGCCACCGGGACCGACCCGCACGCCGCCCTGGCCGTGGTGGTCGGTGCCGCGCCGCTGGTGGTGGCGACCGTCCTGCTGCTCTGCGCCTGGCGGGTGGGCGGGCGCGCCCACCCCGCCCACGCCGCCGTCGCCCTGGCGCTCGCCGGCGGCGCGGGACCCCTCGTGGCCTGGGTCGCCAGCAGCGCGGCGCCGGCGACGGACACCGGAGCCGTCACCGCGGTCGCCCTGGCCGCCGGACTCCTGGCCGCCGTCCCCAGCACCCGCTCCGCGCACCGGGGCGTCGAGGTGGACACCGCGCTGCGCCCGGGCGCCGCGGTGCTCGCCGGCTGCGGTCTCGTGCTCGCGGCCGGCGCCGGCGCCGCCGTGGTGGCCGGAGCCGGCTGGCTGCCACCGCTCGCCCCCCTCCCGGGGCAGCCGTGGTCGCTGCTGTGGCCCGCAGCCCTCGGGGCCGCGGGCGGCGGGGCCCTGGCGCACGCCCTGGTGGCCCTGGGAGCCGCCCTGCGCGCCCAGCGGGTGCGGGGCCTGCGGGCGCTGGCGGGGCTGCAGCGCTCCGCCGCCGAGCGCCACGAGGACCGGCTGCGCCGCCACGACGCGCGCAGCGCGCTGGCCGCCGTCCGCGCCGCCAGCGCCGTGCTCAGCGGGGAGCAGCCCGCCGTGGTCGGCGGTGCCGAGCAGCGGGCGCTGGCCGCGGCCCTGCACGCCGAGCTCGGCCGCGTCGAGCGGCTCCTGGGGGAGCCCGGCGCGACGGTCCCCGCGCCTGCTGCGCCGCACCGGCCCGGGGTGGTGGACCTGCGTGAGGCCGTCGTCCCGCTGGTCACCGCATGGCGGGCGCGGGGCCTGGACGTCACCGGTCCACCCCCGGGACCCCCCGTCCTCGCGGTCGGCCACCCGGACGCGGTCCGCCGCGCCGTGGCCAACCTCCTGGACAACGCCTCCCGCCACGCGCCCGGAGCCGCGGTGGAGCTCACCGCGGTCCCGGGGGAGCACGACGACGGCGCCGCGCTGCTCGTGGTGCAGGACGACGGGCCCGGCGTCCCCGCCCACCTGCGCGAGGCGGTCTTCGCCGCCGGCACCCGCCTCAGCCCGGCCGTGCCCGGGCAGGGACTGGGCCTCGCGTCCGCGCGCGCCCTGGCCGAGGCCGACGGCGGCTCGCTCCGCCTGGCCCCCACCGACCGCGGCGCCCGCTTCGAGCTCCGCCTGCCCGCAGCCCGCCAGCCCGTCCAACCGCCCGTCCACCCGCCCGTCCAGGAGGAGGTGACCGCACGGTGACGCACCGACGCGTCGTGCTGGTCGACGACCACCAGCTGCTCTCCCAGGCGCTCGCGGCGGCGCTGCGTGCCGCGGGCCTCGCGGCGCAGGTGCTCCCGCCGCCGCGCCCGGACCTCCACGGGGGGCTCGTGGCGGAGCTGTCGCAGGACCCGCCGTCCGTCGTCGTCGTCGACCTCCACCTCGGCGCCGGCGACCCGACGGGCGGAGACCGGCTGGTGGGCGAGCTGGCCCCGGTGGCGCCCGTGCTGGTCCTCACCGCCGAGGAGGACCCGGCGCGCTGGGGCCGCTGCCTGCGCTCCGGTGCCTGGGCGGTGGTGTCCAAGCAGCGCCCGCTGGCCGACGTCGTGGCGGCGGTGGAGGCGGTGGCCGCCGGTGAGGAGGTGCTGCGCGCCCGGGAGCGCACCGCCCTGCTCCTGGCGGCGGACCGCGCCGAGCGCGAGGAGGCCGAGCGCCTGGCCCCCTTCCGGTCCCTGACGCCGCGCGAGCAGGCGGTCCTCGACGCGCTGGTGGACGGCGTGGCCGCAGCCGACATCGCCGACGGGGCGTCCGTCTCGGAGGCCACGGTGCGCACCCAGATCAGGGCCGTGCTCACCAAGCTGGGCGTGCGCTCCCAGCTGGCGGCCGCGGCAGCGGCCCGCCGCGCCGGGTGGGCGCGCGAGGCCGCGTGAGGCCGCCGGAGGTTCATCGATTTCGACGATGACCGCGCCCGTCCGGGCCCCCGACCCTGGGTCCCATGAACGGACGGATCATCAAGGCGGCCCTGGCCGGCGGCGGCGCGCTCGCGCTGCTCGGCGCGGGCACCACGTACGCCGCGTTCTCCTCCACGAGCACCGTCACGGCCGCGCGGATCACGGCGGCGAGCTTCTCGGTGGGTGCCGCGACGGCCGGTGCCCCCACCGGCGGCGCCCTGGTGCCCGGCGGCGCCGGGGTCTCCCAGGCCTTCCTCGTGGAGAACACCAGCGCCGTGCCGGCCTCCGTGGGCGTGTCCCTGGCCAACCTCGTGAACCGCGAGAACGGCTGCAGCGGTGACGAGGTGCTCTACGACGCCGACTGCGCCAGCAACGCCGGCGGCCTCGGCGACCTGGCCAACCAGGCCCTCGTCTCCGCCGTGGCGTTCCCCGCCGTTCCCGGCAGCGGTGTCGGGGCGCGCTGCCCCGCGGCCACCGCGGGCCGCGCGGGCGTCCTGGTGGGGCCGGTGCCGACCGCGCCCGTGACCACCACCAAGACCGTCACCTCGCCCGGGTCGACCTCCACCTCCACCTCCGTGGAGACCTACCGGGCCGACCCCGCCTCGCTCGCCGCGGTGGTCAACGGTCCGCGGTACTTCGACTTCTCCGACCTGGCGCCGGTTCCGGCGGGCGGCGCGGAGTGCGTGCGCGTCACCCTGACCCTGCCGCTGCGCGACGACAACAACGCGGTGCAGGGGGACACGGCCGACTTCGACGTGCGGCTCCGCCTCGCCCAGGTCGTCACGCCGAGCGCGAGCCCGTCGAGCCCCACCGGCACGACCTCCCCGAGCTCCGCCTCCCCGAGCTCCGCCTCCCCGAGCTCCGCCTCTCCGAGCGCGGCCAAGACCTGACGTGTCCGCGTCGTCGGCGGCGCGCACGGGCCGCCACACCGCGGTGGTCCCCCGACCCGCGCGGGCCGCGGCACGGGGAGCCGCGCGCAACGCCCTGCGGGGGCTGGTGACGGTCCTCGCCGTAGCGGCGCTGGTGGCGGTCCTGGCGGCCCTGGGCGCCGCGGTGGTGGTGCCGCGGGCCGCGGGCGCGACGCCCCTGGTGGTGCTCACCGGCAGCATGGCGCCCGGCATCCCCCCGGGGTCGGTGGCGGTGGTGCGCCCGGTGGACCCGGCCTCGCTGCACGTCGGCGACGTGGTGACCTACGAGGTGGCCGGCGGGGGAGCGCTGGTCACCCACCGCGTGGTGGGCACCGGGCACGACGCGTCCGGCGCGCTGCAGCTCACCACCCGCGGTGACGCGAACGACGACGACGACCCGCTGGTCCCCGCCAGCGCCGTCCGGGGCGAGCTCTGGTACTCCGTGCCGTGGGTCGGGTACGCCAGCGACCTGCTGCGCGGCAGCGCCGGCGGGCTCTCGGAGCGCGTCGTGGCGGTGCTCCTGGCGGGGGTCGGGCTGCTCGTGTACGCCGGCTGCCAGGTGGTCGCGGAGGCGCGGGAGCGCCGCCGGAGGCCGGCCGCCCCGGCCGCGGCGTGGCCGGGGCGCACCGCGAGCCGCGAGCTGGCCGTCGTGACGCTCGAGGCCGGCGACGCCCTCGACGTCGACGCCTTCGAGCGCGCCGTGGAGGCCTGCGCCGGCTCGGTGCTGGCCACCACGGACACCACCGTCAGCGTGGCGCTGACCGCGGCGCCGGCGGTGGTGGACGAGGCGGTGGCCCGGTTCAGGGCCCTGGCGCGGGCTGACGTGCAGCGCAGCGGCGCCCTGTCCGCCCCGCTCGGCCCGGGGTCACCGCGGCTGGGGGCGTGACGCGCTCGCGCGCGCGGCAGCTCGTGGCGCTCGCAGCGCTCGGCGCCGGCGCAGCCGGCTGCTGGCTGACCGGCAGCGCCGTCGGTGCGGCCGCGGGAGCGCTGGCCTCGGGGACGGGAACCACCCGCGCCGAGCTCAGCGGCACCGCCGTGGCGCACGCGACCGTGACCGCCGGCACCTGGCGCGCCGCCCCCGCCCGCACCGCAGCGCCCCACCCGTCCGCGACCGCGAGCCCGTCCGCGCCGGTCACCCCGAGCGCCAGCGCAGCGCCGTCGTCGCCGTCGTCGTCGCCGTCGCCGTCGTCCTGAGGGTCCGGTCAGCCGCCGGCGAACGGGGGCAGGACGTCCACCTGCAGCCGGCGTCCCGCCGGTGCCACGAGCCGCTGGCCGCGGTCGCGCACAGCGACCTCGTCCGCCAGCAGGCTCGCCACCTCGAGCACCGGCACGAGCCGGGGGTGGCGCCGCGCCAGCACGGCCACCAGCTGGGCGGCCGTGGCGTCGTCGTCGACCTCGACCAGCTCCTCGTCGACGCCCGCGGCGGCGGCCGCACCCGCGAAGTAGCGCACCTGCAGCTCCACCTCAGCCGCCGATCGCGCTCATCGGGCGGGTGGGGCGCTGCCCGAAGCCGACGGCGTCGGCGTCGTCGCTGCCGTGCCCGGCGACCTTGCCCCACATGGCACCGCGCCAGGCGTCGGCCAGCTGCTCGTCCGTGACGCCGCCGCGCAGGAGGGCGCGCAGGTCGTGCTCGCGGGAGCCGAACAGGCACTCGCGGACCTGGCCGTCCGCGGTGAGCCGGGTGCGGTCGCAGTCTGCGCAGAACGGGCGCGTCACCGAGGCGATGACGCCGACGGTGCCCAGCTCCTCGCCGTCCGCGGGGGTGTCGGGGTGGCGCACGTGCCACAGCTCCGCGGGGGAGGACCCCCGCACCGAGCTCGGTTCCGGCGTGAGCTGGAAGCGCGCGGCCAGCGAGGCGAGCACCTCGGCGGCGTCGACCATCTGCGAGCGGTCCCAGGCGCCGTGCGGGTCCAGCGGCATCTGCTCGATGAACCGCAGCTGGTAGCCCTCGCGCAGCGCCCACTCGAGCAGGTCAGGCGCCTCGTCGTCGTTGACGCCGCGCAGCAGCACGGCGTTGACCTTCACCGGGCCGAGGCCCGCGTCCGCGGCGGCGCGCAGACCCGCGAGGACGTCGTCGAGGCGGTCGCGGTGGGTGATGGACGCGAAGCGCTCGCGCTGCAGCGTGTCGAGCGAGGCGTTCACGCGGGTGAGGCCCGCCGAGGCGAGGGCGGCTGCGCGCCGCTCCAGCCCGAGCGCGTTGGTGGTCAGCGACGTCTCGGGCGCGCGACCGTCAGCCGTGCGCAGTGAAGAGGTCGCCGCGACGATGCGCTCGAGGCCCTTGCGCAGCAGCGGCTCGCCGCCGGTGAAGCGGACCTCGTCGACCCCGAGCCTCTCGACGGCCACGGTGATGAGCCGCACCACCTCGTCGTCGCTGAGCAGCTGCGAGGCGGGCGTCCAGTCCAGGCCCTCCGGCGGCATGCAGTAGGTGCAGCGCAGGTTGCAGCGGTCGGTGAGGCTGACGCGCAGGTCGGTGGCCGTGCGGCCGTGGCGGTCGAGCAGCCCGGGCACCTGGGCCCCCGTGGGGCGGTCCGCCGGCAGGGGCCTGACGAGGTCCGCGGCGGCGGGACTGCCGCTCCCGGCGGGCCCAGCGCTGCGCAGCCGGGGGATGCCGAGGGCGATGCTCACCACACCAGCGTAGGTCGCGGGACCGACCCCGACCGGCGGGCGGACGCCCGGACGGGGCACGGGACCCGCGTGCGGACGCTCTCAGGAGCGCCCGTGGCCCCCTGGTCGCAGAGGAGCCCACCCTGGCGCCGTCAGGGGCGGTGGGGCGCGCCTGGAGGTGCTCCGGCGCAGGTCAGGGGCCTTTCCGGGGTTGCAGAAGCGAACACCTGTTCGGTAAGATCAGGTCCGTGAGCGGCGGCGAGCGCACCAGCGGAGGCACCCCCTCCGCCGCGCCCACCCCTCCTCCGCGGCGGCGTCGCCGGCGGCGGGTACCGGGGGTGCTGGCCCCGGGTCCGGTGCGGGGTCCACGCCCGGAGCGGCACCGTCCCGCCCGGGACGCGATCGCCGCTGCCGGTCGCCTGCCCGGCCCTGACGCGCTCAGCGAGGTGCAGCTGTGCTGCGCCTACGACCACCTCGATGCCGACCTGCGCCCGGTCTGCGGTCCCGACGATGCCACCGACGCCGTCGTGTTCGCCTTCTGCTGCTGGCTGGCCGGCCAGGACGAGGCCGGTCGGGCGGTGGTCGCGGCGGTGCGCGCCGAGCGCGAGGACGTGGCCACCGCCGCGCGGGTGCTGACCCGGATGCGCACCAAGGAAGCCCTCATCGGCTCGATCCAGGCCGGACAGATCCGTGACCTGGCGGAACTGTCGGTGCTGTACCGGCGCGCCCGCCGCGGTCCCGCCCTCCCCGACGACGACGACGGTGGTGGTCGTGGTGGCGGCGTGGGTGCGGCGTTCGCCGGCCAGGCGCAGGCGGTGGCTGCGGCGGGCCTGGAGGACCTGGTCGCTGAGCTGGCTCCGGCGCTGGGGTGGACGGAGTACACCGCCGCCGCGCAGGTGCTGTTGGCCGCGCGGGTGGTGGCGGTGATGCCGCACGCGTTGGACCGTCTGGCTGCGGGGCAGCTGAGCATGGCGGGGCTGACCGCGACCGCCAACCGTCTCGCCGAGGTGGACCCGGTGGCGGCGGCGACGATCGACGAGCACCTGTTCGGCCCCGAGGCGGTCGGGGTCGGGTTGACCCTGGCCAGTCTGCGCGACGAGGTCGACCACCAGGTCCACCTGCACGACCCGGAAGCGGCGACGCGGCGGGTGCGGGCCAAGACCTCCGCGCGGCGGGTCTGCTACACCGCACTCGGCGACGGGCAGGCCAGGCTGAGCCTGATCGGGCCGGTCACCGCGGTGGCCGCGGTAGCACTGAAGGTGCGAGCGGCGGCCAGGGCGAACCTGGCCGCTGCCCGCACTGCCGCCCGCGAGGGGGTGCCCGCCCCCGGGGGTGGGGATCCCTACGCCGATGACCCCGACCAGCCTGATGAGCGGCCAGCGGCCGCGCACGCCTTCGACGCCGCCGTGACCGCGTTGGGGGCGGTGCGCCCGGAGGCGTTGGACGCTTCCAGCGCGGGGTGGGCCTCCGGGACGAGCGTGGAGATCCGCATCAGCCTGCCCGCGCTGGTCGGCGTCGATGATGACCCCGGCTACGTCGAGGGGTACGGGTGGGTGCCGGCGTGGCTGGTGCGTCAGCAGCTGCGCTGGGCCAGCTGCCGGTTGCGGCGGGTGCTGACCGATCCGTTCACCGGTGACCTCATCGCCGTGGACGGGCACACCTACCCCGCGTCGTGGCTCACCGACCCCGGCCCCGGCCCCGACTCCGGTCCCGGTCCCGGTCCCGGAGGCCCTCAAGCCCCAGGTGGCGACAGCGGACCACCACCACAGCCACCGCCCTCGCCACCGTCCGGTGGCAGGCGGGCGGGGTTCTTCCGTGGCCGACCGATCCAGCAGCTGCCACCACCACCGGCGGACCTCACCTCTGTCACTGACCTCGATGACGTCGGTGACCCCGTCGAGGCCAACGAGCTCGCCGATCCCTGCCAGGCGGGGACCTGTGAGCCGGTCGACCCCGCCGCCTGCCCCGTGAGCCGCATCGGCGGTGGCCCTCACGACCCACCCGAGGCGCTGCGCCGCCACCTCATCGCGCTGTGGGGTACCTCCACCGGTCCCGGGGACCGCCTGCCCGCGGGGAAGGCGGACCTGGACCACGTCACCGCCTGGGGGCACCTGCCCGGTCAGGGCGGTCCGACGTGCGCGTGCAACCTGGACCCCAAGTCCCGCCGCGCCCACCGGCGCAAGCACGCCGGTGATCCCCGCACCGCCGCCGACGTGGCGTGGAGCGCGCGCTGGCAGCACTGGCGGTGCGCCGCTGGGCACGCCCACTGGCGCTCGCCCTTGGGCATCGACCACGTCACCCGCCCGCGCCGGTACACCGACCCGATCCCGAGGTACCGCGCGTGGGCACCCCCGTCGCGGGTGCCGTCGACCGGTCCGGTGCGCAGGCCGGTCGACCCCACCCGCGGCTTCCCCCTCGACCCGCCCTTCTGACGCGCGGGACGATCGCCTCGTGGAGCCACCGGACCTCGTCACCAGGACCTGGCCCGGCCAGCCGGGCGCCCCCGTCGTCGTCCTGCTCCACGGCAGCGGTCAGGACGAGACGTCGCTCCTGGCCTTCGCCCGCGGCGCCTGCCCCGGCCACGAGGTCGTCGGCGTGCGCGGACGCATCCCCTGGGAGGGCGGGTTCGCCTTCTTCCGGCGCCACCCCGACCGCGCCCTCGACGACGGCGACCTCCGCCTCGGGGCAGAGGCACTGCGACGTCTCCTCCGCCGCCTGCACCACGATCGCGGGCAGCGTCCGGTGCTGCTCGGCTACTCCAACGGCGCCATCGTGTCCGCCGCCGTCCTGGCCCTGGATCCCGGGCAGGTACGCGCCAGCATCCTCCTGCGCCCCCTGGCACCCCATCCCGACCGCGACTTCCCGCCGCTCGACGGTCATCCGGTCTTGCTGGTCAGCGCGGCGTTCGACCGGAGGCGCGACCCCCGGAGACGGCCCGCGGCTCGCCGGCCTCGCGGCGTGAGGGGTCAGAGCTCGGTGGTCCACCGCCAGGTCATGTGCAGCACGTGCGCCTCACCGGGGGCGACGCTGTGCGCCAGGCCCAGCGCCGCGGCGTCCGGAGGACCGGTCTGCGGCTCCACACACACGGCTTCGTCGCGCTCGGTGAAGACCACGCCGTACTCGGCGTCGGAGCTGACCTGCAGGCGCGCCACCCCCGGCCAGGTGATGGTGGCCGGCCAGACCACCCCGGCCAGCGCCTCGTCGATGCGGTGCTGGTTCGGGGCACCGGCCGGCAGCGGGCCGCGGCGCCCGTCGCTGATGCCGTCGTCGTCCTTGACCATCACCGCGGTGGCGGGGTCCGCCAGGGGGACCTCGAGCTCGGCCTCGGCACCACCCACGAAGCGCGGGTGCCACGGGTGCATGCCGATCCACGCGGGCATCGGCCCGTCGGCGTCCGAGCCGTCGTTCCAGCACTCCAGGCGCAGCTCCAGCGACGACGGCGAGAGGTCGTAGCGGATCTCGGCGTGCCCGGGCCACGGCCAGTGCTCCCCGAGGTCGCAGCGCAGCACCGCGTGGTGGGCCTGCGCCTCCACCACCTGCCACGGGACCCGCGCCACCGTCCCGTGGATGGCGTGCGGTGCCTTGTTGGGCGGCAGGTCGACCGTCCGGCCGTGCCAGGTGAGGCGGGCGTCCCGGACCCGGCCCGCCCACGGGACCATCGGGAAGGCGCCCCAGCCGTGCGGGGTCTCGCTGTAGCGCCCCACCAGCTGCAGGTCACCCGCCGCCCCGGGCACGAGCAGGGAGGCGATCCGGGCCCCGAAGGCCTCGTCCACGGTGAGGCGCGTCGCGCCCGAGGTCAGCTCCACGGGCCCAGCCTGGCGCAAGATGCCCTGGTGCTCGACATCATCGACGCCGTGGTGGCCGCCCGCGCCGCGGGGCGGCGCGTCGTCCTGGCCGTGGTCGCCGCCACCTGGGCGTCGTCGCCTCGCCCCGTCGGGTCGGCGATGGCCGTGCTCGACGACGGCACCGCTCTCGGCAGCGTGTCCGGGGGCTGCGTGGAGGGCGACGTCCTGGTGCGCGCCACCGAGGCCTCCGCGCCAGAGCTCGTCCACTACGGGGTCACCGACGACGACGCCGCGGCCGTCGGCCTGCCGTGCGGCGGCGCCCTGGACGTGCTCATCACGCCGCTCGACGACGAGCTGGCGGCCCGGCTGGACGCGCTGGCGGCCGCGCGTGACGCCCGCCGCGCCGCGCACGTGGCCCTGCCGCTGCCCGGCGGGGGAGCGGTGGACCTGGTGGTCCGCCCGCCGGAGCACCTCGTGGTGGCCGGTGCCGGGACCGCCGCCGAGGCCCTCGCAGCCCAGGCCCGGCTGCTGGGGATGCGGACCACGGTGGTGGACGCGCGCGAGGCCTTCGCCACCGAGCACCGCGTCCCCTCCGCCGACGAGGTGGTGCTCGACTGGCCGCACCGGTGGCTCGCGGCCCAGGCCGCGGCCGGCCAGCTGGGCCCGGCGACCTCCCTCGTGGTGCTCACCCACGACGCCAAGTTCGACCTGCCGCTGCTCGAGATGGCCCTGCGCCTCGACCTGGGCTACGTGGGGGCGATGGGCTCCCGCAGGACCTGCGCCGCCCGCCGCGCGGACCTCGCGGCTCGCGGCGTGGAGGAGGCCGAGCTCGCCCGCCTCCACGACCCCGTCGGCCTGGACCTCGGGGGGCGCACCCCCGCGGAGATGGCGCTCAGCATCGCCGCCGAGCTGGTGGCGGTCCGCCACGGGCGCACCGGCGGCCTGCTGCGCGACGGCACCGGGCCGCTGCGCGTCAGCGGCTGAAGACGCGCACCGCGTCGGCCTCGGCCTGCTCGTAGGTGCGGCCGGTGGACGCCAGGGCCTGCCCGATGGACTCCAGCGACGCCCGCACCTGCTCCTGCGTGGCGCGCCACTGCGCGACCACGCCCTGGAAGGAGGTGGACGCCGCGCCCTGCCAGCTGCTCTGCAGGTCCAGCAGGTGGCGCATCATCGCGTCGACCTCGGTGGTGATGACGCTCGCGGACCCCGCGACGGCACCGCTGGCGCTCTGGACCTCGCTGCTGTCGACCTGGAACCTGCTCATGGGGACCTCCGCTGCTCGTGGCCGCCGCGGGCTGCGGGGCACGCCACGACGCTAGGGAAGGCCGGGCTGCGCGCGCTGGTCCGAGGCGCCGCCTGTGGACAGAGCACCGTCGTCCACAGGTCCGTCCACAGGTGTGGGTGGCTCGTCGTCGTCCTGCTGGTCCTCCGCGGGCGGAGCGTCAGCCAGCGGGAGCGCCACCTCGATGGTCGCGCCACCGCCCGGCGTCTGCACCACCCGCACCGCACCGCCGTGCGCCTGCACGATGCCCGCGACGATCGCCATGCCCAGCCCCGCGCCGCCGCCCGCGCCGCGCTGGCGCGAGGAGTCGGCGCGCCAGAACCTCTCGAAGACGCGCGCGGCGTCCTCCGGGGGGATGCCGGGGCCGTGGTCGCTGACGGCCCACACCGCCCACCCGTCGCGCTGGCCCACGCCCAGCTCCACCGGCGTGCCCGCCGGGGTGTGCCGCAGGGCGTTGCCGATGAGGTTGGCCAGCACCTGGCGCAGCTTGGCCTCCTCACCGATCACCACCACGGGCCGCGGCGGCGCACCGTCCACCCCGGTCACGCCGATGGCGCGGTCCGGGGCCAGGGCCCGCGCGTCGTGCCGCGCGTCGGCGACGATGGCGAAGAGGTCCACCGGGTCGCGGCGCATCGGGCGCTGCTCGTCGAGGCGGGCGAGGACGAGGAGGTCCTCCACGAGGCCGCCCATGCGCGTCGCCTCGGACTCGATCCGGCTGAAGGCCGTGGTGACGTCGGCCTCCTTGCGCACGATGCCCATCCGGTGCATCTCCGCGAAGCCGCGGATGGCCGACAGCGGCGTGCGCAGCTCGTGGCTGGCGTCGGCGACGAAGCGGCGCATGCGACCCTCGGAGGCCTCGCGCGCGGCGAGCGAGGTCTCGATGTCGTCGAGCATGCCGTTGATCGCGGCGCCCAGGCGGCCCACCTCGGTGCCGGGTGCGACCACCGGCACCCGGCGGCTCGTGTCACCGCCGCCGAACGCCGCCGCCACGGCCTCGACGTCGCGCAGCGGCCGGAAGGCGCGGCGCACGCCGTACGCGCCCAGCACCACGCAGGCGACGACGACGACGACGCCGACCAGCACGAAGTACGCGGCGACGTCCTTGAGCGTGTGGTCGACCGGTGTGAGCGACCGGGCCACGGCGACGGACTCCCCGGAGGTGGATCGCAGCGGGACGGCGATGACGCGCCACTCCTCGCCGTCCGCAGACCTGATCGTGACCCCGCGGTTGCGGTGCTCGTCCACCCACGCGCTGGTGATGCCCTCGAGCCGGGTGACCTTCGCCGGTGGTGCACCTGCCGCCGGCCGCGGTGACAGTCCCAGGACGTTGCCGTCGCTGTCGCTGACCTGCACGACGTAGTCGGTCGGCCCCCCCTGCTGGGGCACGCTGTTGGCGTCGAGGATCTCGGGCGCCGTCGTCAGAGCGGTGCGCAGCTGCTCGTCGGTCTGGGCGAGCAGCACGCGCTGCAGCACGAGCAGGGTCACGGTGCCGGTGAGCAGCAGCGCGACGATCAGCAGGCCCGTGACCACGGCGATGAGCCGGGCGCGCAGCGAGAGGGCGTGCCCGTGCTCCATCACCCGCTCACGGGCGGTGCCGTACGCCCCCCGCACCCCGCGCGGCGCAGTCCGGGGGACGGCGTCCGTCGTCGTCGTCGTGTCCTGGGGGGCCTGCTCGACCGCGCGGTCCGTCACGGGGCTCCCGTCGGGGATCAGGCGGCCGGGGGGAGGCGCAGCACGTAGCCCACGCCGCGACGGGTGTGGATCAGCGGCTGCACGGCGTTGCCGTCGGCGTCCGTCCCGGTGTCGATCTTGCGGCGCAGGTAGGAGATGTAGGACTCCACGATCCCCGCCTCGCCGCCGAAGTCGTAGTGCCACACGTGGTCGAGGATCTGCGTCTTCGACAGCACCCGGTTGGGGTTGAGCATGAGGTAGCGCAGCAGCTTGAACTCGGTGGGGGACAGCTCCACGGCGTGCCCGGCGCGGTGGACCTCGTGGCTGTCCTCGTCCATCTCGAGGTCGGCGAAGACGAGGCGGCCCGCGGCCGGGTCCGCACCGGAGCCGGTGCGCCGCAGCACCGCGCGGATGCGCGCCACGACCTCCTCCAGGCTGAACGGCTTGGTGACGTAGTCGTCGCCGCCCACGGTGAGGCCGGCGACGCGGTCGGCGACGTCGTCCTTGGCGGTGAGGAACAGCACGGGCACGTCGCGGCCGCGCTCGCGCAGGCGGCGGGTCACGGCGAAGCCGTCGAGGTCGGGGAGCATGACGTCGAGGACCACGAGGTCGGGGCGGGTGCGCTCGGCCTGGCTGAGCGCCTCCTGCCCGTCCGCGGCCGTGTGGACCTCGAAGCCGGCGAAGCGCAACGAGGTCGACAGGAGCTCTCGGATGTTGGGCTCGTCGTCGACGACGAGGAGGCGCGCCTCGGCGGCTGTGCTGGTCATGGGAGGAGTCTGGACGCCGACCCTGGGAGTTGTCTGCACGTCCGGTGCTAGATCGCCGTGCGCTGGGAGGGTGCCGGGTGTCTGCTGGGCGCGTGTCAGAGCGGACGCGGGAGCACGTGCAGGCCAGCAGGGGGTCGGCCATGACGCCGGCCATCGTCGCGACGGCCGCCGTGTCGGCGCTGGCCTCCCTGCTCTACGGCTACGACACCGGCATCATCTCCGGCGCGCTGCTGCAGATCAGCGACGAGTTCGGCATCGAGCACGGGATGGAGCAGGTGATCGCCGGCGGCATCCTCCTGGGGGCCGTCGTCGGTGCTCTCGTGTGCTCGCGGCTGTCGGAGCGGCGGGGTCGGCACGTCACGATGATCATCATCGGGTCGGTCTTCGTGGTCGGCGCGCTGCTGTGCTCGGTGGCCCCCGACGCCTGGACCCTGGCCGCGGCTCGCGTGGTGCTGGGCTTCGCCGTGGGGGGTGCCACGCAGACCGTTCCGATGTTCGTGGCAGAGCTGGCCCCGCCCGCCGTGCGCGGCCGGCTGGTGCTGACGTTCCAGGTGGGCATCGGCGTGGGCATCGTCGTCTCCACCCTGGTGGGCGCGAGCCAGGCGCTCAGCTGGCGCTGGTCGATCGGGCTCGCGGCCGTGCCGGCCGCGGTGCTCCTGCTCCTGGTGCTGCGCCTGCCGGAGAGCCCCCGCTGGCTCGTCGGGCAGGACCGGGAGGACGACGCGCGCGGCGTGCTGGAACGCGTGCGCCCCTCCGGCAGCGACGTGGGCGAGGAGCTGGACGAGATCGTTGGCAACGTCCGCGACGAGCAGTCCGAGAGCGACGGCCACCGCGGCTGGAGCGGCCTGCGACAGGCGTGGGTGCGCCCCGCGCTGCTCGTCGGCTGCGGGATCGCCCTCTTCACCCAGCTGTCCGGGATCGAGATGATCATCTACTACGCGCCGACGATCCTCACCGACAACGGCTTCTCGCGCTCCGCCGCCCTGGACGTCAGCGTGGCCCTCGGCGTGACCTACCTCGTGATGATGCTGGTCGGGCTGGCGATCGTCGACAGGGTCGGTCGACGGCGCCTGACGCTCGTCATGGTCCCCGGGGCGGCGCTCGCGCTGGTGGCCCTGGGCGTGGTGTTCATCGTCTCCGGCGACGACGTGCGCGGGTCGATCCCGTTCATCGTCGCCTGCCTGGTCGTCTTCATGCTCTTCAACGCCGGGGGCCTGCAGCTCATGGGCTGGCTGACGGGCTCGGAGGTCTACCCGCTGGCCGTCCGCGCCGCGGGCACGTCGGCGCAGGCCGCGGTGCTGTGGACGACGAACCTCGTCATCACGCTGACCACCCTGTCCGTCATCAACGGGATCGGCCCCGGCCCGACGATGCTCGTCTACGCCGCCTTCAACGCGGCCGCGTGGCTCTTCGTGTGGAAGAAGATGCCGGAGCTGACGGGCCGGAGCCTGGAGTCGATCGAGTCGCACCTGGGCGAGGGCCGGTTCGCCCCCGCCGACTTCAGACCCCGTCGGTGAGGTCCCGCACCTCGGCGTAGCGGGCGCGCACCCGCTCACCGGACGCGCGCGCGTCGTCGTCGAGGTCGAAGACCTGCGCCGGGGCGAGCGACCACTCCGGAGGGGCGTCGGCGCCGGAGAGCACCCAGGCCGCCTGGCGGGCCCCACCGTCGGCGACGTACTCGCCGGGCTGGGGGACGACGACCTGGCGGCCGAGCACCGACGGCGCCAGCTGCTGCACCGCGGCCGAGCGGGCGCCACCGCCGACCATGAGCACCCGGCGCACGGAGACCCCCTGCGCCTCGAGCGCGGCGATGCCGTCGGCCAGGCCGCACAGCAGGCCCTCCACGGCGGCGCGCGCCACGTGGGCGGGCGTCATGGTCTTCAGGGTGAGGCCGTGCATCGCGCCGGTCGCCTCGGGGCGGTTGGGGGTGCGCTCGCCCTGCAGGTAGGGCACGAGGACGAGGCCGTCGGCGCCCGCGGGGGCCGAGAGCGCGAGCTCGGCGAGGCCCGCGTGGTCGACGCCGAGCAGCTTCGCGGTGGCGTCGAGCACCTGCGCGGCGTTGAGCGTCACGACCAGCGGCAGGTGGCGCCCCGTGGCGTCGGCGAAGCCGGCGATCGTGCCGGAGGCGTCGTGCACGGCGGTCTCGGTGACCGCGCCCACCACCCCGGACGTGCCCAGGGACAGGACGACGTCGCCCTCGCGGGCCGCCAGGCCGAGCGCGGCGGCGGCGTTGTCGCCGGTCCCGGGGGCCAGCAGCGCGCCCTCGCGGCCCCAGGCCGCGGACAGCTCCCCGCCGGCCTCGGACGGGCCGACCACGCGGGGGAGCAGCGGCGAGCGCCCGCGGAAGGCCAGCTCGAGCAGGTCGCGGCGGTACTCCCCGCTCTCCGCGGAGAAGTACGCCGTGCCGGAGGCGTCACCGGCGTCGGTGAACAGGCCCTCCAGGCCGACCGCCTCGAAGCCGCCGGCGAGGCGCCACGTCAGCCAGTCGTGGGGGAGGCAGACGGCGGCGGTCCGGTCGGCGTTCTCCGGCTCGGCGTCGGCCAGCCAGCGCAGCTTGGTGCCGGTGAAGGACGCCACCGGGACCAGCCCGACCGCGTCCGCCCAGGCCTGCGCGCCCAGCTCGGAGACGAGGTCCCGGGCGGCCTGCGCCGAGCGCGTGTCGTTCCACAGCAGGGCCGGGCGGACCACCTCGCCGCGCTCGTCGAGGCAGACCATGCCGTGCTGCTGGCCGCCGACGCCCACGGCGTCGACGTCGTCCAGGCCCCCTGCCGCGTCGACGGCCTCGCGCAGCGCGCGCTCCCACTCGCGGGGGTGGACCTCCGTGCCGTCCGGGTGGGACGCGCGCCCCTTCCGGACCAGCTCGCCGGACTCCGCGTCGCGGATCACGACCTTGCAGGACTGCGTCGAGGTGTCGATCCCCGCGACCAGCTTCTTCGCCATGGCGCCCAGTCTGCCGTCCGTGCTCTCGATCACAGGTGCAGGTCGGCGGCGGCCCTGCGGACGTGGCGGTCCACGAGGTCGGCGGCGGTCTCGCCGTCGCCCGCGGCCACGGCGTCGTAGATGGCGCGGTGCTCGGCGCGCAGCTGGGCCGAGACGGCCTCCCAGGAGGTGCTGCGCTGCATCGCCTCCAGGATCGGCCCGCGCATCGCCGTGCGGATCGAGACGGTCAGCGCCGAGGAGACGGCGCTGCCGGAGGCCTCGGCCAGGCCGGAGTGGAAGGCCGTGTCAGCGGCGTTGAAGTCCTCCCGGCTGACCCCGGGGGCCTCCATCGCGGCGAGCGCGTCGCGCATCGCGGCCATGCCCGCCTCGGTGCGGGCCTCGGCGGCGCGCACCGCGCTCGCGCGCTCGAGCACCACCCGCGCGTCGACGACGTCCTCGAGGGCGAAGTTGGACAGCGCGATGTGCAGCCGCAGGAAGCGCGTCAGCGCCTCGCGGGGGACGGGGGTGACGAAGGTGCCGCCGTCGACGCCGGGCCGCGAGCGCAGGACCCCCTGGCTCTCGAGCACCCGGACGGCCTCGCGAACGCCGGCGCGGCTGACGCCGAGGCGGGCGGCGAGCTCGCGCTCCGGGGGCAGCGGGTCTCCCACCCGCAGCGCCCCGGCCTCGATCTGGTCCTCGATCGCCTCGATGACCAGCTCGTGGGCGCTGGCCCGGCGCAGGGGCTTCCAGTCGGGTCCGGCGGAATCCGAGGACATCCGCCCTTGATAGCAGGTGGTCGGTCGAGCCGCACGCATGGTTGACCCCTCTGACCGCGCAGAGTATGGTCCATTCAGCGGTCAGACCATTAGAACGACGACGTTCGAACGGAGTCCACCCATGACGTACGCGCAGCAGCTCGCGCCGCTCGGCAGCCTCGGGCTGTCAGCGCTCGTGGCAGCCCTTCCCCTGGTCACGGTCTTCGTGACCCTCGGCGTCCTGCGCTGGAAGGCGCACTGGGCCGGGCTGTCGGGCCTGGCGGTGGCCGTGCTGGTCGCCGTCGCCGCCTACGGGATGCCCGCGCCCCTGGCCGGCCTGTCGGCCACCCAGGGGTTCGCGTTCGGGATCTTCCCCATCATCTGGATCGTGCTCAACGCCATCTGGCTGTACGAGCTGACGGTCCGCAGCGGCCGCTTCGAGCTGCTCCGCCGCGTCATCGACGCCGTCTCCGACGACCCCCGCATCCAGGCGATCATCATCGCCTTCGGCTTCGGCGGCCTGCTCGAGGCGCTCGCGGGCTTCGGCGCCCCGGTCGCCATCACCGGCGTGATGCTCCTGGCCGTCGGGTTCGCGCCGATGCGCGCCGCCGTCGTCGTCCTGCTGGCCAACACCGCTCCGGTCGCCTTCGGCGCCGTGGGCATCCCGATCGTCACCGCCGGCAACCTCACCGGCATCGACTACCACGAGATCGGCGCCGTGGTCGGGCACCAGACCCCGCTGATCGCGATGGTGGTGCCCGCCCTGCTCGTGCTCATCGCCGACGGGCGGCGCGGCCTGCGCGAGACGTGGCCCGCGGCGGTCGCGGTCGGGCTCTCCTTCGGCGTGGCCCAGTGGCTGGCCGCCACCTACGTGTCCGTGGAGCTCACCGACATCGTCGCCTCGCTGGTCGGGGTGGCCGCGGCGGTGGTGCTGCTGCGCTTCTGGCGCCCCACCGGCACCGAGCGGGCCCGCGAGCGGCTGCTGCTCGACCGGCAGCGCGAGGAGGCGCTGGTGGGCGCCGGGGCCGGTGGCCCCGCCGTCCCCGCGAGCGCGGCCACCGCCACCACCGCGGCCGGCGGTGCGCAGAGGCTGACGCCGGGCGTCGTCGTCAGCGCGCTCTTCCCCTACCTCCTGGTGGTCGTGGTCTTCGCCCTGGCCAAGCTGTGGACGCCGCTGAAGGAGGCCCTCGTCGGCACCGACGTGAAGGTCCCCTGGCCGGGCCTGGACGGCGCCGTGCTCAACGCCGCGGGCGCACCCCTCGCCTCCACCACCTACACGCTGCCGTGGCTGTCCTCCGCGGGCACCCTGCTGCTGGGGTGCGGCGTCGTCGTGGGCCTCGTGCAGGGCCTGGGGCTGGGCCAGGTCGCGCGGGCGTGGGTGGACACGGTGGTGAAGCTGCGGTTCTCGATGCTCACCGTCGGCTCGGTGCTGGCGCTGGCCTACGTCATGAACCAGTCGGGCCAGACCCTCACCATCGGTGCGTGGATCGCCGGGACCGGCGCCGCGTTCGCCTTCCTCTCCCCGGTGCTCGGCTGGCTCGGCACCGCCGTGACCGGCTCGGACACCAGCGCCAACGCCCTGTTCGCCACCCTCCAGCAGAGCGCCGCCGAGCGCATCGGCCTCGACCCGACCCTGCTGGTGGCTGCCAACACCTCCGGCGGCGTCGTCGGCAAGATGATCAGCCCGCAGAACCTGGCCATCGCCGCCACCGCGGTGGGGCTGGTGGGCCGCGAGTCCGAGATCCTGCGCCGCGTCGTCTGGTGGAGCCTCGGCATGCTGCTCGCCCTCTGCCTGCTGGTCGGCCTGCAGTCGAGCGTGCTCTCCTGGATGCTCCCGTGACCCCGCCGCCGGACCTGCCCACCCGTCTCCGCACCACCAGAGAGGTGACCCCCGTGTCCGTCGTCCAGCGCCAGGCCCCCAAGCCCCGCGAGCTGCTCGAACTCGTGAAGTTCAAGAAGCCGACCCTCGACGGGCGCAGGCGCCGGCTGGAGAGCGCGCTCACCATCCACGACCTGCGCGCCATCGCCAAGCGCCGCACGCCCGCCGCGGCCTTCGACTACACCGACGGCGCCGCCGACGGCGAGATCTCGATGCAGCGGGCCCGCCAGGCGTTCCTCGACGTCGAGTTCCACCCCAGCATCCTGCGGGACGCCACCCGCGCGGACACGTCCTGCACGGTGCTCGGCGGCCCGTCCGCGCTGCCGTTCGGCATCGCCCCCACCGGCTTCACGCGCCTCATGCAGACCGAGGGCGAGACGGCCGGCGCCGGCGCCGCGGGGGCGGCCGGCATCCCCTTCACGCTGTCCACCCTCGGCACCACCTCCATCGAGGGCGTGAAGGCCGCCAACCCGCACGGGCGCAACTGGTTCCAGCTCTACGTCATGCGCCAGCGGGAGATCTCCTACGGGCTGGTCGAGCGCGCCGCGAAGGCCGGCTTCGACACCCTGTTCTTCACCGTGGACACCCCGGTGGCCGGGGCCCGCCTGCGCGACAAGCGCAACGGCTTCTCCATCCCCCCGCAGCTCAGCCTGGGCACGGTCCTCAACACCGCGACGCGCCCGTGGTGGTGGTACGACTTCCTCACCACCCCCAAGCTGGAGTTCGCCTCCCTGTCGGCCACCGGCGGCACCGTGGGGGAGCTGCTGAACTCCGCGATGGACCCGTCGATCTCCTACGACGACCTCGCCGTGATCCGCTCGATGTGGCCGGGCAAGCTCGTGGTCAAGGGCGTGCAGAACCTCGAGGACTCCAAGCGCCTCGCCGACCTCGGCGTCGACGGGATCGTGCTGTCCAACCACGGCGGCCGCCAGCTCGACCGGGCCCCGGTGCCGTTCCACCTGCTCCCCGAGGTGGTGCGCGAGGTGGGCGCCGACACCGAGGTCATGGTCGACACCGGGATCATGGACGGTGCCGACGTCGTCGCGTCGATCGCCCTGGGGGCGAAGTTCACCCTCATCGGCCGCGCCTACCTGTACGGCCTCATGGCCGGCGGGCGCCCCGGCGTCGACCGCGCCATCGCCATCCTGCGCGAGCAGGTGGAGCGCACCATGCGTCTGCTGCAGGTCTCCGAGCTCGCCGAGCTCGGCCCGCAGCACGTGACGCAGCTGCAGCGGCTCGCGCCGCGCGCCCTGGAGCGGGACGCGCTGCGGGTCTGAGGCGGACGGCTGAGGGCCGGCCGCCCGTGGTGGTGACCACGGGCGACCGGCCCTCAGCCGTCAGCGGTGGGTCAGCGGGCGCCCATGAGGTGCTCGATGGCCAGCTGGTCGAGGTTGCCGATGCCGTAGCCGCGCTTGCCCTTGGCGTCCGCGTCGAAGTCCTCGAACGCGGAGCGGTCGGCGACGATGTCGGCCAGCGACTCACCCGGCGAGAGGGTGGGGACGGCCAGCTCGGTGACGCTGGCGGTCTGCAGCGCGGCCTGGACCTCCGGGTCGGCGCGGAAGGCCAGCGCACGCTCCTTGAGCAGCAGGTAGGTGCGCATGTTGGCCGCGGCCGAGGCCCAGATGCCGTCGAAGTCCTCGGTGCGGTTGGGCTTGTAGTCGAAGTGCTTCGGGCCCGAGTAGGTGGGCCCGCCGCCCGGGAAGCCGTTCTCGAGGAGGTCGACGGTCCAGAAGGCGGAGAGCAGGTCGCCGTGGCCGAAGACGAGGTCCTGGTCGAACTTGGGGCCGTGCTGGCCGTTGAGGTCGATGTGGAACAGCTTGCCGGCGGCGAGCGCCTGCGCGATGCCGGCGGTGAAGTTGAGGTTGGACATCTGCTCGTGCCCGACCTCGGGGTTCACGCCCACGAGGTGCGGGTGCTCGAGGGTGTAGGAGAAGGCGATGGCGTGGCCGACCGTGGGCAGCAGGATGTCGCCGCGGGGCTCGTTCGGCTTGGGCTCGATGGCGATGCGCATGTCGAGGCCCTGCTCGGTGATGTACGTCGTCAGCAGGTTGACGGCCTCGGCGTAGCGGTCCAGCGCGGCCTTGATGTCCTTGGCGCCGTCGACCTCGGCGCCTTCGCGGCCGCCCCACATGACGAACGTCTGCGCGCCGAGCTCGGCGCCGAGCTGCAGCTGGCGGAAGGCCTTGCGCAGCGCGAAGCGGCGGACGTCGCGGTCGTTCGCCGTGAACGCGCCCTCCTTGAACACCGGGTGGCTGAAGAGGTTGGTGGTCACCATCGGCACGGCGAGGCCGGTGTCGGAGACGACCTTCTTGAGGCGGCCGAGGATCTCGTCGCGCCCGGCCGGGTCCTTGTGGCCCACCTCGAAGGGGACGACGTCGTCGTCGTGGAAGGTGATGCCGTAGGCGCCGAGGTCGGCCAGGCGGCGGGCGGCGTCGATGACGTCGACGTCGGGGCGGGTGGCGGCGCCGAACGGGTCGGCGGCGGCCCACCCGACGGTCCAGAGGCCGAAGGAGAACTTGTCCTCGGGGGTGGGCGTGAGGTGCTGAGCTGAGATCGGGGCGGCCACGGTGGTGCTCCTCTGCGTCGAGGTCGGTATTTGTTCTGTGATTGAACTTATGTGCTCGCCGTGGGAGTGTCAACGGGTGCCCCCCGTCGAGCCGGTGCGCGAGCCGGCGCGCCAGCGCGACCTGCGCGACCGCAACCTCGCCACCCTCCTGGCGCGCGTCGCCGCCGCTGGCGGTGCCGACGACGACGCCGCGCCCTCCCGCGCGGCCCTCGCCGCCGCGACCGGCCTGGCGCGCGGCACGGTCTCGGCCCTGGTCGACGTGCTGCTCGCCGCCGGGCTGCTGGAGGAGCTCCCGCCGCCGCCGCGCACCGGCGCCGGCCGGCCCGCGAACGGGCTGCGCCTCTCGGGCGGGCGCGTCGCCGCGCTCGGCGTGGAGCTGGGCGCCAGCCACGTGGTCGCCTGCGTGCGGGACCTCACCGGCGCCGTCCGCGCACGGGTGGCGCGGGGCTCCGTGGACCGCACCGGCGCTCCCGAGCGGGTGCTCGCCGCCTCCGCCGAGCTGGCGGGCGCCGCGCTCGCGCAGGCGCGGGCGCAGGGGCTGGAGGTGGTGGGCGGGGCCTGGGCGCTGCCCGGTCTGGTGGACTCCGCCGCCGGGCGGCTGCGCCTGGCGCCCAACCTGGGCTGGCGCGACGTCGACGTGCTCGCGCTGCTGGGGGCGCACCCGGGCCTGGCGGGACTGCCGCTCGCCGTCGACAACGAGGCGGCGCTGGCCGCGGTGGCGGAGCTGTGGCACCCCGGCGACGCTCTCGACGGCTCCCTGGGCGGGACGTCGTTCGTGCTGGTCACGGGGGAGGTCGGCATCGGTGCCGGGGTGGTGCTGGACGGGCGGCCGCTGCGCGGCGAGCGCGGCTGGAGCGGTGAGCTCGGGCACGTCACGGTGGACCCCGCCGGACCCCGCTGCGGCTGCGGCGCCCGCGGCTGCCTGGAGGCGTACGCCGGGCAGGAGGCGCTGCTGCGGCGCGCCGGCCTGGCCGGTGACGGCACGGGGGCGGACGCCCTGCGGCGCGCGGCCGAGGCCGGGGCGCCGGCGGCCCTGGGCGCGCTCGAGGAGGCCGGCCGCGCGCTCGGGGTGGCCCTGGCCGGTGCGGTGAACCTCCTCGACGTCGACGCGGTGGTGCTCGGCGGCACCTGCGCGCCGCTCGCGCCCTGGCTGGCGGCGCCGCTGGAGCGCGAGCTGGGCGAGCGCGTGCTGCGCGCGCGGCTGCTGGGGGTGCCCGTGAGGGTGTCCACCACCGGTGCCGACGCCGCCGTCATGGGCGCGGCGGCGCTCGTGCTGCAGCGCGTGCTCGACGCCCCGGCGGCGCTGCTCGGCTGAGGGCGTTCGCTACCGTCCACACCCATCGATGCGAATCGACGGCACGAACCGAGCTCACTGAGGAGCAGTCATGGCACAGACAGGCGCGCTGCGGGTCGCGATGGTCGGGCACGGCTTCATGGGAGCCGCCCACAGCCAGGCGTGGCGGGTGGCACCGCACTTCTTCGACCTGCCGCTGGAGGTCCGGCGCTCGGTGGTGGTCGGCCGCGACGCCGGCCGCGCCGCGGCCGCCGCGGCGAAGTTCGGCTGGGAGGGCTCAGCCACGGACTGGCGGGAGGTCATCGCCCGCGACGACGTCGACCTGGTGGACGTCGTCGCCCCCGGTGACGCGCACGCCGAGGTCGCCATCGCGGCCCTGGAGGCCGGCAAGCACGTGCTCTGCGAGAAGCCCCTGGGCAACACCCTCGCCGAGGCCGAGGCCATGAACGCCGCCGCCGAGAAGGCCGCCGCCTCCGGTGCGAAGGCCATGGTCGGGTTCAGCTACCGCCGCGTGCCCGCCGTCGCGTTCGCCAAGCAGCTCGTGGCCGAGGGCGCCGTGGGCCAGGTGCGGCAGGTGCGCGCCTCCTACCTGCAGGACTGGCTGTCCGACGCCAGCGCGCCCATGACGTGGCGGCTGGACAAGAAGCTCGCCGGGTCCGGTGCGCTGGGCGACATCGGTGCCCACGCCATCGACCTGGTGCAGCACGTGCTGGGCACGCAGATCGCCCAGGTCAGCGGCCTCATGCACACGTTCGTCACCGAGCGCCCGCTGTCCGGCGGGCGCGGCCTGTCGGCCAGCTCGAGCGGAGGTGCCGGCGACGAGGTCGGGAAGGTCACCGTGGACGACGCCGCCATGGCGATGGCCCGCACCACCGAGGGCGCCCTGGTCTCGCTGGAGGCCTCGCGCTTCGCCACCGGTCGCAAGAACGGGCTGCACCTGGAGGTCTACGGCTCCGACGGCGCGATCGTCTTCGACCTCGAAGACATGAACGTCCTCAACGTCTACGACGCCCGCGAGGGCGCTGACCGCCAGGGCTTCAAGCGCGTCCTCGTCACGGAGCCGGAGCACCCGTGGATGGCCGGCTGGTGGCCGGCCGGGCACATCATCGGCTACGAGCACACCTTCACCCACCAGGTGGTGGACCTCGTCGGCGACATCGCCGCCGGGCGCCAGCCCTCGCCGTCGTTCGCCGAGGGCCTGCAGGTGCAGCGCGTGCTGGACGCCCTCGAGCGCAGCTCCGGCGAGGGCAGCGCCTGGACGCCGACCTCCGCCTGACCCCCCGGGGGGCCCGTCAGCGGTGGTGCGGGGGAGCGGTGCTCTCCCGCACCACCAGGCGGGTCGCCAGCTGCAGGTGGGGCGCCGCCGCACCGGTCCGGGGCCGCGGCGCGGGGCCGGACCGGCGGGCCCGCACCTCCTCCAGGACCATCCGCACCGACTCCGCGGCCATCTCGCCCAGCGGCTGGCGCACGGTGGTCAGCGGCGGTGACATGTACTGGCACATCGAGACGTCGTCGAAGCCGACCACGGACAGGTCGTCGGGGACGTGGAGCCCGCGCCGCCGCGCCTCCTGGTAGACGCCGCTGGCCATGAGGTCCGACCCGGCGAAGACGGCCGTCGGCGGGTCGGGGTGGTCCAGCAGGGCCCGCGCCGCCCGCTGGCCACCGGCCGCGGTGAAGTCGCCCTGGTGCACCAGCGCCTCGTCCACGGGTACGCCCGCGCGCGCCATGGCGGCGCGGAAGCCCTCGAGCCGCTCCTGGCTGCACAGCAGGAACGGCACCCCCGTGATGGTGCCGATGCGCCGGTGCCCGAGGCTGAGCAGGTGCTCGGTGGCGGTCACCCCGCCGGCGAAGTTCGTGGCGCCGACGGTGGGCAGCGACGGGTCGGAGCTGCCCGCCGGGTCGAGCAGGACGACGGGGGCGCCCAGGCTGGCGACGTCCTCCGCGCTGCCGCCGCCGAAGCGGTTGATGACCAGGACGACGCCGGAGGGGCGCCGCGCCCGCAGCGCGCTCAGCCACGACCTGTCGCCGCCCTCGTGGTCGTGCGCGGCGTTCACCACGAGCCCGGCGCCGGCGCGGGACGCTCCGCCCTCGGCACCGGCCAGCACCTCCAGGGCGTAGGCGCTGGCCAGGTCGGTGATGACCAGCTCGACGAGCAGGGAGTCGGGGCGGTGCTCGCGCTGGCGCCGGCGCGGGCGGTACCCGGAGCTGGCGATGACGCCGCTCACGAGGTCGCGGGTGTCGGCGGCCACGTCGTCGCGGCCGTTGAGGACCTTCGAGACCGTCGGCACCGAGACCCCGGCCTGCCGAGCGACGTCGGCGATGGTGATGCGGCCGGTGGTGCTGGTCATGGACCGCTCCCGTCGGTGGGTCGGTGGTGTCGCCGGATGGTAGCCGAAACTTTCGGAGTTCCGGTAGGGGTGGTGCGGGGTGCACGGGGCACGCCTGACGTGGTCGAGGAGGCGGGATGGTGACGCGCCGTCGTGGCGTCTCACGCTGAGATCATCGATCACGCTGTCGATCAGTGTGACGGAATCGTGACCTGCGGAACACCTGTCACGTGGTCGGATTCGCTTGACGGCCCCGCTGGAGCCTCCTACTGTCCAGCAGGCAAGCGCAACGGTCGGAAACTTTCGATCGTTGCGGCTGACCACCACTGGTGCGCCGCGCCGACGCGGCTCGAACGACGGAGTTCACGTGGACGCTTCTTCGACGGCCAGCGGCACCTCTCGCCGCGGCTTCCTCTCCCTGCTGGCCATGGCGCCCCTCGCCGGCGCGGCCCTCTCCGCGTGCGGGACCTCCGGTCCCGGCACCACCGGCGGCTCCGGCGGCGGTGGCGGTGGTGGCGGCAAGGCCTCGTGGTGGTACCTCTCGGGAGACCCGAACGAGACCATCCGCAAGGACAACATCAAGTCGTGGAACTCCTCCAACGCCCAGGAGACCATCGACATCACGTTCTTCCAGAACGACGCCTACAAGACGAAGATCAAGACGGCCATCGGCGCCGGCCAGGCCCCGACCATGATCTACGGCTGGGGTGGCGGCACGCTCGCCAGCTACGCGGCCGCCGGCCAGGTCATCGACCTCACGGACTGGCTCAGCCAGAACCCGGACGTCAAGAACGCCGTGCTGCCGGCCTCGTACGGCCCGGCCACGATCGACGGCAAGATCTACGCCTACCCGAACGAGAACGCCTCGCCGATCATCTTCTACTACAACAAGCGCGTCTTCTCGAAGGCCGGCATCTCCGCTCCGCCGAAGACCTGGGACGAGCTGCTCTCGCTGGTCAAGACCCTCAACGCCGCCGGCATCGCGCCCATCGCCCTCGCGGGGCAGTCCCGCTGGACGTCGATGATGTGGCTCGAGTACCTCTTCGACCGGGTCGGCGGCCCGGACGTCTTCAACGCCATCTTCAAGGGCGAGGCCAACGCCTGGTCCAACGCGGACGCCATCAAGGCGCTGACGATGGTGCAGGACCTGGTCAAGGCCGGCGGCTTCATCAAGGGCTTCGAGTCCATCACCGCCGACAGCAACGCCGACCAGGCGCTCATGTACACCGACAAGACGGCCATGATGCTGCACGGCTCGTGGACCTACGCCGGCATGAAGAACGACGGCGGCGACTTCGTCCCCGGGGGCAACCTCGGCTGGTTCGACTTCCCGACCGTCTCCGGCGGCAAGGGCGACCCGAAGGACACCTGCGGCAACCCCGGGCAGTACACCTCGATCTCCTCCAAGGCCTCCGAGGAGGCCCAGAAGGTCGCCAAGGACTTCTTCGCCAAGGGCATCATGAGCGAGGAGGTCATCCAGAAGTTCATCGACAGCGGCCAGGTCTGCATCGCCGCCTCCGCGGCGGACAAGTTCGCCGCCTCCAAGGACAAGGACTTCCTGGAGTACGCCTACAACCTCACCAAGAACGCCCCGGTCTTCCAGCAGTCCTGGGACCAGGCGCTCTCCCCGGCCACCGCCGAGGCGCTGCTGTCCAACATCGACCAGCTCTTCAGCCTGTCGATCACGCCGGAGCAGTTCGCGACGAACATGAACGCGACGCTCGGCAAGTGACCACCCGTCGGGGGCGGCCGTCCGCGGCCGCCCCCGACGTCGTCAGGCCCCGCACGTGAGGAGAGGACAGCACCCATGAGCGTCTCAGCGGCGACGACGCGAGCACCCGCCACGGCAGCCCCGACCAGTCCCCCCGAGCACCGCAGCGTCAAGACCGGCTCCGTGGCGTGGATGGCGCTGCCGGCGCTGCTGTTCTTCGCCTTCTTCGGCGGCGTCCCGCTCGTGGGCGTCCTCGTGCTGAGCTTCACCCAGTGGGACGGCATCGGTGCCATCAGCTGGCTGGGCGTCGGCAACTGGACCTCGGTGCTGGCCGACCCGGTGATGTGGAAGGCGCTCGGCCTGACCTTCGGCATCATGATCTTCAGCTGGCTGGTGCAGACGCCGCTGGCCCTGCTGCTGGGCGTCTTCACCGCCGGCACGCAGAAGTACCGGGCCTTCCTCGCGGTGCTGTACTTCCTCCCGCTGCTCATGAGCGCGGCGGCCATCTCCATCGCCTACAAGGCGCTGCTCGACCCGAACTTCGGCCTGGCCGCGAGCCTGGGCATCCCGTGGCTGGTGCAGAACTGGCTGGGCAGCCCCACCCTCGTGCTCTTCGTGGTCATCTTCGTGCTCAGCTGGATGTACGTGCCGTTCCACTCCCTCATCTACCAGGGCGGCGTGCGGCAGATCCCCACCACGATGTACGAGGCGGCCAGCATCGACGGCGCCGGCACGGTGCGGCAGTTCTTCTCGATCACGCTGCCCCAGCTGAAGTACACGGTCATCACCTCCTCCACCCTCATGGTGGTCGGCTCGATGACCGCCTTCGACCTCATCTTCGTCCTGACCGGCGGCGGCCCCGGAGACGCGACCCGCGTGCTGGCCCTGGACATGTACCTGCGCGGCTTCCGCGCCAACCAGATGGGCCCGGCCAGCGTCATCGCCGTGCTCATCGTGCTCATCGGCCTGGGCCTGGCCCAGCTCCTGCAGCGACTGGGCGGCAAGGACAAGACCAGCAGCCAGATGGAAGGCATGTGACGTGACGGACCTCAGCGCCGGCTCCGCGCCGACCCCCGCCCTGGCAGGGGACCCCAGCACCACCCCGACCGCCCCCGGTGGCCCCGGCCGCCAGGTCGCCCAGCCCGGCCGCGGTCAGCGGGCCAGCCGCCCCAACTGGATGGCGGGCGTCTTCGGGTGGGTCTGGCTCGCCGTCATCATCGTGCCGATCTACTGGGTGGTCATCACCAGCCTGAAGCCCTCGAACGAGTACTTCACGACCAACCCGCTGCTGCCGTCCACCAACCCGACGTTCAGCGCCTACCAGCTGGTCCTCGAGAACGACTTCGTCAGGTACTTCTTCAACAGCGTCATCGTCACGCTGGGGACCGTCGTCCCCGCCGTGCTCATCTCCTTCATGGCGGCGTTCGCCATCGTCCGCGGCTCGGGGCGCTTCCTGCGCTTCACCAACGGGTTCCTGCTCATGGGCCTGGCGATCCCGCTGCAGGCGACGATCATCCCGGTCTACCTGATGATCATCCGGCTGTCGCTGTACGACTCCCTGACCGCGCTGATCCTGCCGAGCATCGCCTTCTCGATCCCGCTCGCCGTGCTGGTGCTGAGCAACTTCATCCGCGACGTCCCGAACGAGCTGTTCGAGTCGATGCGCCTGGACGGCACCAGCGAGTGGGGCACCGCCTGGCGCCTCGCGTTCCCGCTGACGCGCCCGGCCGTCGCCACGGTGTCCATCTACACCGGCCTGCAGGTGTGGAACGGCTTCCTGCTGCCGCTGGTGCTGACCCAGAGCCAGGACCTGCGCGTGCTGCCCCTGGCGCTGTGGAGCTTCCAGGGCCAGTACTCCGTCAATGTGCCCGCCGTCCTGGCGGCCGTGGTCCTGTCGACCCTGCCGATCCTGGCCTTCTACATCGTGGGCCGCCGCCAGCTCGTGTCCGGCCTCACCGCCGGCTTCGGAAAGTGAGTCCCGCACCTCGTGTCTGCTGAGAACAAGCGCGCCCTCGTCACCCGCGGCGGCTGGGACGGGCACCAGCCCGTCGAGGCCACCGAGCTGTTCATCCCCTTCCTGCGCGACGCCGGGTTCGACGTCCGCGTGGAGGAGGGCCCGGCCGCCTACGCCGAGGCCGACTACATGGCCGGCCTCGACCTCGTGGTGCAGAGCATCACCATGTCGACCATCGAGCCCGAGGCGCTGAAGGGGCTCATGGCCGCCGTCGCGGCGGGCACCGGCTTCGCGGGGTGGCACGGCGGCATCGCCGACTCCTTCCGCAACAGCTCGGACTACCTGCAGCTGGTGGGCGGGCAGTTCGCCACGCACGCCGCGCTGCACCCGCCCCACGAGAGGCGGGGCGAGATGGAGGACAACTACGTCCCCCACCGCGTCGAGCTGACGCCGGCGGGGCGGGAGCACCCGATCACCGCGGGGCTGGGGGACTTCGACCTCGTCACCGAGCAGTACTGGATCCTCTCGGACGACCTCAACGACGTCCTGGCCACCACCACCACGGACACCCGAGACTGGGAGCCGTGGCACCGGCCGGTCACCTGCCCGGCGGTGTGGACCCGCTCCTGGGGCGAGGGCCGCGTCTTCGTGGCCACGCCCGGCCACCGCGTCGAGGTCCTGCAGGACCCGAACGTCCGCACGATCGTGGAGAGGGGCCTGCTGTGGGCCGGCCGCTCGCTGGAGGAGACCCGATGAGTGAGCCCCTGCGCGTCGGCGTCGTCGGCGCCGGCAAGATCAGCGAGCAGTACAGCCTCAGCCTGGCGCGCCTGCCCCAGGTCCGGCTGACGGCCGTCGCCGACCTCGACACCGGCCGCGCGGAGGCGCTGGCCGCCGAGCACGACGGGGCTCGCGCCCTGCCGCTGCAGCAGCTCCTGGAGGCCGACGACGTCGACGTCGTCCTCAACCTCACCATCCCGGCGGCGCACGCCGAGGTGGCGCTGGCCGCGATCGCCGCGGGCAAGCACGTCTACGGCGAGAAGCCGCTGGCGGCGACGACGGCGGAGGGCCGCGCCGTCCTCGAGGCCGCCGCCGCCGCCGGCGTGCGCGTCGGCTGCGCGCCCGACACGGTGCTCGGCACCGGCGTGCAGACGGCGCGCGCCGCCGTCGAGGCCGGCCTCATCGGCACCCCGCACGCCGCCACGGCGACGTTCGTGGCCCCCGGCCACGAGCTGTGGCACCCCTCGCCGGAGTTCTACTACGCGCCCGGCGGCGGCCCGCTGCTCGACATGGGCCCGTACTACATGACCTCGCTGGTGCACCTGCTCGGGCCGGTGGTGCGCGTGACCGGGCTGGCGTCCGCGCCGCGCTCGAGCCGCACCGTGGCCACCGGCCCCAAGGCGGGCCTGGAGTTCCCCGTCACCACGCCCAGCCACGTCACCGGGCTGCTGCAGCACCGCGACGGCGCGCTCACCACCGTGGTGATGAGCTTCGACGTGTGGGGCTCGCGGGCGCCGCGCCTGGAGGTCCACGGACCGCAGGGCTCGCTGTCCGTGCCGGACCCCAACCACTTCGAGGGCTCGGTGGAGATCTGCAGCCCTGACGTCGCCGGGACGGACGCGTGGGGCCGGGCGCAGTGGAAGGAGCTCGAGCCCAGCGCCGGGTACGTCGGTGCCGGCCGCGGCGAGGGCCTCGCCGACCTCGGCCTGGCGATCTCGGCCGGCGCCGCGCACCGCGCGTCCGGCGAGGTGGCGCTGCACGTGCTCGACGTCATGGAGCAGGTGCTCGGCTCGGCCGCCGCCGGCGGGACCCCCGTGGACGTCACCAGCACGTGCGAGCGCCCCGAGCCCGTGGCCGGACTGGTGGACCTGACCGCGCAGACCGCCGCCGCCTGACACCCCCCACCCCACCGTGATCATGGGCGTTGTGCACACCGCCAGCGGGAAAGTGCTCGGGACGTCCATGATCACGGGGAGCTTGGAGATCTGATCGTGAGCACCGACCTTCCTGCCCGTCCGGTCGCCGACGTCGACCCGTCGACGCCGCTGAGCGCCGAGCGCGCGGCGCGCGTCGAGGAGCTCGTCGCCGCCATGACGCTCCAGGAGAAGCTCTACCAGCTGGTGGGGCTGTGGGAGGGCCGCGGCGGCACGGGGGAGGGTGGCGACGTCGCCCCCATGGCCGACGCCATGCAGGGGGACGCGCCCGACTCCCTCGAGGGCTACGCGGTGGCCGGCCTCGGGCAGCTCACGCGCGTCTTCGGCACCACGCCCGTCGACGCCGTCGAGGGCGCCCGCGGGCTGGTGGACAAGCAGCGCTGGCTGGTCGAGCGCTCCCGCCACGGCGTCCCGGCGCTCGTCCACGAGGAGTGCCTCACCGGCCTCGCCGCGTGGGGCGCCACCACGTTCCCGGCCCCCCTGTCCTGGGGCGCCAGCTTCGACGAAGAGCTCGTGGAGCAGGTCGGAGCCGCCATCGGCGGCTCCATGCGCTCCCTCGGCGTCCACCAGGGTCTGGCGCCGGTCCTCGACGTGGTCCGCGACGCGCGCTGGGGGCGCGTCGAGGAGTGCATCAGCGAGGACCCCCACCTGGTGGGCGAGGTGGCGACGGCGTACGTGCGGGGGGTCCAGTCCGCCGGCGTCGTCGCCACCCTCAAGCACTTCGTCGGGTACTCGAACAGCCGCGCGGGCCGCAACCTCGCGCCCGTGCACGCCGGCCCCCGCGAGCTGGCCGACGTGCTGCTGGTGCCCTTCGAGATGGCCGTCCTCGACGGCGGCGTCGGCTCGGTGATGAACAGCTACGCGGAGGTCGACGGCGTGCCCGTGGCCGCCGACGCCTCGCTGCTCACCGAGCTGCTGCGCGAGCGGTGGGGCTTCGCGGGCACCGTGGTGGCGGACTACTTCTCCGTGGCGTTCCTGCAGACGCTGCACGGGGTGGCCGCCGACGTCGCCGACGCCGGCGCGCAGGCCCTCGAGGCCGGCATCGACGTGGAGCTGCCCACGGGCGTCGCCTACCTCTCGACCACCCTCCCGGAGCCCCTGGTGGACCGGGCGCTGCGCCGCGTGCTGACCCAGAAGGCGGCCCTCGGGCTGCTCGACCCCGGCTACGACCCGTCCGTCGACCTGGACTCCATCGACCTCGACCCGCCCGCCCACCGCGACCTCGCGCGGCGGCTGGCCGAGGAGTCCGTGGTGCTGCTGTCCAACGACGGCGCCCTGCCGCTGGGGGGCGGTGGGACGGGGACGACGGCGAAGCGCATCGCGGTGGTCGGGCCCAACGCCGACGACCCGTCCGCGCTGTTCGGGTGCTACTCCTTCGCCAACCACGTGCTGGCCCAGCACCCCGGTACGCCGATGCGCCTCACGGTGCCGCCCGTGCTCGAGGCCCTGCGCGGCGAGCTCGACGGCGCGGAGGTCGTCCACGCCCGCGGCTGTGACGTGGAGGGTGCGGACACCTCCGGGTTCGCCGAGGCCGTCGAGGCGGCTCGCAGCGCGGACGCCGTCGTCGTCGTCCTCGGAGACCGGGCGGGGCTGTTCGGGCGCGGGACCAGCGGGGAGGGCTGCGACGCGGAGTCCCTCGACCTGCCCGGCGTGCAGCAGCAGCTGCTCGACGCGGTGCTCGACGGTGTGGAGCCCGGGACGCCGGTCGTGCTCGTCCTGCTCACCGGCCGGCCCTACGCGGTGGCCAGCGCGCTGGAGCGGTGCTCCGCGGTGGTGCAGGCGTTCTTCCCCGGCCAGGAGGGCGCCGGCGCGATCGCCGGGGTGCTGTCGGGGAGGGTCAACCCCTCGGGGCACCTGCCCGTGACGCTGCCGCGCTCGGTCGGCGCGCAGCCGTACTCCTACCTGCACCCGATCCTCGGCGGGGCGTCGTCGGTGTCGAACATCGCCACCGAGCCGGTGCTGCCCTTCGGCCACGGCCTGTCGTTCACCAGCTTCGAGCGCTCGGACCTGCAGGTGGAGTCCGCCGAGGTGCCCACGGGCGGGTCGGTCGTGGCGTCTGTGGTGGTGAGGAACACCGGCGAGCGGGCCGGCGCCGACGTCGTCCAGCTCTACGGACACGACCCCGTCGCCTCCGTGACGCGGCCCGTGACGCAGCTGCTGGCGCACGCCCGCGTGGAGCTCGAGCCGGGGCAGTCGGTGCGCGTGCTCTTCGACGTGCCCACCCGCCGCCTGGCGCTGACGGACCGCCGCGGCGTGCGCGTGGTGGAGCCGGGCGCGGTGCAGCTGCGCATCGGCCCGGACGCCGAGCACGTGGAGCTCACCGCCGACGTCGAGCTGGTGGGCGGGGTGCACCCGGTGACGACCGCGGACCGCCGCACGGTGCTGGTGGAGCGCGAGCCGGCCGTCTGAGACCGCCCCCGAGAACGCTGAGAGGCCCGCACCCTCGAGTGGGTGCGGGCCTCTCAGCGTCCGGCGCGTGCCGCGTCAGTCGCTGCCGGTGGCGGTGCCCAGCTTCACCTGGACGTCCTGCTGCTGGCCGTTGCGGACCACCTGCAGCGTCACGGTGTCGCCGGGGGCGCGCGAGTGGATCTGGGCGATCAGAGACTCCGAGCTGGTCACCGGCGTGCCGTCGACGGCGGTGATGGCATCGCCCTTCTGGAGGCCTGCGGACGCCGCAGCGCTGCCAGAGGTGACGTTGGCGACGATGGCTGCCTGGCGCGTCGTCCCGCTAGCGGTGGCGGTGCCGCCGTCACCGGTCAGCTCGATGCCGAGCCGGGCGTGCTCCGCCTTGCCGTTCTGGATGAGCTCCTTGGCCACCCGGCTGACCTCGTTGCCGGGGATCGCGAAGCCCAGGCCGATGCTGCCGGCCTGGCCCGACCCGTCGGACAGGGAGGCGATCGAGGAGTTCACGCCGATCACCTGACCGCTCGCGTCGACCAGCGGGCCACCGGAGTTGCCGGGGTTGATGGCGGCATCGGTCTGCAGAGCGTTGGTGTACACGGTGGTGTCGGGCTGTTGCTGCTGCTGGTTGAAGCCGAACGGGTCAGGCTGCTGCTGCTGCTGCTCGCTGGCCTGCGTGGTGGTCGGACGGTCCGTGGCCGAGATGATGCCCGTGGTCACCGTGTCCTGCAGGCCCAGCGGGTTGCCGATGGCCATGACGTTCTGCCCGACGACCACCTTGCTGGAGTCGCCGAAGACGGCCGGCTGGAGGTCGCTCGGCGGGTTCTGGATCTGGATGACGGCCAGGTCGGTGGACGGGTCGGTACCCGTGATCTTGCCCTGGTAGATGGCGCCGTTCGACAGGATGATCCGGATCTCGCCGCCGGTGCCGGCAGCGGTGGCCACGTGGTTGTTCGTCACCACGTGGCCCTCCTTGTCGAGGATGATGCCGGTGCCCTCGCCGCCGGTCTGGCCGTTGGAGACCTGGATGGTCACCACGCTGGGCTCGACCCTCTCGGCCACCTGGCTCCAGTTGACGGCCTGGTCCAGCGGAACGGCCTGCGCGGCGGAGCCGCCGTTGTCCGCCGTGCCGCCCCCGGAGCCGCCGATCGAGCTGGAGGCCGAGGCCGGCGCCGCGGTCTGGTCCGTCAGCCGGGCCCCCGCGAAGGCGGCGCTGCCGCCGATGAGCGCCGCCACGGCGGCGATGGCCACCACGCCGGCCCAGCCGGGGCCGCGGCGCTCGCGGGTGGGGGTGGTCGTGCTGTGGCCGCCACCGCCGGCCGGGTCTGCCGCGGGCGTCCCGTACCACGCGCTGTGGTCGCCCGAGCCGTGGCCGCCGAACTGGTGACCGCCCTGCGCGTGCTGGCCGTCCTGCCAGGTGGGCTGCGGGGCGGTCGGTGCGGAGCGGTACGGGTCGCGCGCCTGCTGCGGCCCGGTGTGCCCGCTGCCCACCCACCCCTCGCCGGGGGGAGCCCAGGACGGCGTCTGACCGTTCGGGGTCCCGGAACCGGTGGACTGGGTGTCGTGGCTCATGGTCATCTCTCCGTCAGGAGTGGGTGAGGCGGTACTCGTAGGAGACAACACGAACGTGCTGCACGCACCGTGGACGCTACCTGGGAGGCCGCTGGAAGCTGCGTCAGTCCTCCGACCGGCCGCCCGCGCGGTGCCGCACCGCTGACAGCACCGGGGCCACGACCTGCCGCAGACCCTGCCTCACCAGGCCGGGGACCTGCTCGTCCCCGTGCAGCGCGCTCCGCAGCCCGCTCTTCACGGTCTGCAGCGCCTGCTCGGTGGAGACGTGCGGCGGGATGATCGGCGTGGACGGGTCGACCACGGCGTCGATGACGAACGGCCGGTCCGCGGCCAGCGCCGCCGCCCACGCGGCGTCGACGTCCTCCGGGCGCTCCACCCGGGTGCCGGCCAGGCCCAGCAGCTGCGCCCACTGCGCGTAGGGCACGTCCGGCAGCGACTGCGAAGCCGGGTCCGGCACCTCGCCGAGCTCGGCCCGCACCTCCCACGTCTCGAAGCTGAGGTCGCGGTTGTTGAGGACGAGGACCGCCAGGCGCGGGTCCTCCCAGCTGCGCCACTCGCGAGCGACGGTGATGAGCTCGTTGACGCCGTTCATCTGCATCGCGCCGTCACCCACCAGCGCGATGACGGGCCGGTGCGGGTGGGCGGTCTTCGCGGCCAGCGCGTACGGCAGCGCCCCGCCCATGCTCAGCAGCAGGCCGGACAGCGACCCGAACTGGCCGGGGCGCAGGTCGACGTCGCGGGCGTACCAGGCGGTGGCGGTGCCGCAGTCGACGGCCAGCAGCGCGTCGTCGGGCAGGTGCGCCTGCAGGCCGCGCACCGCGGCCTCGGGGTTCACGGGGTCCGCCGCGGCCTCGCAGCGCGCGTCGCGCACCGCGTCGTCGTCGGCCTTCCAGGTGGCGATGCGGTCGCGCCAGGCGCTGTCGCCGCGCGGGTGCAGCAGCGGCAGCAGCGCGGCGAGGGTCTCGGCGGCGTCGCCGACGAGGTTGACCTCGGTGGGGGTGCGCAGGCCGCACTTCGCGCCGTCGAGGTCGACCTGCACGCTGCGGGCCTGGCCCGGCGGCGGGTAGTACTCGCCGTACGGCATGGTCGAGCCGACCACGAGCAGCGTGTCGCAGTGCTGCATGAGCTCGTACGACGCGCGGGTGCCGAGCAGGCCGATGGCGCCGGTGACCCACGGCAGGCGGTCGTCGAGGACGTGCTTGCCGAGCAGGGCCTTGGCCACGCCCGCGCCGAGGGCGTCCGCGACGGCGGTGAGCTCGGCGGTGGCGCCGGCCGCGCCCACCCCGGCGAGGACCGCCACCCGCTCGCCCGCGTTGAGGACGGCGGCCGCCTCGCGCAGCGCCGCGGCCGGCGGAGCGCCCGGGTCCGTGCTGGGGACGCTCGAGGTGTGGCTGTAGCCGTGGGCGTTCGGCGTCTCGAGGACCGCGTCGGCGCTGCCCAGGTCGCTCGGCACGATGACCGCGCAGACCGTGCGGTGCGCCAGGGCCGTCCGGCAGGCCTGGTCGACGGCGTGGATGACCTGGTCGGCGGAGGAGAGCTGGATGACGTAGTCGGCGACGTCCTCGTAGAGGGCCTTCGCGTCCACCTCCTGGTAGAAGCTCGTGCCCAGCGCCGGGGTGGCGGTCTGGCCGACCAGCGCCACCACGGGCACGCGGTCGAGCTTGGCGTCGTACAGGCCGTTGAGCGCGTGGACGGCACCCGGGCCGCCCGTGACGACGCAGGCGCCGATCGGAGAGCCGCCGTACTTGACGTCGGCGACGGCGGCGAAGGCCGCGGTCTCCTCGTGGCGGACCTGCACCAGCTGCGCGGCACCCGCGCACCGCGCGCGGCTGACCCCGGCCATGACGCCGCCGACCCCGTCACCGGGGTAGCCGTAGTAGCGGCGCACCCCCCAGCGGGCGAGGCGCTCGACCAGGTGCTCGCCGACCGTCGTCGGCTCGGGGACGTCGGCCCACTGGCCGGTGCTCTGCTGGGGGCGGGTCTGCGTCACGGGTCGCCCCTACCCACCGGTGGGCGTTCCGATCACGCGTCGCGCGCAGCGCTCAGGCGCCGGCGGGGGTGGTGCCGGTCCGGGGCAGGTCGTCGGCGTCCACGATGGAGTACGCGTACCCCTGCTCGGCCAGGAACCGCTGGCGGTGGGCGGCGAAGTCGGCGTCCACCGTGTCGCGCGCCACCACGGTGTAGAAGCGCGCCGTGCGACCGTCGGCCTTGGGGCGCAGCAGGCGGCCCAGGCGCTGGGCCTCCTCCTGGCGCGACCCGAACGAGCCCGACACCTGCACCGCCAGCGCCGCCTCCGGCAGGTCGATGGAGAAGTTGGCCACCTTGGAGACCACCAGCACGTGGATCTCCCCGGTGCGGAACGCCTGGAACAGGCGCTGGCGCTCGGCCACCGACGTCTCGCCGGTGATGACGGGCGCGTCCAGGCGGTCGCCGATCTCCGCGAGCTGGTCGAGGTACTGGCCGATGACCAGCGTCTGCTCGCCCGGGTGCTGGCGCAGCAGCTGCTCCACCACCCGGGTCTTGGACGACGACGTCGCGCACAGCCGGTACTTCTCCTCCGGCTCCGCGGTGGCGTAGGCCAGCCGCTCGCCGTCGGGCAGCGTCACCCGGACCTCCACGCAGTCCGCGGGCGCGATCCAGCCCTGCGCCTCGATGTCCTTCCACGGCGCGTCGAAGCGCTTGGGCCCGATGAGGGAGAACACCTCGCCCTCGCGGCCGTCCTCGCGCACCAGCGTGGCCGTCAGGCCCAGGCGGCGGCGGGCCTGCAGGTCCGCGGTCATCCGGAAGATCGGCGCGGGCAGCAGGTGCACCTCGTCGTAGACGACCAGGCCCCAGTCGCGGGCGTCGAGCAGCTCCAGGTGCGGGTAGACGCCCTTCCGCTTGGTGGTCAGCACCTGGTAGGTGGCGATGGTGACCGGACGGACCTCCTTCTTGGAGCCCGTGTACTCGCCGATCTCCTCCTCCGTCAGCGAGGTGCGGCGCAGCAGCTCCTCGCGCCACTGCCGCGCGCTGACGGTGTTGGTGACGAGGATGAGCGTGGTGGCCTTCGCCTTGGCCATCGCGCCGGCGCCGACGATCGTCTTGCCGGCCCCGCAGGGCAGGACGACGACGCCGGAGCCGCCGTCCCAGAAGCCGTCCACCGCCTGCTGCTGGTAGGGGCGGACGTGCCAGCCGTCCTCGGCCAGGTCGATGGGGTGCGCCTCGCCGTCGACGTAGCCGGCGAGGTCCTCCGCGGGCCAGCCGAGCTTGAGCAGCACCTGCTTGAGGTTGCCGCGCTCGGAGGGGTGCACCAGCACCGACTCGCGGTCGAGCCGCTCGCCCACCAGCGGGGACACCTTCTTGGAGCGCAGCACCTCCTCCAGCACCGGCACGTCGGTGGTGTGCAGGACGAGGCGGTCGCCGTCCTTCTCCAGGCGCAGGCGGCCGTACCTGTCCATCGTCTCGGCGACGTCGACGAGCAGGGCGTGCGGCACCGGGTAGCGGGAGTGCTCGATGAGGGCGTCGACCACCTGCTCGGCGTCGTGGCCCGCGGCGCGCGCGTTCCACAGGCCCAGCGGGGTGATCCGGTAGGTGTGGACGTGCTCGGGGGCGCGCTCCAGCTCCGCGAACGGCGCGATGGCCTTGCGGGCGGCGGCCGAGGTGGGGTGGTCGACCTCGAGCAGCAGCGTCTTGTCGCTCTGGACGATGAGGGGGCCGTCGGTCACCGCAGGCCCAACGCCGTCCCGGCCGGGATGCTTCCCGCGCCGCAGGTCGGGGAGGTCACACCGACACCCCGCCGGCTCCGCCGGAGCCCCCGCCCTCGCTGAAGCCGTAGCGGGCCAGCAGGACACCGCCCACGACGACGAGCAGTCCCAGCACCACGGTCATCACCCCGAAGACGATCCACCCGGTCCGCGTGAGCCTGCGCGCACCTGACGGGTCGCTCCCGCTGCGGGCCAGTGCGACCACCGACAGGACCGTCGGGATCACGTACATCACCAGGCCGACGACGGTCCAGGACAGGGCCAGCGTCAGCAGGCCGGACAGGACGACGAGCACGATCGCGCTGGTGGGCGCCTGGCCCCGCGGAGCCGCCGAGGCGGGCACGCCCGTGTAGCCGTGGCCCTGGGGCGCCTGGCCGTACCCGGGCGGGGGGCCGTAGCCGGAGGGCCCGTACCCGGGCGGCGGCGGGTAGGCGGCGAGCGGGCCATCGGGCTGCGGGGGAGCGGGCTGCTGCTGCGCGGGCCAGCTCGGTCGGGCCCACCCGCCGGTGTCGCGATCGTGCACCGACGGCTTGACCGGCTGCTCGCCCGCGGGGGCGTCCCACGACGAGTGGTGCGGGTCCTGGGTCACGTGCGTCCTTCCCGAGGCAGAGCAGTCCTCCCACGCTAGTCGCGGACGCGTCGCGCAGCGTGCTGCGCGGCCGGTGGTCAGTCTCGTCTCCCCGGACCGTTCGCCTGAGCAGGATCGACGGCCCTCGAGCGGTCAGGCCAGGGCGACGCCGCTGATCCGGTGCACCGACATGGTCCGCACCTGCCCGGACTCCGCGTCCAGCGCCGTGACCAGACCGCCGTCCACGGCCACCGGGGACAGCTGGCGCACCACGAGGCGCCCGGCCGCGTCGGAGGTGCCCACCCACACGGCGCGCCCGGCGCTCGCGGCGTCGCGCAGCGCCGCCAGCGCGGACGCCGGGTCGGTGGCGGTGAGCGCCGGCGGACCGCCGCGCCCGTCGGCCTCGGCCGCGGCGCGGCGGACCGCCTCGGTGTCGCCCGAGCGCAGGCCCGCGACCACCCCGGCCACCTGCCCCGGGGTCGGGGCCGGCGGGTCTCCCGTCACGGGGCGGGGCACCTGGCGCGGCGGGGTGCGCCGGGCGCTGGGGGCGTGCAGGACGACGTCGCCGTCGCCGCCCTCCACCGCCGGCGCCAGCCCCAGGGAGCGCAGGACCTCCAGCACCGTGGCGGGGTCCGCCTGGGCCGCGGCGACCGTCGGCGCGAGCCGGCGCAGCCGCAGCGGCGCGGCGGCGCGGGCGGTGAGGACCTCCGCGAGCGCGGCCTCGTCGTCGCTGCGCAGGTAGGAGGACGCCACGCCCACCCGCAGCCGCCCGTGGCGGCGGGCGACGTCGCGCACGAGCACCTCCAGCGCCTGCGGCACCGGGGTGGCGGAGGCGCCGCGCAGGAACGCCAGCACGTCGTCGCCCGAGCGGCCCACGTCCATCGCGCGGCGCACGGAGGAGGCCGTGAACCGGTAGACGGTGGCGCCGCCGCGGGAGTCGACGTCGGCCACGAGCGCCAGCTCCAGCGCCACCGGCCGCACGAGGGGACCGGGCGCGACGGCGGTGAGGTCCGCCTGCAGCAGCACCTGCTCGACGGGCTCGGGCAGGTGGCGCGCGAGGACGCCGGCGGGGTCGCCGTCGAGCAGCGCCCGGCCGTGCTCGGCCGCGGCGCCCAGGGCGAGCGCGCCCAGCCACGCGCCCTCCCGCAGCGCCCACGCCACCAGGCGCGGTGCCAGCGCCCCGGCCCGCCGGGGCGCCTGCCAGCGCACCCGCTCCAGCAGCGCCGCCTCGCTCGCGCCGGTGCCCGGCTCGAGCGAGGCCAGGGCCTCCAGCACCGCGCGGCGCACGGGGGCGGCGGTGGTCCGGTCGAGGTCGTCGGACAGGGTGGTGCGGGCGGCGCCGCGCGCGTCCTTCTCGCCCACCAGGCCCGGGACGCGGGAGGTGCGCAGCCAGGCGCCGGCCAGCGCGGCCCAGCGCTGCGGCACGCCCAGCTCCAGCCACTCGTCGGAGGCCGGCGTGGGCGCCCAGGCGGCGTCGGCCTCGCCGTCGTCGCCGACCAGGCCGGCGGCGCGGGCCAGCTCGGCCCAGAACGCGGCCTGCTCGCCGTCCACCTCGAGGCGGTCGGCGAGGCGCTTCAGCTCGCGCACGCCCAGCCCGCCCGCGCGCAGCACCGGCGGCGGCGCGGCGCTCCAGGCGGTGAGCAGCGACTCCACCAGCCGCACCGCCTCCGCGGCCTGCCCGGCCGCGGCGCCGTCCACCAGCGAGGGGCGCCGCGCGGCGCCGGTCGACGGCGGCGGGGTCAGCGGCGGCGGCTCGTCGTCCAGCCCGGCGAGCACGGCCCCGCCGCGCAGCGCCACGGCCACCTCGCGGGGCAGCACCACGTGGCCGGGCCCGGCGGCGGCCAGCAGCCCGCGCGCCAGCAGCCACTCCAGCGGCGTGGCCGCCTCGGCGGTGCGCACGGAGCGGTCGGCGCCCGCCACGGCGCCCGTCGGCGGGCCCCACGTGAGCCGGTCGAGCAGGTCGCGGGAGGCGGCCGGGGCGGTCTCGAGCAGCGCGCGCAGCCGCTCCGGGTCCGACAGCAGCGCGCCCACCGCGTCGAGGTCGGCCACGGGGTCGCCCGCGCTGGGCAGGCCCAGGTCCTCGGCGAGCTCGCGGACGCGCTCGGGGGAACGGGTGCCCAGGGCCTCCCGCAGGGTGGCGCCCAGACCGGCCGGGGTCGGGCCGAGCACGTCGGCGGCGGTGCGGACCGGCCGCAGCGCGGCGTCGGGGCCCCACACCAGCGCCAGGGCGCGCAGCCGGCGCAGCGGGGGGAGCACCCGCGCCCGGGGCGCGGCGCAGGCCCGGACCAGGGCCGGCAGCCCCACCGGCTCGGCGGCGGCGCCCGCCAGCGCCACGAGCGCCTCGAGCACCTGCAGCTGCGGGGTGGTGAGCCTGTCGACGGCGCGCTGGGTGCTCACGCGCGTGCTCGCGCGCGCCGCCAGCGAGGCGGTGTCACCGGGGACCGGGGCGGCGAGGTCGGGGCGGCTCAGCAGGAGGTCGGTGAGCGCGTCGTCGTCGCGGGAGCGCAGGTCATCGGCCAGGGAGCGGGGGGCCGGCACCGGAACACCGTACGCGGGGAACGGCGTTGACCCGCCCCGGTAGGCTTGCTGCCCGGGCCGCAGAGACGCTCACCAGGCCCCCACCCACCGACACGAGAGTCCTGAGGTCCCACCGTGCCCACTGGCAAGGTCAAGTGGTTCGACGCCGAGCGCGGCTTCGGCTTCCTCGCCACCGACGACGGCGAGGAGGTCTTCCTCCACGCCTCCGCGCTGCCCGCCGGCACCGCGACCGTCAAGCAGGGCGCCCGCCTGGAGTTCGGGGTGGCCGACGGCCGCCGCGGCAAGCAGGCGCTGTCGGTCAAGGTGCTCGAGCCCGCGCACTCCGTGGCCGCGGCCCAGCGCAAGCCCGCCGAGGACATGGTCGGCATCGTGGAGGACCTCATCAAGGTGCTCGAGGGCCTGTCCGGCCAGCTGCGGCGCGGCCGCTACCCCGACCGCGCCAGCACCGGCAAGGTGGCGGCGGTGCTGCGCAAGGTCGCCGACGACCTCGACGCCTGACCGGCCGCCAGGCCGCCCGACCGCTCGCCCGACTGGAGGACCCGTGCCCGCCACGCGCACCCGACGCCCCGTGCTGGACGCCGTCGCCGCGGCCGCCGTCGACCTGGCCCGCGGGGCCGCCGAGGACGTCTCCCGGGAGACCTCCGGCGGTCCCGCCACCGTCGGCGAGCACCTCGGCGCGGTGCCGGAGGGCGACCGCGTGGTGGTGCACCGCTTCGCCTCCACCGACCCCGGCTACCGCGACTGGGCCTGGACCGTGGTGGTGGCCCGGGCCTCGCGCGCCAAGACGGCCACGGTCAGCGAGGTGTCGCTGCTGCCCGAGACCGGCGCGGTGCTGGCCCCGGCCTGGCTGCCGTGGGACGAGCGGCTGCGCCCCGGGGACGTGGGTCCGCACGACGTGCTGCCCCGCATCGTCGACGACCCCCGCCTGGAGCCCGGCTACACGGCCGTGCCCGGCACCCGCCCGGACGGCGGTGACGGCGAGGCCGACCAGGACGAGGCCGACCGCGTCGCCCTGTGGGAGCTGGGGCTCGGCCGTGCCCGCGTGCTCTCCGCCGAGGGGCGCGACGACGCCGCCACCCGCTGGTACACCGGCTCCCACGGACCCACCGCCGAGCAGGCCCGGGCGGCGGCGGCGCCGTGCGCCTCCTGCGGCTTCTACCTGCGCCTGGCCGGTCCGCTGAGCACGGTGTTCGGCGTCTGCGCCAACGAGTGGTCGCCCTCGGACGGGCAGGTGGTCTCGGTCGACCACGGCTGCGGCGCCCACAGCGAGACCGACCAGGTGCTCGAGCCGGAGCCGCGCGGCTCGCTGGTGCTCGACGAGCGCGGTGTCGACCCCGTCTGACCTCCCCGCTGACGGGTCCGACCCGTTCGGCGCGGCGGCGCTGCGCCGCGCCGTCCTCGACGCGTGGGCGGCCTGGCCGGACCGGCTCCGCGAGGACGCCAACGCCGAGGAGGACCTGGTCCTCGGCTCCTACCGCGACCGCGCGGTGGTGGAGCTGGCCCAGAACGCCGCCGACGCCGCCGCGCGCGCCGGCCGGCCCGGGCGGCTCGTCCTGCGCCTCGAGGACGACGACGCGCGCCCCCGGCTGCTCGCGCTGAACACCGGCGCACCGCTGGACGCCGACGGCGTGCGCGCGCTGGCCGCGCTGCGGGCCTCCGCCAAGCGCGCCGGCGCCGGGCCGACCGGGCTGACCGGGCGGTTCGGGGTGGGCGCCGCCTCCCTGCTGGCGCTCGGTGACGACGTCACGTGGACCTCGCGGACCCACGGGGTCCGCTTCAGCGCCGACCTCGCGCGCGCCGCCGCGGGCCTGCCCGCGGGCGGGCCCGTGCCGGTGCTGCGGCTGCCGTTCGCCGTGGACGCCCCCGGCGACGTGCGCGCGCTGCTGGAGGCGGAGGGCTGCGACACCGCCGCCGTCGTCGTCCTGCGGGACCGCGGGACGGTCGCGGCGGCCGAGGCGGCGCTGGAGGCCGTGGACGACCTCCTCCTGCTCGCCCTGCCGGCGCTGGCCGAGGTGGCGGTGCAGCTGCCCGGACGCGCGCCCCGCGTGCTGCGCGACGTCGACCTGCGCTGGCACCGGGTCGGGCGCCGCGGGTCCTTCGAGGCCTGCGAGCTGGCCGGGCTGGGCGCGGAGGAGCGCGAGCGCGCCCAGCGCACCGGCTGGTCGGTGGCGTGGGCCCGGCCCCGCGGCGGTGGCGAGCGGGAGGTGCGGCTGCCCGGGGTGCTGCTGGCGCCCACCCCCACCGACGAGCCGCTGGACCTGCCCGCCGTGCTCGTGGCCGACCTGCCCCTCGACGCCGGCCGGCGCCGCGTGCCCGACGGTCCCGCCGCCCACCGCGCGCTCCGCGAGGCCGGGGCGGCCTATGCCGCGCTGCTCCAGGAGCGGGCGCTCGCCGGGGAGGACGTGCTCGAGGCCGTGCCCGTGGGCCTGGCCGCGGGGTGGGTGGACGCCGCGGTGCGCCATGCGGCGGTGGACGCGCTGGCGGGTGCGCCGGTGCTGCTGCCGGTCGAGGCGGGGGGACCGCTGCGCCCCGACCGGGCGCAGGCCCTGGACGACGGACCGCTCGCCGACGACCCGACGGCGCTGGCGGCGCTGGCGCCCCTGGTCGCGGGCCTGGTCGCGGCCCCGCGCCGCGCCCGCGCCGCCCTGGAGGTGCTGGGGGTGCGCCGGGTGGGCCTGGCGGAGGTGGCCGAGGTGCTGCCCCCGGAGCCCGCCGCGTGGTGCGCGGCCGCCGCCGCGCTGGCACCCGCCGCGCTCGACCCGGCCGCCCGCGAGCAGCTGGCCGTGCTGCGGGTCCCGCTGGCGGACGGGCGCACCGCCGCCTCCCCCCGCGGCGTGCTGCTGGCCACCGGCGGGCAGACCCCGGCGCTCGCCGACCTCGCCGACGCCGGTCTGCGGCTCGCGCACCCGGTGGTGGCCGCCGAGCCCGCCGCCGTCCGGCTGCTCACCGCGCTGGGCGCGCAGCCGGCGGGGGCCCGCGAGCTGCTGGCCGCCCCCGAGGTGGCCGCGCTGGTCGAGGACCTCGCCGACGACGACGAGCGGGTGGACCACCTGCTGGCGCTGGTCGCCCGCGCGGTGGCCGAGCAGGGGCTGGCGCCCGGCGACCTGCCCGCGCTCACCGAGCTGCCGCTGCCCGCGAGCACCGGGGAGGTGCTGCCCGCCGCGGGCCTGGTGCTGCCCGGCTCTCCCGCGGCCGACCTGCTCGACCCCGACGAGGTGGCCCCCGCCCACCCGGACCTCCTGGAGCGCTGGGGCGCCCCCGTGCTCGCCGCGGCCGGTGTGGCGGGCTCGCTGGCCCTGCTGGTGCTCGGCGAGGTCGACCCCCACGACCCGCCGACAGCGCTGCTCGACGCGGCCGGCGGCCACGAGTGGCTCGAGGAGGTCCTGGCGCGCGCCGGCGACGGCGCCACCGCCACCGACGTGGTGCTGGTGCGCGACCTCGACCTCCTGCGCGAGGGCGCCGAGGGGGCGCTCCTGGACCACCTGGCCACCGTCCCCGCGCTGCGCGCCGCCGTGCTCGACCCGGTGCGGGTGGTGCGCCCGGACGGCACCGCGCTCGACCTCGCGCCGCCGAGCGCCGGCTGGCTGCGCTCCGAGCTGGGCCTGGCCGGCTGCGCGGGACCCGGCTGCGCCCCCGGGCTCGCGGCCGTGCTGCCGCCCGCACCGGCCTGGGCGCGGGGCGCGGACGCCGCGCTGGGACGGGCCCTGGGCCTGGTCGCGGACGCCGCCGACCTCGACGCGCGGGGCTGGCAGCGCGTCCTCGACGGCGCCGCCGACCTCGCCGACCTCGCCGAGCGGGGGCAGGCGCCACCGCTGGACATCACCGCCCTGCTGCCGCTGTGGCGGGCCCTGGGCCGGGCCGCCGCGGACGACCCCGCCCTGGTCACCGCCCTGGCACCGCCCACGCACGTGCTCGCGCTGGACGCCGGTGGAGCCGTCGTCGCGGTCCCCGCCGAGCGGGCGGTGGTGGTGGACGACCCCTGCTGGTCGCAGCGCACCGACCTGGGCGCCCGGCTGGTGGCGGGCGCCGGGCTCGTCCCCGCTCTGGCGGACGTGCTGGACGTCCCCCTGTGCAGCGAGCTCGCAGCAGGCAGAGTGGACCCCGTGGGGCGCAGCTCGACGGCCGACGTGCCGCCGCGGGTGCGCGCCGCGCTGCCCGGCTGCCCGCGCCGCTGGACCGAGCACGACGCGCTCACCGTGGACGGCGCCCCCGTGGCGTGGTGGGTCACCGGGCGCGGCGAGGACGCCGACGTCCGGGCCACCACCCCCGACGGCCTGGCCCGGGGCCTCGCGCTCGCGGCGGGCCGGTGGGAGTCGCGGGCGCTGGTGGCGGAGCTGCTCGCCGCGCCGGGCCGGGCGGCCGCCGCGCTGCTCGAGGACGCCGCCGGGGCGCGGCCGTGACCCGCCGACCGCGCCCGGTGGCGCTCGCCCTGGCCGGCGCCCTGGCCGGGGTCCTCGCGGTGTCGGGGTGCAGCCCGACCGGGGCCGACCCGGACCCGGCGCCGACGTCGGCCGGCGCCGCGACCACGGGCGCGGACGGCGTGGTGCACACCCCCGGGACGGCGGTGCTGGCCTTCGCCGGGGACGTGCACTTCGAGGGCTCGTCGTCGTCCACCACCGACCTCGGCAGCGCCTTCGACGTGCTCGCGCAGGCGGACCTGGCGGTGGTGAACCTCGAGACCGCCGTCACCCGGGGCGGGACGCGGGCGGACAAGCAGTTCACCTTCCGGGCCCCGCCGCGGGCGGTGGCCGCGCTGGAGGCCGCCGGGGTGGACGCCGTCAGCGTGGCCAACAACCACGGCATGGACTACGGCACCACCGGCCTGCAGGACACCCTCGAGGCCGGTCGCGCCGCCGGCCTGCCGGTGCTGGGCGCCGGCGACGACGTCGACGAGGCGTTCCGGCCGCTGCGCCTGGAGCCGCAGGGCGTGCCCGTCTCCGTCATCGCCGCCACCGACGTGCTCGACTCCTCGCTGCAGACCGCCTGGACGGCGACGTCGACCAGACCCGGCCTGGCCTCCACCAAGGACAGCGACCGGCTCCTCCGGGACGTCAGGAGCGAGGCGCAGGCGGGACGCGTGGTCGTCGTCGTCCTCCACTGGGGGACCGAGCGGGTGCAGTGCCCCACCGCGCGGCAGCGGTCCCTGGCCGCCGACCTCGCCGAGGCGGGCGCGGCGGTGGTGGTGGGCAGCCACGCCCACGTGCTGCAGCCCACGGCGCAGGTCGGCTCGGCGTTCGTGGCGTACGGGCTCGGCAACTTCCACTTCTACGCCCAGCCCGGCAACACCCTGGGCACCCAGACCGGCGTGCTGACCGTGCAGGTGGGCCGGGACGGCGTGCAGGGCAGCCAGTGGCACCCGGCCACCATCAGGTCCGGGAAGCCGCAGCTGCTCACCGGCGCGGCCCAGACCGGCGGCGCCCGCGGTGCCGACGAGCTGGCGCAGCTGGGCCGCGACTGCGCCGCGGGCACCCTCCCGTCCGCGCCGCAGCAGGGCGCCGGTGGCCAGGACGGGGACGACGGCGGGGACGACGGCGGCGCCTCGCCCTCGGTCACCGCGTCCCCGACGGGCACCCCGTCGGCGACGGCGTCCGCGACGGCGTCGCGCTCGGCGGAGCCGTCCCCCGCGGTCAGCCCGTCGGCGCCGACCGGGTCGCCGACGCCCGCGCCGTCGGCCTCGGCCACGGGCTGAGCCCCTCCGGCCAGGACGGGGGCGTCAGCGGCGCTGCCGCCGGCGGCCCTCCCGCGCCAGGGCCGCGACGCCGAGCGCCGCACCGGCCGCGCACGTCCACAGCCACCAGGTGCGGCCGGTGCTGCTCAGCCAGCCGTGCGCGAGGACCGCGACCACGAGGAGCACGAGCCAGCCGGCGGTGATGACGCCGAAGGGGCGGCGGTCGTCCGCGGGAGGGGCGGAGGGCGCGGGCCGTCGCTCCTCCCGCCTGAGGTAGAACCGCACCCGACCAGGGTAGGTGCGGACGTGAGAAGCGTGAGGAGCGTGCGGAGCGGGTGAGCGGCAGGTCCAGCTGGTGCTTCTCCAGCGATCACGGAGGGTGCCGGTTCGCCGCGTGCGCGTGCGCCTGCCACACCGGTGCGGTGGCGCGGGTGGAGGCGGTGGCGCCCCGGCCGGTGCTGGCGGGGCCCCAGGGCGAGCTCTCCTTCGCGGACAGCATCGACGGCTCCACCGACGACGTGGCGACCGTCGCCTTCTCCCTGCGGGGGCAGCGGTACGAGGTCGACCTGTCGCGAGAGCACCGGGAGCAGCTGCGGGCCGCCCTGGCGCCGTTCGTGGCGGCCGCCAGGCCCGCCCGGGAGTAGCCGCCGGGAACAGGTTTCCTCGGGCTACCATTAGCAACAGTAATGACCTATGCTCATCACGTGACCCCGGCAGCCGCTCCCGAGCAGCGGGTGGCCCCCACCCGGTGCCGGCCCGCCCCGCTGGCCGCCGAGCTGCGCGTGGGCGCCATGCGCCTGGCCCGCCGCCTGCGCCGCGAGCGCAGCAGCACCGACATCACCGACGCCCAGTACTCGGTGCTCGCCGGGCTGGACCGCCGCGGCCCGCAGTCGCTGCGGGCCCTGGCCGACCACGAGAACGTGCAGCCGCCGTCCATGACGCGCACGGTCACCGCGCTGGAGGAGGCGGGCCTGGCCCGCCGCACCCCGCACCCCGACGACGGGCGCCAGCTGCTCGTCGTCCTCACCGAGGCGGGCACCCGCCACGTCCACGAGACGCGCCGCCAGCGCGACGCCTGGCTCGCTGAGCAGCTCGCCGCCCTGAGCGCCGACGACCGCGCCGTCCTCGCCCGCGCCGCCGCACTCCTGCAGGAGATCGCCACCCGATGACAGTCCTCACCAGCACCGGCCGGGCCCTCGCGCCGACGTTCCGCTCGCTGACCGTCCGCAACTACCGGATCTGGGCCGGTGGCGCCATCGTGTCGAACGTCGGCACGTGGATGCAGCGCGTCGCCCAGGACTGGCTGGTGCTCACGCAGCTGACGAACAACAGCGCCGTGGCCGTCGGCATCACCACGGCGCTGCAGTTCGGCCCGCAGCTCGTGCTGGGCCCGCTGACCGGCGCCGTGGCCGACAGGTTCCCCCAGCGCGCGGTGCTCGCGGTGACGCAGGCGCTCATGGGTACCTGGGCGCTGCTGCTGGGCCTGCTCGTGGTGCTCGGCGACCCCCAGCTGTGGCAGGTGTACGTGCTCGCCGGCCTGCTGGGCGTCACCAGCGCCTTCGACGCCCCGGTGCGCCAGACGTTCGTCACCTCGCTGGTCCCTCCGGCCATGCTGGCCAACGCCGTGGGCCTCAACAGCGCCTCCTTCAACGGGGCCCGGCTCATCGGCCCCGCCGTCGCCGGCCTGCTCATCGCCGCGGTGGGCACCGGGTGGGTCTTCCTCATCAACGCCGCCACCTTCGCCGCCACGTTCGGCTCGCTCATGCTCATGCGCCGCAGCGAGCTCGTACCCGCTCCCCGCCGCAAGCGGGGGCGCGGGGCCACCCGCGAGGGCCTGGCCTACGTGCGCAGCCGGCCGGACATCGTGCTCATCCTGCTGGTGGTGGGCCTGGTCGGTTCGTTCGGCATGAACTTCCAGATGACCACCGCGCTCATGGCCCGGGTCGAGTTCGGGCTGGGGGCGAGCAGCTACGGCCTCCTCGGCTCGATCATGGCGATCGGGTCGCTCACCGGCGCGCTGCTGGCCGCCCGCCGCGAGAAGCCGCGGCTGCGCCTGGTGGTGGGCGCGGCGACCGCGTTCGGCGTCTTCGCCATCATCGCCTCCGTGATGCCCGGCTACTGGACCTTCGCCGTCGCCCTGATCCCCGTGGGCCTGTCGGCGCTGACCCTCATGACCGCCGCCAACGCCACCGTCCAGATGACCACCCCGCCGGAGCTGCGCGGCCGCGTCATGGCCCTCTACATGGCCGTCTTCGCCGGCACCACGCCCCTGGGGGCGCCCCTGGTCGGGTGGGTCGGCGAGGTGGCCGGGCCGCGCTGGTCCATCGCCGTCGGCGGGATCGCCGCGCTGGTGGCCGCCGCCGTCGTCGTCCTGGTCGTCTCCCGCCGCCAGGAGCTGCACGTGAGCTACCGGCTGCACGAGCGGCCCCACCTGCTGGTCGAGGTCGGCTCGGCGCAGGAGCCGGTGCCCGCGGGTCTGCGCGAGGCCGCCTGATGGCGCTGGTCGAGCTGGCCGAAGCCACGGGCGCCCTGCGCGCCGCGCTCCTCGACGAGGGGTTCGTGCGGGCCACCGCCGCGGGCCGGCGGCGCGGCGTCGAGGTCCCCCAGGACGCGCCGGAGCGCGTCGAGGTGCGCCCGGTGCTGCTGCGCGGCGCGCGGCACGCCCAGGTCACCGAGCGCACCGGCCCGGTGGTGCGCACCCGCAACCTGCGCGTCCAGGCCCCCCTCGGACCCGCCGACGACGCTGCCCTCGACGCGCTGCTGGCGCTGCCCTTCGCCACCTGGCACGCCGAGACGGCCGCCGGCGCGGTGCAGGTGCAGGTCACCAAGAAGGGCCTGGCGACCGTCGGTCGCAGCGCCGCCGCTGCTGCCGGGCCCACCGCTGGTGCGGCGGGGGCGCTCGCCAACGACCGCGCCAAGCAGCACCTGCTCGACCCCGACGACCCGCTCTTCGCGGTGCTGGGCGCCGGCGGCGACAAGCGCCGCCAGGTCGACGCCTTCCTGCGCCAGCTGTCGGCGGCCCTCCCCGACGACCTGGCCTCCGACAGGCCGCTGCGCGTGGTCGACCTCGGGTGCGGCAACGCCTACCTCACCCTCGCCGCGCAGCGCTGGCTCGCCGGCCGGCCCGCCGGCGCCCGCACCGTGGGCGTCGAGCTGCGCGCCGACCTCGTGCAGCGCTCCACCGAGCGCGCCGCCGCTGCGGGCGTCGACGGGCTCACCTTCACCGCCGGCACCATCGCCGACGCCGACCCGACGCCCCTGCTGGGCGGTCCTCCCGACGTCGTGCTGGCCCTGCACGCCTGCGACACCGCCACCGACGACGCCCTCGCCCGCGCCGTCGCCTGGGGGTCCCCGGTGGTGCTCGCCGCGCCCTGCTGCCACCGCGACGTGCAGCGCCAGCTGGTGGCGGCCGGCGCGGGCACGGCGTCCTCGTCCCTGCCCGCGGCGCAGGACGCGCTGGTGTCCTCCCCGATCCTGCGGGAGCGCTTCGCCGACGTGCTCACCGACTCGCTGCGCGCCGCCGCGCTGCGCGCGCACGGGTACCGCACCGACGTGGTGGAGTTCGTCGACAGCAGGCACACCCCGCGCAACGCCCTGCTGCGCGCGGTGCGCCCCGCCCGGCCCGAGCCGCCCGCGGCGCGCGAGGCCGCCCAGCGCGAGCTGGAGGAGCTGGCGGCGTCCTGGAGCGTGCGCCCCGTCATCGCCGACCGCCTGGCCCCCTGAGGGAAAAGCAGAGGCGGGCTGTCGGAGGGCGGTTGTAGCGTCACAGCGGCCCCTCCACCGGAGCCGTCCCCGCCCCCCGCCTCCTGGAGGTCCTCCCGTGCGCGAGCACGCGCCGCTGACGTGGCGCCGCCTGTCCGGCTGGGGCAGCACCGTCGCCCTGGCGCTCGCCGTGCTCGCCGCGGTGGCCGAGACGATCGGCACGGTGGTCGCCGGGTCCCTCGCCGACGGCCCCACCACCCCCGCGGTGGCGCTGCTCGCCGTGCTGCTCGTCGGCTCCGCCGTGCTCGACATGGTCGGCCGCACGGGCTTCTCCACCGTCGTCGGCCGCGCCGAGGGCCAGCTGCGCTCGGACCTGCTCGACGCCGCCCTGCGCCAGCCGCTGACCGCCCTGGAGTCCCAGGGCGTCGGCGAGCTGCTCGACAGGGTCGACGACGACACCCGCCAGCTCGCCCAGCTGGTCCGCCAGACCGGCTGGCAGCTGGGCCGCGCGCTGCTGCGCTCCGTGCTCGCCTGGGTGGTCGCGGGGCTGACGTTCTGGCCCGCGTGGTTCGCGTTCCCGCTGGTCGCGGCGCTGGCGTACGCGTGGGTGCACAAGCTCACCCCGGTGGTCGCCGCGCGCAAGACCGAGGAGGAGCTCGCCTGGTCGGACTCCGCCACCCAGCTGGAGGAGTCCGTCGCCGGCCGCGACGACGTCCGCACCTCCCTGGGCCAGGCGCACGTGCTCGCCCAGTTCTCCGCGCGCTCGGCGGAGGTCCTGCGCCGCTGCGCCCGCACCTGCCGCGCCGCCACCGCCGTCGGCCTGCGCACCGGCCTCGTGCTGCACGCGCTGCTCGCCGCCCTCGCCCTCGCGGGCGTGTGGCTGGTCACCGGCGGCCAGCTGGGGCTCCCGCTGCTCATCACGCAGTGGCTGCTCGTCACCACGTTCGTGGGCCGCCTCGGGGAGGTGGCCAACCACCTGCCCGAGGTGCAGGAGGGCCTGGGGGCGCTGACCCGCATCCGCTCGCTCATGGCCGCCGAGCGCGAGCCCGCCGACGGCGCGCCCGTGCCCGCCGCGACCGGCGACCCGGTGCGCGACGGCGTGGAGGTGCGCGGCCTGCGCTTCACCTACGGCGAGGGCTTCACCCTGGCGATCGACTCGCTCGTGGTGCCCGCCGGCACGTCGTGCGCGGTGGTCGGGCGCAGCGGCGCGGGCAAGTCGACCTTCGCCAAGCTGCTCTCCCGCGCCGTGGAGCCGCCGCCGGGCACCGTGCTGGTCTCCGGCCAGGACGTCGTGGCCACCGAGCTCGGCTCGCTGCGCCGCGCCGTCGGCGTGGTCACCCAGCGCACCGAGGTGCTCGCGGCCACGCTCGCGGACAACATCACCCTCTTCGCCCCCGTCCCGCGCGAGCGCGTGGAGCGCGCCCTGGCCGACCTCGGCATCAGCGAGTGGGTCGCCTCCCTGCCGGACGGGCTCGACACCCGCCTGGGCGCCTCCGGCGCCACGCTGAGCGCGGGGGAGGAGCAGCTGGTCGCCTTCGCCCGCCTGCTCGTGCGCGACGTGCGCGTCGTCGTCCTCGACGAGGCCACCGCCCGCATGGACCCCCAGACCGAGCAGCTGGTCACCCGCGCCTCCCAGCGCCTGCTCGCCGGACGCACCGGTGTGGTCATCGCCCACCGCCTATCCACCACCCGCTGGTGCGACGCGGTGGCCGTGCTCGACTCCGGCCGCCTCGTGCAGCACGGACCCCGCGCTGCGCTGGCCACCACGATCGGGCCGTTCCGCGACCTCCTCGTGGCCTCCGGCACCGAGCGCCCCCGCGGCACGGAGCCGGCGACGACGACGAGCGCGGCCGGCGTCAGCGGCTCCGCGACGGCCGTGCTCCTGGCTCCCGCGGCGGCGTCGTCCGCGCTCGTGACCCGGCGCGAGCGCCGCGACCCGCGCCCGGTGCCTCCGGCTCCCCGCCCGAGCCTGGCGCGGCACGTGGCGAAGCTGCTCGTGGTGCACCCGCAGTGGGGCCTGGTCGGCACCTTCGCCTTCCTGGCCGTCACGATGCTCGGCGCCTACGGCGCGCTCACCGGGTGGGCCTGGGGGCAGCTGGTGGTGGCGCTGGGGTCCGGCGGGCGGCCGTGGGCGCTCGCCGTGCTCGCGGCCACCTGCCTGCTGCTCACCCCCGTGGGCATCGCGCTCGCCTTCCGCGTCTACCCGATGTGGTGGTCGGCGGCCACGCTGCGGCTGCGCCTGGCGGTGCTGCGCGGCCAGACCGAGCAGCGCCGCCTGCGCCGCACGCCCCCCGGCGAGGTGGCCGCGCGCGCCCTCGACAGCGACCGCCTCATCATCTACGTGGACCGCTGGGTCGACGTCTTCATCGGCGCGGCCGCGGTGCTCGCCACCGGCCTGTTCAACGCCAGCCCCACGGCGTCGCTGGTCGCCGGCGGGGTGCTGGCGCTGTCGGCGCTGACCGCCGCCGCGGGAGCCCCCGCCGCCGGCCGCGCCGGGCGGGCGGCCGGCGACGAGCGCGCCCGCTTCGGCAAGGAGCTGGTGAGCACCCTCGAGGCCGTCCGCACGGTCAAGCTGGCCGCGGCCGTCCCCGCCGTCCAGGGGCACCTGCAGGTGGTCGACGCGCGCCGCGTCGAGGCCAGCGTGCGCGAGCAGCGCATCCGCAGCCTCCTCGAGGGCGTCCCCGGCGTGCTCGTGCAGGTCGGCGTGGTCACCGCCTGGGTGCTGTTCCTCACCGGGGTGTGGGGCCTGGGCACCGCGCTGGCGGTCTCGACGGCCGTCTCGGGCTTCGGGTGGTTCGGCATCGTGGCGGGCGCCGCGGTGGTGGAGATGCCCATCGCCCGGACCTGGCTGCGCGCCGCCAGCGAGCTGTCGGGGCGCGCGGACCTCGTGGTGCTGCCGCCGTCGGTGGACCTCGTCACGGGAGCGGCCCCCGCGCCCGAGCCCGCCGGCCGGGTGGCGCTGCGGCGGCTGCAGCTCGAGGGCGTCACCGCGGTCCACGACGACGGCACCGTCGGCGTGCGCGACGTGTCGCTGTCGGTGGCGGCCGGGTCGCTGGTGCTGCTGGTCGGCCGGGTGGGCTCGGGCAAGTCCAGCCTGCTGTCGGCGCTGGTCGGCCTGGTCGACCACGAGGGCGCCATCCGCTGGAACGACATCGAGGTCGGCGACCCGCAGCTGTTCCTGCGCCCCGGCCAGGTCGCGCACGTCGCGCAGGTCCCGCGGGTGCTCTCGGGCACCTTCACCGACAACGTCACCCTCGGGCACGACAGGGGCTCGGTGAGCCTGGGCAGCGCCCTCCGCGACGCCCGGCTCGACCGCGACGTCCGCGAGGCCGGGGGCACCGGCGCGCTGGTCGGTCACCGCGGCGTGCGGCTGTCCGGCGGGCAGGTGCAGCGGCTCGCGCTCGCGCGGGCGCTGGCCACCGAGGCCGAGCTCGTCGTCGCCGACGACGTCTCCTCCGCGCTGGACGCCAAGACCGAGCTGGAGCTGTGGTCGGCGCTGCGCGAGCGGGGCGCCACCGTGGTGGGCTGCAGCGCCAAGCGCAGCGCCCTCGCGCTGGCCGACGTCGTCGTCGTCCTCGAGGACGGCGAGGTGGCGGCCACCGGGCCCTGGGCGGAGCTGTCCGAGGAGTGGGGCCACCTCGCCGGGTGACGCCCCACTCCTCGGGCGGGTCAGGAGAGGGCTTCCACCACGTGGTCGACGCAGGCGGTCAGCGCGGAGACGTCGTGCGGGTCGACGGCGGGGAACATGCCCACGCGCAGCTGGTTGCCGCCCAGCCCGCGGTACGGCTCCACGTCCACCACGCCGTTCGCGCGCAGCACCGCGCGGACGGCGGCGGCGTCGACCGACGGGTCGAGGTCGATGGTGCCGACCACCGGTGAGCGCAGCGTGCGGTCCCGCACCGCAGGGCGCGCGTACTGGCTGGCCTCGGCCCACTCGTACAGCCGCGAGGCGGACTCCGCCGACCGCGCCGCCGCCCACTCCAGGCCACCCCTGTCGAGCATCCACTCCACCTGCTCGGCGAGCATGAGCAGCGTCGCCACCGCGGGCGTGTTGACCGTCTGCTCGCGGCGGCTCTCCGCCAGCGCGGCGAGCAGGTCGAGCGAGCCCGGCACCCAGCGGCCCGGCTGCAGCTCCTCGGCCCGCGCGAGCGCCGCGGGGGAGAGCAGCGCGAGCCACAGCCCGCCGTCGGACCCGAACGACTTCTGCGGCGCGAAGTAGTACGCGTCGGCTGCCGCGACGTCCACCGGCACCCCGCCGGCCGCGGACGTCGCGTCGACGAGCACCAGCGCGTCGTCGTCGTCCGTCAGACCGCGGGGACGGACCACCGGCAGCACCACGCCGGTGGAGGTCTCGTTGTGGGGGTAGGCGTAGGCGTCCACGCCCGGCTCGGCCTCCGCGGTGGGCGCGCTGAACGGCTCCGAGCGGCGCACGTCGGGCGCCTCCAGGAACGGCGCGGCCGCCGTCGCCCTCGCGAACTTCTCGCTGAACGCCCCCAGCACCAGGTGCTGCGCGCGCTCGCGGACCAGGCACGTGGTGGCGACGTCCCAGAAGGTGGTGGAGCCGCCGTTGCCGAGCACCACCTCGTAGCCCTCGGGCAGGGAGAACAGGTCGGTCATGCCTGCTCGGGTCCGGGCGACCAGCGAGCGCACGGGCAGCTGGCGGTGCGACGTGCCCAGCACGGTGCGGCCGACCCCGGCGATGGCGGCCACCTGGTCGTCACGGACCTTGGACGGTCCGGAGCCGAAACGGCCGTCGCGGGGCAGCAGCGACGGCGGCACGGTGATGGTGGGTACACCCGCCGCAGCGGCACGTGAGCTGGACGTGTCGGAGGAGGTCACGGCGTGCATCCTGCACCGTGTGGAGAGCACGGACGTGAACAGCGAGCTGGCGGAGCACCGCGTGGACTACTCCGACGAGGGCCTGGACGCCGCCGACCTCGCCCCCGCGCCGCTGGAGCAGTTCCACCGCTGGTGGGACGCCGCCGCCGCCGACCCGCGCATCAGCGAGCCGAACGCCGTGGTGCTCGCCACGGTGGACGCCGGCGGCCTGCCCGACGCGCGCACGGTGCTGCTCAAGGGCGCCGACGAGCGGGGCTTGGTCTTCTACACCAACCTCGGCTCCGCCAAGGCCCGGCAGCTGGCCGCCGCCCCGCACGCGGCGCTGGTGCTGCCCTGGCACCCGCAGCAGCGGCAGGTGCGCGTGCGCGGGGACGTCGAGCAGGTCAGCCGCGAGGAGAGCGCCGCCTACTTCGCCTCCCGCCCGCGCGGGTCGCAGCTGGGCGCCCACGCCTCCCAGCAGAGCGCGCCGGTGGCCTCGCGGGAGGAGCTGGCGCGCGCCTACGAGGAGGCGGCCGCCCGCTTCCCCGAGCCCGACCCGGTGCCGCTGCCCGACGGGTGGGGCGGGTTCCTCGTGCGGCCGGTGGAGGTGGAGCTGTGGGTGGGCCGGCGCTCGCGCCTGCACGACCGGCTGGTCTACCTCTCGGTGACCGGGGAGCCGGCGCCCCTGGACGACGCCTCTGCCTGGCGCGTCGTCCGCCGCCAGCCCTGAGTCAGAGGGTGAGGGCGAGCTCCACGGCCAGCACGGAGCGACCTTCCCAGCCCGGGGCGTCGCGGCGCACCACCTGCTCGTAGACCTTCTCGGCCTGCCGGCGCACCGGGACGTCCGGGTCGAGCGCGCGGAAGTACTCCTCGTGCAGCGCCAGCGCCGCGATCCCGGCCTCCACCGTGTCGGTGATGTCGACGACGTGCGTGGGGGAGGTGCTGTTCGCGACGACGACGCGGCGCACGCCCTTCCACGGGGCGAAGCCCTCGTGCCCGAGCTCGGGGAAGATCCAGCGGTTGGCGGCGTCGGCGACGGCGTCGAGCACCGTGCGGCCCAGGGCCCGGTGGTCGGCGGAGTTCCACGTGCCCGGGCCCCAGGTGTCGTGGTGGTTGGTGGTGACGACGAGGTGCGGGCGGTGCTGGCGGATCGCGCGGGCGATGTCGCTGCGCAGGTCGAGGCTCTCGGTGAGGCGGCCGTCGCGGTGGTGGAAGAACTCCACCTCGCGCACGCCCACGGCGCCGGCGCTCGCCAGCTCCTCGGCCTCGCGCAGCGGCCCGGCCTTGGCCGGGGGGACGGTGTCGATGCCGGCCTCGCCGGAGGTCGCCATGGCGTAGACCACCTGCTTGCCCGCCGCCGTCCAGCGGGCCACGGCCGCCGCGGTGCCGTACTCGACGTCGTCGGGGTGGGCGACCACGCACAGCACCCTGTCGAAGTCCTCGGGGAGGCCCGGCAGCGCGGCGGGGGAGGCGGGGGCGGCGTCGCTCACCCCGCCATCGTGGCCGACGAACCCGGCGCGGAAAAACCCTCGACGCTCCGCGGAACCGGACGTAGCGTGGAGGCACACGGGAGAGGAGGTGATCCGAGAAGTGGTTGTTCTTCGGACGCGTGAGGTGACTGCCCGCTAGCCGTCAGGCAGCGTGAGCCACCCGGACGGCCTGCTAGTCCCAGGCAGTCACCGGAGCCCGCGGGAGTCGCGCCCTCGTCCAGCGCGACGCCCCCTCCAGGTCGGAGGGGAGCCCGCGGGCTCTTCCACGCCCTGGGAGGCGACGGGGACGCCTCTGACAGGTGCCTGGGGCACCATGGACACCGATGTCCGCGCTGCTCCTCGACACGGCCCCGCTGCGCTCCTCCCCGGAGTACCGGCGCCTGTGGGTCGGGCTCACCCTCGCCGGCGTCGGCAGCCAGCTCGGCGTCACCGCCGTCGCGCTGCAGGTCTACGACCTCACCGGCTCGTCCTTCGCCGTCGGCCTGGTGGGCCTGGTGTCCTTCGTGCCCCTCGTGGTGCTGGGCCTGTACGGCGGCGCACTGGTCGACGCGCACGACCGCCGCCGCGTGGTGGTGCTCTCCTCGGGGGCGCTGCTGATCGCCTCGGTGCTCATCGCGGGCCAGGCGTGGCTGGACGTCGGCTCCGTCGGCCTGCTGCTCGGGCTGGTGGCGCTGCAGAGCGCGGCGTTCGCGGTGAACTCCCCGGCGCGCACCGCGATCATCCCCATGCTCGTGCCCGCGGAGCAGCTGCCCGCCGCCAACGCCCTCGGCACGCTGTCGATGAACCTCGGCGTCACGGTCGGCCCCCTGGTGGGCGGCCTGCTGGTCGGCTCGGTCGGCTTCGGGCCCGCCTACACGATCGACGTGGTCACCCTCCTCGTGGCGCTGGCCACCGTGCTCAGCCTCCCGCCCCTGCCCCCGGTCGGCGGGGCGCGCCGGGCGGGCCTGGCCAGCGTGCTGGAGGGCCTGCGCCTGCTCAAGGGCTGGCGCAACGTCCGCATGACGTTCCTGCTGGACATCTGCGCGATGGTGCTCAGCCAGCCGCGCGCCCTGTTCCCCGCCGTCGGCGCCGTGCTCATCGGGGGCGGGGCGACGACGGCCGGCGTGCTCGCCTCGTCCGTGGCCGTCGGGTCCGTCCTCGCCAGCCTCGTCTCGGGTCCGCTGGGCCGCGTCCACCGCCACGGGGTGGCCATCGCGGTGTCGGTGGCGGCGTGGGGCGCCGCGATCGTGGCCTTCGGCCTGGTGCTGCTGCTCGCCGCGCCCTCGTCCTCGGGGGCGGCGGGATCCGTCACCACCACAGCCGTGCCCTGGACGTCGTGGCACCTGTGGGGGGCGTGCGCCGCCCTGGCCGCGGCCGGCGCCGCCGACGCCGTCAGCTCGGTGTTCCGCCAGACCGTGCTGCAGTCCGCCGCGCCCGACTGGGCCCGCGGGCGCCTCCAGGGCGTGTTCATCGTGGTGGTGGCCGGCGGTCCCCGCCTCGGCGACCTCGTGGCTGGAGCCGACGCGGACGCCCTCGGGGAGGCGCTCGCGGCGGTGGTCGGCGGCGTGGCGTGCGTGCTCGCCGTCGTCGTCCTCATGGCCTGGCAGCGGGGCTTCCTGCGCTACGACGCGCGCGACCCCGTCCCGTAGCGTCCGGGGCGTGGCAGACCTCGACGACCGGCTCGGCGCCGTGCTGGCCGAGCTGCCGCTGAAGGAGATGGAGGGTGCGCTGCTCACCGCGGCGCTGCTGCGCGCCGCCGAGCCCCTCGACGCCGCGGGAGCGGTCCGCAGAGCGGTGGAGCTCGCCGCCTACGCCCACCGGGACGCCACCCGCGGCCGCCGCGGCCCCCTCCCGCGCGACAGCTACGTCACCCACCCCCTGCGCGGGGCGCTGAGGCTGCACCGCTGGGGCGTCAGAGACGTCGACGTGCTGGTGGCGGCGGTGCTGCACGACGTCGTCGAGGACGCCGCCCCGGCCCTGCTGGAGGTGGCGGGCCTGCCGGCCACGGCGAGCGCGCTGCGCGACGTCATCGCCCCGGCCTTCGGGGCGCGCGTGGCGGCGGTGGTCGAGGCGGTGAGCAACCCGCCCGGCCCGCGGCCCGCGGACCCGGAGGCGCGCCGGCGCGCCTACCGCGAGCACGTGCTGGAGGCCGTGCGGGGTGACGCCGCCGCGCTGCTGGTGAAGACCAGCGACCTCTACGACAACGCCGGCTCGCTGCACCACCACGCGAGCGAGCACCCCGAGCAGGTGCGCCGCCTGGCCGCCAAGTACGCGCCGCTGCTGGGCCCGGTCCGTGCCGAGCTCGCCCGGGTGCGGCCGCTGCCCGAGGACTCCCTCGAGCAGCTGCTCACCGACCTGCGCGGCATCGAGGAGGGGCTCGAGCAGCTGCTGGGCGCCGGCGCCCAGCGGGCAGAGAGGCCGGAGCTGCCCTAGTTTCCCGCCGTGATCACACGCTCGGGAACGGTGGCGGGCGGCGGCGCCCTGGTGAAGCGGCTGCGCCGGGCCAGGCTGCGGACCACCCCCGACCTCGTCTCGGGCTTCTGGTTCCTCACGAGCCTCGTCTCGCTGACAGGACCGGTGCTCGCGGTGGCGGTGGTGGCGGTGGACAAGGCGCACGGGGAGGCCGGGGTCTTCCCGACCCTCTACATCAGCCCCGACTCGGCCCGGACCATCCTGGGGTCGATCTCCGGCTCGTTCATCACCATCGCGAGCCTCACGTCGTCACTGACGATCGTCACCCTGCAGCTGCTCTCCAACCAGTACACGCCGCGCACCGTGCGCGGCTTCCTGTCGTCCCGGCTGTCGCAGGTGGTGCTGGGCAGCTTCATCGCGATCTTCCTGTACTGCCTGGTCGTGCTCGTGACGGTGCGGGCACCGGCCGACGAGAACGACCCCTTCGTGCCCTCGCTGGGCGTGCTGCTGTCCATCCTGCTGACGGTGGTCGGGATGGTCCTGCTGGTCGTCTTCATCCACGCCATGTCGCAGACCATCCAGGTCTCCACGATGGCGGCCCGGATCGCCCGCACCACTGCGGCGGCGGTGGCCGGCCTCCACGGCGCCGACCCGCACGCCGAGCCCGGGGCAGCGGCCGGGCCCGGACCCCTGACCGGGGGCGGCGAGGTGAGGTCCACCCGCACCGGGTACGTGCGCGGTGTCGACCTCGACGAGCTGCTCGACCGGCTCGACAGGCCCGGCGGGCCCGGTGGGCCCGGTGGGCGAGCGCTGCGGGTGACCTACCTCGCCGCCCCGGGGGAGTTCGTCACCCCCACCACCGTCCTCGCCCGGGTGGAGGGCCCCGGCGGTGCCCCGGACGACCGGGCGACGGCCGCCGTGCGCGCAGCCGTCGTCGTGGCGCGCGAGCGCGAGCTGCGCGCCGACCCCGCCTTCGGGGTGCGGCAGCTGGTGGACATCACGCTGCGGGCCCTCTCCTCGGGCATCAACGACCCCAGCACGGCGATCACCTGCCTCGGCTACCTCAGGGCGCTGCTGGAGGACATCGCCGCGCGCGACCTGCCGCCCTCCACCACGGTCGCGCGCGGACAGGTGAGCGTCACCGCTCGCCTGCCCACCTTCGAGGACTACCTCGAGCCCTACCTCGAGCTGACCGGGTACGCCGGTGCCGACGTGCGCGTCACCTGCGCCCTGCTCGACGGGCTCGCGTCGGTGGCCCGGTGCGCCCGGGACGACGAGCGCCGCCACCACGTCGAGCACGTGCGCGAGGAGTTCCGCCAGGTCGAGCTGGAGGGCGTGCGCATGCCCCGGGACCGGCAGCGCCTGGCCCGCTGACGGCCCGCGGGGCACCCGTCAGGAGCGCACCGCCGCGTAGCGGGCCAGCGCCTCCTCGCGCTCGGCCTTGTGGTCGACGATCCGCTGCGGGTAGCCGTGGTCGTACCCGCCGGCGTGGTCCCACGGGGAGTGGGCCGCCTTCCCGGCCAGGTGGCGCAGCTCGGGCACGTAGCGGCGCACGTACTCGCCGTCCGGGTCGAACTTCTCGCCCTGGCTGACCGGGTTGAACACCCGGAAGAACGGCGCCGCGTCCGTGCCGGACCCGGCGGTCCACTGCCAGCCGTGGTTGTTGGAGGAGAGGTCGCCGTCGCGCAGCCACCGCATGAAGTACCGCGCGCCGTGCTGCCACTCCAGGTGCAGGTCCTTGACCAGGAAGCTGGCCACCACCATGCGCACCCGGTTGTGCACCCAGCCCTCGGTGCGCAGCTGACGCATGCCGGCGTCGACGAACGGGAAGCCGGTGCGCCCCTCCTCCCAGGCCTCCAGGTGCGCCTTCCCGTCACCGCGCGCGGGGGAGTCGAAGCGCATGCCCGCCAGCTGCGGCCGGTAGTACTCGCGGGCCGAGTCGGGCCGGTGCCAGAGCACGTCGGCGTAGAACTCCCGCCAGATGAGCTCGGTGCGGAACGTCTGCCCGCCCTTCGTCGACCCGTGGGGGCTCGCCGCGAGCTCGGCGAGCAGCGTCCGCGGGTGCACCTCGCCGTACTTGAGGTGCGCGGACAGCTGGGAGGTCCCGTCTCGGTCGGGGCGCTCGCGGTCGGTGTCGTAGGCGTCCAGGCGGTCGGCGAACGCCTCCCAGCGGCGCATCGCGGCCTCCTCGCCCACGTCGGGGAGGGTGAGGTCACCCAGGTCGGGGTCGTCCGGGACGTCCTCGCCCTCCACGCGGCGCACCCACCGCAGGTCGCTGGGCGGGGAGGCCGCGGGCTCGGGGTGGCCGTGGGCCGTCCACGCCTTGGAGAACGGGGTGAACACCTGGAAGGGGGTGCCGTCGCCCTTCACCACCGTGCCGGGGCCGATGGCGTAGGGCGTGCCGGTGCGGACCAGCCCCACGCCGTCGGTCTCGAGCGCGGCCTCGACGCGCTCGTCGCGGGCGCGGCCGTAGGGGCCGGCGTCGGCGGTGACGTGGACGCGCTCCGCGCCCACCTCGCGGGCGACCTGGCGGACGACATCCTCGGGCTTCCCGGACCGCACCACCAGGGCGCCGTCGGCGCTGGCCGACCAGGCCCGCAGCGACCGGAACAGCCACGCGGTGCGCGTGGGTCCGGCCGGGCCGAGCAGGGCGGGGTCGAGCACGAAGAGCGGCAGGACGCCGGAGCCGCCCGCCTCCTGCGCCGCCGCGAGCAGCGCCGGGTGGTCGCGCAGGCGCAGGTCGCGGCGCAGCCAGAGCACGGTGGAGGTCACGCGGGGAGCGTCGCGCACGGGGAGCGCCTCGGCCACCGCAGCGGCCCCGGATTAGCGTGACGGCGTGCAGACCCACCAGGTCCGAGCCCACCGCAGCGACGAGAACCTGCCGCGCGAGGAGCAGCTGGCGTGGAAGCTGGCCCAGCTCGCCGCGGACACGGCACGCGGCGGGAGCCTCGACTCCATCGACAGCGACGTCGTCGACATGGTCGTCAACCGCGTCATCGACGACGCCGCCGTGGCCACCGCCTCGCTGAGCCGCGCTCCCGTCGTCGCCGCCCGCGCGCAGGCGATGGCCCACCCAACGTCCGGGGCCGCGCCCAGCCAGGGCACCGGCTCCACGGTCCACGGCGCGCCCGGCCGCTACGGCCCGGAGTGGGCGGCGTGGGCCAACGGCGTGGCGGTGCGCGAGCTGGACTTCCACGACACCTTCCTCGCCGCCGACTACTCCCACCCGGGCGACAACATCCCGCCCGTCGTCGCCGTCGCCCAGCACCTGGCCGCGAGCCAGGGGCCCTTCGGCGGGGTCACCGGCGCGGACGTGGTGCGGGCGCTGGTCACCGCCTACGAGGTGCAGATCGACCTCGTGCGCGGCATCTGCCTGCACGAGCACAAGATCGACCACGTCGCCCACCTGGGCCCCTCGGCCGCCGCGGGGCTGGGCGCGCTGCTGCGCCTGCCGCCTCTGCAGGTCTTCCACGCCATCGGCCAGGCGCTGCACACCACCACCGCCACGCGGCAGTCGCGCAAGGGCGAGATCAGCACCTGGAAGGCCCACGCCCCGGCGTTCGCCGGCAAGGCCGCCGTCGAGGCCGTCGACAGGGCGGTGCGCGGGCAGACCAGCCCCACCCCCATCTACGAGGGGGAGGACGGCGTCATCGCGCGCCTGCTCTCCGGGTTCGGCCACGTCTACGAGGTGCCGCTCCCCGAGCCGGGGGAGCAGCGGCGCGGGATCCTCGACAGCTACACCAAGGAGCACTCCGCGGAGTACCAGGCGCAGGCCTGGATCGACCTCGCCCGCCGCCTCGGCGCGCAGCACCCCGCGCTGCGCGACCCGTCGCAGGTGAGCTCGATCGTGCTGCACACCAGCCACCACACCCACCACGTCATCGGGTCCGGGGCGAACGACCCCCAGAAGTACGACCCGACGGCCTCGCGGGAGACCCTCGACCACTCGATCCCGTACATCGTGGCGGTGGCCCTGCAGGACGGCGGCTGGCACCACGAGCGCAGCTACACCCCCGAGCGCGCTGGCCGCCCGGACACCGTCGACCTGTGGCGGAAGGTCACCACGGTGGAGGACCCGGAGTGGACCCGCCGCTACCACGACCCCGACCCCCTGAAGCGGGCCTTCGGCGGCCGCCTGGAGGCCGAGCTGGTCGACGGCAGCCGGGTGGTCGAGGAGATCGCCGTCGCCGACGCCCACCCCGCGGGCGCCCGGCCGTTCGCCCGCGCCGACTACGTGGCCAAGTTCCGCACCCTCGCCGAGGGCGTGCTCGACGACGACGAGGTGGAGCGCTTCCTCGACGTCGCCCAGCGCCTGCCCGAGCTGGAGCCCGGCGAGCTCTCGGGGCTGACCGTGCGGGCTCGCACCGCCACGCCCGCCGGGGGGATCTTCTGATGCTGCACGCTCCGCAGACGGCGTCGAGCAAGCGGCAGGCCCTGCGCGCGGGGCTGGCCAGCGGGGACCTCCAGCGGTTCGTCGGGGCGTTCACGCCGCTGTCCACCTCCCTCGTGGCGGGCAAGGGCTTCGAGGGCGTCTACGTCTCCGGCGCCGTGGTCTCCGCGGAGCTGGGCCTGCCCGACATCGGCCTCACCACGCTGACGGAGGTGGCCGAGCGCGCCGCGCAGGTGGCCCGCACCACCGACCTGCCGGTGCTCGTCGACGCCGACACCGGCTTCGGGGAGCCCATGAACGTCGCCCGCACCGTGCAGGTGCTGGAGGACGCCGGGGTGGCCGGGCTGCACCTGGAGGACCAGGTCAACCCCAAGCGCTGCGGCCACCTCGACGGCAAGCAGGTGGTCAGCCGGGACGTGGCCGCCCAGCGCATCGCCGCGGCCGTGCGGGCCCGGCGCGACCCCGACCTGCTGGTCATGGCCCGCTCCGACGCCCGCGCGGTGGAGGGCCTGGACGCCGCCGTCGACAGGCTGAAGGCCTACGTGGACGCCGGCGCGGACGCCGTGTTCCCCGAGGCGATGGCGTCCCTGGCCGACTACGAGCGCGTCATCGCCGCGGTGGACGTGCCCGTGCTGGCGAACATCACCGAGTTCGGCAAGGCGCCGCTGTTCACGCACTCCCAGCTGGCCGACGTCGGCGTGCGGATCGCGCTCCACCCCGTCAGCCTGCTGCGGACGGCGATGGGCGCCGTCGAGCGGGCGCTGGACGCGCTCGCGACCACCGGGACCCTGCAGGGGGAGGTGCCGTCGATGCTGACGCGCGCACGGCTCTACGAGCTCATCGACTACGCCGGCTACTCCGACTTCGACGCCGACGTGTTCACCTTCGAGGTCCCGGACGGCGAGAAGGGCGTGCAGGCGTGAGCGAGCAGGAGATCAAGCGGGGCCTGGCCGGCGTCGTCGTCGACACCACCCAGGTGTCCTCGGTGACGGCACCGACTGACGAGCAGGGGGGACCCTCCGAGCTGCTCTACCGCGGCTACCCGGTGCAGGACCTGGCCGCCCGCTGCAGCCTCGAGGAGGTCGCCCACCTGCTCTGGTACGGCGAGCTGCCCACCACCGACCAGCTGGTGGCCTTCGAGCGCGCCGAGCGGGCGCAGCGGGCGCTGCCCGACGCCGTCGTCGCCGTCCTCGACGCCCTGCCGGCCGACGCGCACCCGATGGACCTCGTGCGCACCGCGGTCAGCGCCATCGGCGCCACCTGGCCGACCCTGGCGCCGGAGGAGCGCACCCGCGAGGACGACCTCGCCCGGGCCCTGCAGCTGTTCGCGCAGCTGCCGGCGGTGGTGGCGCGCATCCAGAGGCGCCGCCGCGGCCTGGAGCCGCTGCCGCTGCGCACCGACCTCGGCTGGTGCGCGGCGTTCCTGCAGGCGACCTTCGGCGAGGAGGCGGCACCGGAGGTCGTGCGCGCCTTCGAGGTGTCGATGGTGCTCTACGCCGAGCACTCCTTCAACGCCTCGACCTTCACGGCAAGGGTGGTGACGAGCACGCTCGCCGACTACCACTCCGCGATCACCGCGGCCGTCGGCGCGCTCAAGGGCCCCCTGCACGGCGGCGCGAACGAGGCCGTCATGGGCGTGCTCGCCGAGGTGGGCACCGCCGACCGGGCGGCCGAGTGGGTGGCGGCAGCGCGGGCGGAGAAGCGCAAGGTGATGGGCTTCGGGCACCGCGTCTACAAGACCGGCGACTCCCGCGTGCCCACCATGAAGGCCGCGCTCGACGTCCTGGTCGAGCGGGAGGGCCGGGCCGACCTCGCCGAGCTGTACGCCGCGATCGAGACCGCGATGGCCGAGGCCACGGGCATCCGCCCGAACCTCGACTACCCCAGCGGGCCGGCGTACGCGCTCATGGGCTTCGACACCGAGGTGTTCACGCCGCTGTTCGTCATGGCCCGGGTGCTCGGGTGGACCGCGCACGTGCGCGAGCAGGTGGAGGCCAACGCCCTGATCCGCCCGCTGTCGGCGTACACCGGTCCCGACCGGCGCACGATCACCGGCAACTAGGCTGCCGGGAGGACCGGCACGGAAGGGGTGGGCGGCGTGAGCGACCTCATCGACACCACCGAGATGTACCTCAAGACCATCTTCGAGCTGGAGGAGGAGGGCACCGTCCCGCTGCGCGCGCGGATCGCCCAGCGCCTGCAGCAGAGCGGCCCCACCGTCTCCCAGACGGTGGCGCGCATGGAGCGCGACGGGCTCGTGGTGGTCAGCGGTGACCGGCACCTGGAGTTCACGGCGCTGGGCCGCGAGCGCGCCACGCAGGTGATGCGCAAGCACCGCCTGGCCGAGCGCCTGCTCATCGACGTCATCGGCCTGGAGTGGGAGTACGTCCACGACGAGGCCTGCCGGTGGGAGCACGTCATGAGCGAGCGCGTCGAGCGCCGCCTGCTCGACCTGCTCGAGGCGCCCACGGAGGACCCGTACGGCAACCCCATCCCGGGGCTGGCCGAGATCGGCGGGGTGGACGTCCCCGACACCCTCGACGGTCTGCGCACGCTCGTGGCGGCCGCCGGTGCCGCCCCCGTCGACGTGCAGGTCCGCCGGGTCGGCGAGCCCGCGCAGGCCGACACCGGCGCCATGCACCGGCTGTCCGCGCTGGGCCTGCGCCCCGGCGGCTCGGTGCGCGTGCAGCGGGTGTCCGGCGGCGTGCTGGTGGGCGAGCCGGGTGAGGTGCTGCCCGACGACGTGGCCGTCCACGTCTTCGTCACCGGTGTGTGACCCAGGTCACGTTTAGCCACGTTCCTGAGTTCCCGGGACGCAGAGTCACGCGTCACTACTGTCAGTCCTGCCTCGAGAGACACCTCACGAGGTCCGCACCGGGCGCTGAGCCCTGCCACCGGGCGCGGTCAGGCGGACACCGCTGGCAGGGGCGGGGGACCCACGCACCACGGGGCTCCTCCAAGCGGGAGCTCCTCGGGGTTGAGAGCGCACCCCGCCCGGTGACCCCGGGTGGTGCGCGCCGGGCGCAGACCTCTCGCCCGAACCCGACAGCTCACCCCGCAGGCGACGGAGAGGCCGAGTGGTCGAGATGTCCGCGAGCAGCCGGACCGCAGCACGTCACCGCCGTCCCGTCAGGACGCGCACCCCGCTGACCGTGATCGGCGGCGCCGTCGCGACCAACGCCACCACCGTCGGCCGCCGCTCCGCCGTCATCGCCGTCAGCGGCGGGCTGCTCGTGACCATGGGCATGCCGGCCATCGCCGCGCCCACCGACGCCCCGCAGGACTCCTCGCCCGCCACGCAGAGCTCCACCGCCGTCGCCGGAGCCTCCTCGGTGAAGGCCCCCGCGCAGGCGCAGGTGAGCTTCGCGCTCACCTCGCTCACCACCGTCGACGCCGCCCAGTACCAGCACGACGCGCAGGTCACCGCCGGTGAGCGCGCCGCCGTCGCCCAGCGCGCCTCCCGCGCCGCGGACCGGTTCCAGGCCGCCAAGGACGCCCGCGACGCCAGCCGCGTCGCCAGCACCGACTCCACCGCCGACGACCCCAACGTCGACGCCGGCCCCCCGGAGCCCAGCGACGACGGCACCGCCGCGCCGGCGCCCGGCGCGACCGCGTCCGGCGCCTCGGTGATCGACATCGCCAAGCGCTACACCGGCATCAAGTACCGCTTCGGCGGCACCACCCCCGCCGGCTTCGACTGCTCCGGCTTCGTCCGCTACGTCTACGCCCAGGTCGGCAAGGACCTGCCCCGCACCGCCGCGCAGCAAGCCAGCGCCGGCACCCGCGTGTCCGCCTCCGACGCCAAGGCCGGCGACATCATCTCCTTCACCGGCAAGGGCGGGGTGTACCACAACGGGATCTACCTCGGCGGCGGGAAGATGATCGACGCCCCGCGCACCGGCAAGACCATCGACGTGCACGACGTCTGGTCCTCCTCGGTCATCTTCACCCGCGTCGCCTGAGCGACCAGCCCGTGACCAGCCCGTGACGAGAACAACGGGTGAAGCGCGGGCTGCCGGGCACCCGGGCGACGTAGAGTCCTACCCGTGGTGCCGCCACATCCGCTGAGCGGGGCGCTCGCAGGCCTGAGCGTCCTGCACCGCCCTGCGCCGTGCGGGCTCGCCTGCAGGCAGCGCCTCCACCATCCCAGCCGGCACCACCACGGCCAGCCCGTCCCCGGCAGCAGCGCTGGGGCCAGCAGGTGCAGTGCCGCGCGCAGCAGCGCGCGCCGCGCCAGCAGCCCGGCCAGCCACACCGCCCTGACACCAGGCGCCGTCCCTCGCGGGACGGCGCCTGTTCTCGTTCCGGGGCCCCTCGACCGGCCCTTCCCATGACGCGCCGTCGCGTCCCCGACCTCCACGAGCCCGCTGACGAACCACGACGAGGGGGTGGCACCGTGAGGACCCTGGTGCTCAACGCCGGCTACGAGCCGCTGGCGGTGGTCCCGCTGCGGCGGGCGCTGGTGCTGGTGCTGGCCGGCAAGGCGAACGTCGTCGTCGCCGACGAGGTGCCCGTCGCCTCGACGCGGGCGACGCTGCCCCGGCCCGCCGTCATCGTGCTCAACCGGTACGTGCGGGTGCCGTTCGGGCGGGCCGTGCCCGTCTCGCGGCGAGGCGTGCTGCGCCGCGACGGCCACCGCTGCGCGTACTGCAGCCGCCCCGCGACCACCGTCGACCACGTGCTCCCGCGCAGCCGGGGCGGCCGCGACACCTGGGAGAACCTCGTGGCGTGCTGCCTGCGCTGCAACGGCGTCAAGGGCGACCGGACGCCGGAGGAGATGGGCTGGCAGCTGCGCGTGCGCCTGCGCGCCCCGCACGGCGCCGCGTGGCTGCTGCGAGGCAGCGAGCACCGCAGCCCCCTGTGGGGCGGGTACCTGCCGGAGCTCGACGCCGCCTGAGCGTCGCCGTGCGGGGTGGGTGAGAGTGGGGGCGTGCCCCTCACCACCACCCGTCCCGAGATCACCGGCACCTTCGGCGCCGTCGCCTCGACCCACTGGCTGGCCAGCCAGGTCGGGATGGGGGTGCTGGAGCGCGGCGGCAACGCCTTCGACGCCGCCGCGGCCGCCGGGTTCGTGCTGCAGGTGGTGGAGCCGCACCTCAACGGGCCGGGCGGCGACATGCCGGTGGTGCTGTGGTCCGCTGCGGGCGGCGCCGACGGCGGCGCGCACGTGGTGTGCGGCCAGGGCGCCCTCCCCGCCGCCGCGACGCCGCAGGCGTTCGCCGACCTGGGGCTGACCGCCGTCCCGGGCTCCGGGCTGCTCCCCGCGACGGTCCCCGGCGCGTTCGGCGCCTGGACGGTCCTGCTGCAGCGGTGGGGCACGTGGCGGCTGCGGGACGTGCTCGAGCCCGCCATCGGCTACGCCCGCCACGGCGCGCCCGTGCTGCCGCGCGTCGCCGCGACCCTGGAGTCGGTGACGCCGCTGTTCACCGATGGCCCGGGCGCGTGGAGCACCTCGGCCGCCACCTACCTCACCGGGGACGACGGCGGAGCCCGCGCCCCGCGGCCCTGGTCCCGGCTGCGCCTGACGGCCCTGGCCGACACCTACGACCGGGTGCTGGCCGCCGCGGAGGCCGCCGGCTCCGACCGGGACGCGCAGTACGAGGCCGCCCGCGAGCACTGGTACCGCGGGGAGGTGGCCGACGCCGTCGAGGCGTTCTTCTCGACGACCAGCTGGCGCGACGCCACCGGCGCCGTGCACCCCGGGCTGCTGCGCGGCTCCGACCTGGCGGGGTGGGAGGCGACCGTCGAGGAGCCTGCGCTGGGGGAGTACCGCGGGGTGCAGGTCGTCAAGACCGGCACCTGGGGCCAGGGGCCGGTGCTCCTGCAGACCCTCGCGCTGCTGGACGGCCAGCTCGGCGCGGACGGCCCGCCCGACCCGCTCTCCGAGGACGACGACGCCTGGGTCCACGCCTGCGCCGCCGCCTTCGACCTGGCCAGCGCCGACCGCGAGGCCTGGTACGGCGACCCGGTCGGCGCCGAGGAGGACGGCGTGGACGTGCCCGCCGTCGCCGAGCTGCTCGACCCGGCGTACACGGCCTCCCGGCGCGCGCTGCTCGGTGAGCGCGCGGACGGCGAGCTGCAGCCCGGGTGGCCCGGCGGGACCTCCCGGCGGCTGCCGCAGCTGCCCGCGCCACCGCGCGTGGACGCTTCCGGCGCGGGCGCCGCGGTCGGCGAGCCCACCGTCGACCGGCGCGAGGAGCTGGGCCGCGGCGACACCGTCCACGTCGACGTGGCCGACCGCTGGGGCAACCTCGTCTCCGCCACCCCCAGCGGCGGGTGGCTGCAGAGCTCCCCGGTGGTCCCCGAGCTGGGGTTCGCGCTCGGCACGCGCGGGCAGATGTGCTGGCTGCCCGCCGGACCCGGCACCGCCGGTGTGACCGGTGGCGGGTCTCCGCGCTCGCGGTCGGCCGCGGCGCGGTGGGGCTCCGCGCTCGGCTCGACGCTGCGCCCGGGGCGCCGTCCCCGCACCACCCTGTCCCCGACGCTGCTGCTGCGCGACGACGAGCCGTGGATGGCGCTCGGCACCCCCGGCGGCGACCAGCAGGACGCCTGGCAGGTGCCGTTCGTGCTGCGGGTCGTGCACGCCGCCGAGCGGGCCCGCGCGGGGAAGGAGCCTGTCGAGACCGCGCTGCAGGCCGCCGTGGACGCCCCGACCTTCCACACCGAGACCGCGCCCAGCTCGTTCTGGCCGCGGCAGGCGGCGCCGGGCCGGCTGCTGCTGGAGGGCAGGTTCGGCGACGGCCTCGCCGAGCGGCTGCGCCGGCGCGGGTGGGACGCGCAGGTGGTGGACGGGTGGTCGCTGGGACGGCTGTCCGCGGTGGCCCTGGACGGAGGCTGGGTCCGCGCCGCAGCCAACCCCCGCGGCGCCCAGGGCTACGCCGTCGGCCGCTGAGCCCCTCCCGCGCAGAGGCGGGCGTCAGCGCTCGGGCAGGCGCGGGCCGGGCGGGGCGCCGGGGGTGAGGACGCCGGCCAACGGGTCGCCGTCCGCGGCGAACCGCTCGGCGGCCTCGGACAGCGTCAGCTGGAACAGGTCGTCGCCCAGCTCGTCCCAGCTGCGCGGCACCGCCGCCTGCGGGTGGTCCCGTCCCCGCGGCGACCACGGCGTGATGGTGGTCTTGGCGCCGTTGTTCTGGCTCCAGTCGATGAGCACCTTGCCGCGCCGCACGTCCTTGGCCATCACGGCGGTCACCCACGCGTGGTCCTTCGCGAGGCCCTCGGCGAGCCGCCTGGCGTAGGCGGAGACGACGGCGGCGTCCTGCTCACCGCTGATCGGCGCGTACAGCTGCATCCCCGTGCTGCCGGAGGTGACGGGGACGGCGACCAGCCCGTCGTCGGCCAGCCGCTCCGCCACCAGCACCGCCAGCTCGGAGCACTCCGCCAGACCGGTGCCGGGCCCGGGGTCGAGGTCCACGACGAGGCGGTCCGGATCCCGCCGCCCGCTGCCGGCGCCCGAGCCGTCGAGGCGCCACTGCGGGGTGTGCAGCTCCAGCGCCGACAGGTTGGCCAGCCACACCAGGCCGGCCTCGTCGTCCACCAGCGGGTGCGTGACCGGGCCGCCGCCGTCGTCGTCCTGCGCCGATGACGAGCCCCAGCGCCCGCCACCGGTGCCCTCCAGGTCCACCGTGCGCACCCACCGCGGCGTGCCGGAGGGGACGTTCTTCTCGAAGAAGCGCGGGCCGCCCACCCCCTGCGGCCAGCGCACCCGCGTCACGGGCCGGTCGGCCAGCTGCGGCAGGAGCGCCGGCGCCACGTCCAGCAGGTAGCTGACCAGGTCGGCCTTGGTGGTGGCCCGCCGGCCGGGACCGCCGGGCCACAGCTCCCGGTCGAGGTGCGTGAGCCGCACGCGGCGCCCCGCGATCTCCACCACCTGGGCCGCGGCGTCCACGGCCCCAGCCTGCCCCACGCGCGCCGCCACCCGCTCGGGCGGCGGGACGACGACGGCCCCGCCACCCGGGCGGGTGGCGGGGCCGGACGTCAGCCGCGGACGGCCGGGCGGGTCAGCTGGCCGGCGGGGTCAGCACGCCGTCGATGAGGTACACGGTGGCGTTGGCGGTCTTCACGCCGCCGCAGATGACCTGGGCGCCGTTGACCTTGAGGTTGTCGGCGGTGCCGGTCACGTCGACGGTCTGGCCCTCGACGGTCTTCTGCATGCCGATGACCTGCTGGGGGCTGAGCTGGCCGGACACCACGTGGTAGGTGAGGACCTTCTGCAGCAGCGCCGGGTCGGTCTTCAGCTTCTCCAGGGTGGTCGCGTCGACCTTCTTGAAGGCGTCGTCCACCGGGGCGAAGACGGTGAACTGGCCGCCGTTCAGCGTGTCCACCAGGTTGACGCTGGGGTTGAGCTTGCCGGACACCGCCGAGACGAGGGTGGTGAGCAGCGGGTTGTTGCTGGCGGCGGTGGCCACGGGGGCGGTCGCCATGCCCGAGACCGAGCCGGCGCCGCTCGGCACCATCGCGGCGTAGCTCGCGCAGCCGGGGCCCACCGGGCCGGACATGGCGGCGTCGCTGGCCGTGGCCGAGGAGCTCATGGAGTCCGAGGGGGCGGCCGAGGAGGTCATGGAGTCCGACGGCGACATCGAGCTCGAGGACGACATCCCGCCGCCGGCGCTCGTCGAGCCGCCGCCGCACGCGGCCAGGCCGACCACGAGCAGGGCGCTGGCGGAGACGGAGAAGGCGGTGGTGAGGGAGCGCTTCATGGGTTCTACCTCCGTGTCGGGCCACCGGTCGGCGGCTCGGGCTTGCTGACACCGGGGGTTCGCAGCCGCTCGCCGCAGGGATGGGTCACGATCGGGTCACGAGTTGTCCAACGCCCGATCGGCGCAACGAGGCCCCGGCCTCCCGCGCGGTGCGGGTGGCCGGGGCCTCGTGGTGGTCGGCGTCGTCGGGTGAGTCGTCTGGGGCGTCGTCTGGCAGGGGTTCGGAGCCGCCCGCCGCGGGGACTGGTGCTGAGGCCCGCTGCTGCCCGCTACTGCACGGTGACCGACACCGAGTGCCAGCCGGTGGCGCCGTCGGGGGCCGGCTCGGCCCGCTCGCCCGTCTGCACCGCGCCCGTGCCGTCGGTCGCCCGTACCCGCAGCGTGTGCGGACCGGAGCTGACCGAGGAGGTGTCCCACGCGTACGACCACTGCCGCCAGGTGTCCAGGCCGTCCTCCGCGGCGAGCTTCGCCTCCTGCCACGGGCCGTCGTCCACCTGCACCTGCACGGCGGCGATGCCGCGGGTCTGCGCCCACGCCACCCCGCCCACGGCCACGGTGCCCCGCGGCACCTGGGCGAAGCCCTTCGGCACGTCGATCCGGGACGCCGTCTTGATCGGTCCCTGCGCGGACCAGCCGCGCGTGGTCCAGTACGCGGTGGCGTCCGCGAACCGCGTGACCTCCAGGTCCACCACCCACTTGGTGGCGGAGACGTAGCCGTACAGGCCCGGCACCACCATCCGCACGGGGAAGCCGTGCTCCAGCGGCAGCGGCTCGCCGTTCATGCCCACCGCCAGCAGCGCCCCCCGCGAGGGGTCGGTGAGCGCGCCCAGCGGCGTGGAGGCGCTGAACCCGTCGCTGCTGCTCGAGAGCACCATGTCCGCGCCGGACCGCGGCCGCGCCCGGCCGAGCACCTCGGCCACCGGCACGCCCAGCCACGTGGCGTTGCCCGCCAGCCCGCCGCCCACCTCGTTGGAGACGCACGTCAGGGTGACGCGCTCCTCGGTCAGGGGCATGCCCAGGAGCTCCTCGAAGGAGATCTCCACCTCCTGCTCCACCATCCCGTGCACCCGCAGCGACCACGTGGACGGGTCGATCGCGGGCACCGTGAGGGCGGTGTCGATGCGGTAGAAGTCGGTGTTGGGCGTCAGGTACGGCGTGGTGCCCTCCACCCCGTTCGACACCCCGGCCGGCACGGCGCTCGCGGGCGTGGCCGGGGCGGGCAGCCGCAGCCCGGCCCGCGCGGCCACGGCGTCGCGCGCGGCGGCCCCGAACGCGCG